>NZ_JAMQPV010000004.1 GCF_026151395.1 Leptospira limi
CCTATACCATGATGGGAGATACAGTCAATCTAGCAGCAAGGCTTGAAGCAGCAGGTAAGGATTATGGGGTTTGTATTCTCGTTTCGGAATTTGTCCATGATGAAATCAAAGACCATTTTTTCTCACGGAAACTCGATACAGTACGTGTGAAAGGAAAATCAAAACCAGTCACTCTATATGAAGTGAGATGCAAAAAGGGAGAAGAGTCAGAAGAAGAGAAAAAATTCGTAAATGCATACGAAACTGCCCTATTTTCCTATTTTAATCGTAAATTTTTGGAAGCAAAACGGCAGTTTGAAATCTTATACCAGTCCTCTCACGACGAAGCGTGTAAACTTCTCTTGGAACGGTGCCAATACTATATCGAAACTCCTCCGGAATTGGATTGGGACGGTTCATTTACAAGGACTAAAAAGTAGGAAATACATAGATTTTTCTGCTAAAATAGACAAAGTATCCAATAAATTGTATAATTTTCTTGCTTTTGTCGGCGTAGTTTCAATATTGGGAAGTATCTGACTCATATAGGAGAAACACGAGATGGCACTACGACTCGGCGATGAAGCACCCAATTTCCAAGCGGAAACTTCGGAAGGTAAAATTGACTTCCATGAATATTTAGGACAAAGTTGGGGGATTTTATTTTCTCATCCAAAAGACTACACTCCAGTTTGTACAACTGAGTTAGGTTATGTGGCTAAAATCAAACCTGAGTTTGAAAAAAGAAATGTAAAAGTGATCGCACTTTCCGTTGACCCTGTGGACAGCCATAAAGGTTGGATCTCTGATATCAACGAAACACAAAGCACAAATGTAAATTACCCAATCATTGCAGATGCTGACAAAAAAGTATCCAATTTATATGATATGATCCACCCAAATGCGAGCGAAACAACGACAGTTCGTTCTGTGTTTGTAGTAGGACCAGACAAAAAAGTAAAACTCACTCTTACTTACCCAGCTTCCACTGGAAGAAATTTTGATGAGTTACTTCGGGTTATTGATTCTTTACAACTCACTTCTCAATTTAGTGTTGCAACTCCTGCCAACTGGAAAGACGGAGAAGATACAATCATCGTTCCATCAGTTTCCGATGAAGATGCAAAGAAAAAATTCCCAAAAGGGTTTCGTACAATCAAACCTTATTTACGTTACACACCACAACCGAATAAATAGTGGAAAAGTGGCGGGGCCAATCCCCCGCCTGTGTGGAACATGATTTATGCACATTCATTTAAAACGTATCGAAGCCCCATTTGTCTTAGAAGCAACTAACGAAGCAGGCAATTCCATTCGGATCGATGCCTCACCCGAAATTGGTGGCAAAAATTCTGGTCCAAGGCCAATGGAACTTCTCATCATGGGACTTGCAGGTTGCAGTAGCATTGATGTCATCATGATCTTAAACAAGTATCGCATTGAAGTGAAAGACTATTCAGTGGATGTGGAAGCAGACCGTGAAAAAGTAGAAGAAGCCAATCTCTTCAAAAAAATTCATTTGAAATTTTTTGTAAAAGGAGAATTCGAAGAGTCACAAGTAAAACGAGCCATTGACTTGAGTTTAGAAAAGTATTGTTCCGTTGCTAAAACATTGGAAAAAACGGCTACAATCACTTACGAATTAAAATTGGTTTCATAAAATCTACAAAACCAATCTATCAGATTACTTTCAATCTTTATGGATCGAATGGGTTCTTATTTCAATTCGTTTAGATCCCAATTGTATTCATTGTAAATGATTTTGGCATCGGGTTTGATCGTATCTTCAAATCCATCTTGTATAAATTGGATGAGTGATGTCTTTTTGGTAAAGTCAGGTTGGAACCAGTTGAATATCTTACTTAGATACAGTGTATTTGTATTTTTATCATAAGAATTTTTCTTAGAGTTTTTTAAGAACGTTAGTTTTGCTATTTGTAATTGTTTTTCTAAATTTGCAGGTGTATAAGCTTCAGATTGTAAAATTGGGCAGCCAATGGATGCACATACAATCGCAAAATGAATCCTTGGTTCCATAAAATCTTTTCTCAGTTTTTCATGTTCAATCCAATCTAGGTGTCTGGATTTCCCAAGTAGGCTAAAAAATTCTTTTTTCCAAGGAATCCCTCTGGCTAAATTGATTTTTGAAATCGGTGAACCAATGTCAGTGATACTGTCCACAGGGTAATGGTCCACTATCAGTTTTACAGTAAATGCATTATAAGCATTAATCAAAAAACTGATTTTTTCTTTTTCAGAAAAGGATTGGTACTGACTGTCAGAAACTTTTGTTAGTTGGTCGAGGTAACTATTCAATTGGGATGAGTCAGAGATAAATCCTTTGTAAGAGACAAGTCCATTTTTGACATGTTTTTTGAGTAACAAGTCCCAAACACTATGTTTGTGATCAAAGTTCTGTGCTATTAACGATTGGGACATCCCCAGAACAAAAAAGAGTGCAAAATAATGTTTCATAACAACCATCCAGAACTTAGACAGAACTGTTACCCTATTGACATTTCAATTTTTAAGTTTGTCTTAGATTTAGGACAAACTATTCAGATAACGGCTAATCCCTTGGACCACAGGAGCGGGAATTTCGTGTCCTCCAGGGAAGGATATGAACTCTCCTAACAAACCAGAACCTCGAAGTAATTTTTCCAGTTTTTTCGCATTGGCATAACCCAAAATAGGATCGTATTCGCCATGAGATTGGAAAAACCTTAAGTTTGATTTTTTAGGTGCCAAATCTTTCCAAAGAGTCTCATTGACTAAGGCTCCTGAAAGGATCATTAATCCTTTGGATATTAGTTCGTTTCGGAGTGTAATATCAGTTGCAAGCATTGCTCCTTGCGAAAAACCACCTAAAATCAATTGGTTCCAAGGCACACCAAGAGCTTCTAACATCAAATATGCGGAAGCTCTTGCGATATCCATACCTTCTGGGTCTTTGTCTGCAAAATTTCGAAAATCATTCTTTCGTATCGCTTCTTCTAAAGCGGCCATATCAATGGGGAACCAAGCACGCCCCGAATACCCGGGCATCAGTGGAATACTCAAATGGCCATGTGGGAAAACCCAATTGAATTTTTGGTCTGTAACAAGAACTTCATGGATGGGGTATAAATCAAATGCACTAGCACCATAACCATGAAACAAAACTATTGTGGGAGCGTCAGGGTCCCCTTTTACTCTTAATACCTTTAATGGTCCTAAAGATTCTAAATCGTTTTCATCATCTAACATATATTATCCGAACAAGGAAGGTTGGTCTTCCGGAATTTCTTTTTCATAAAAATTAGAAACTGATAGTCCCAAAAGTCTAATTTTTTTAGGAGGATCAAAATTGTCCTTCCAAACACTTGCCAACATGTTCGAGGATTGTTGGAAAAGGTTGTCTGCCAAGAAGAAAACAACGTCAGAAGTAATTGATTTTTGTTTTACAGTAAAATCTTCAAATTTTACTTTTAAGGTAAGTGTTTTACCTTTTTTGTTTTTTTTCAACATTCTCATTTCGAGTTCTTTTGCAAGAGATTCCAATTTGAGTAAAAAATAAGAAAAATCCTCAGAATCATGAGTGAAAGTGGTTTCCACACCAATGGACTTAGGATCACGGAAAGGGATAACTTCTCTATCATCGATCCCCCTTGCCATTCGATAAAATACAGCACCCATTTTTCCAAATTCATGGACAAGAAATGATTCCTCCGCCTTTCTCAAATCTTTCCCTTTTGAAAAACCTAAGTGTTGGAGTTTTTCAAAAGTTTTTTTCCCTATCCCAAAAAATTGGTATAAAGGTAATTCATCCAAGAAAGAAATTTCGTCTCCTGGTAAAACGACATACAATCCGTTTGGTTTGTTTTTTTCGGAAGCCATCTTCGCCAAAAACTTGTTTGTTGCAACTCCAGCAGAACAAGTGAGCCCTGTGTTTTCCCAAATCTTTTTTCGAATTTCTTTGGCGATTGTACTGGCAAGTGGAATCTCTTGTTTGTTCAATGTTACATCTAAATAAGCTTCATCTAAGGATAAGGGTTCGACTAAATCAGTATATTCCAAAAAGATCCTACGAATTTCTTTTGATACTGATTTATAAACATCAAATCGTGGAGGAGTAAAAATTGCATCAGGACAAAGTTTGTATGCTTGGTAACATGAAATCGCTGATCGAATTCCAAATTTTCTAGCTTCATAACTTGCAGCACAAACCACCCCCCTGGAATGCGGAGATCCACCAACAACAACAGGTTTCCCTCTCATTTCAGGGAAGTCACGTTGTTCAACTGATGCATAAAATGCATCCATATCAATGTGGATGATCTTTCTCATTTGATTTGGAGAGAATTTTTATCTCTTAAAAAAACCTTGCCAAAAGTTTTTTGTAAATCATCCTTTTTGCATAGTGAATTCTAAATTAGCCGCAAAAATTTTAGTCGTTGATGATAATGAAACCAATATGGAAATCATCACCCATATTTTACTTGGCCAAGGTTATGAAGTTGCAGTTGCATACGATGGAGAGTATGCCTTAGAACTTGCGGAAGTTTTGGATTTTGATCTGATATTACTCGATATCTTATTGCCAGGAATCAGCGGACTCGAGGTGGCAAAACGACTTTTAACGATGGAACGTCATAAAAATACACCTATCCTTTTTCTCTCAGCATTAAATGAAACAAGTGATATAGTAAAAGGTTTAGAAACTGGAGCTGTTGACTACATCACAAAACCCTTTCAAGAATCTGAAATTTTAGCAAGGATTCGAACCCACCTCAAAATCAAAACTTTAGAAAAGGAACGGATCGATTTATTGTACGCCATTCAGAAAGATTTAGAGTTAGCAAAAACAAACCAAGAGAAACTGGTAACATTTCAATTCCCACCCTCCCCCTTATACGAAATTTACACTTCTTATAAACCTATGGATTTAGTTGGTGGGGATTTGATAACTTATGATGTGCTTCCGTCGGGAGATTTGGATATCCTATTTGGCGATGTAACAGGGCATGGAATTGCAGCTGCAATGGTGTCTCTCATGGCAATTATTACATTCAAAACAATGAACAAATCGTTTTTGTCACCTAGCGAATGTTTATATTGGATTCACAATACCCTCACTCCTTTGATCAGTACACATTTCATAAGTGCAGTTTATATTCGTTACCGTGCTGAGGAAAACTTACTTTCTTATTCCATGGCAGGTCACCATCACATGTTTTTAATTCGAAAAAACAATATTCAAAAATTGGGAACAAAAGGTTTTTGTCTCATGATGTTTCCAGATCAATTGAATACAAAAAATGAAGACATCATATTACAATCGGGTGATCGATTGTTTTTATTTTCAGATGGTATGTTTGAAGTGCCGAATGAAAAAGAAGAGTATTTAGGAGACCAAAAATTTTCGGAAATCGTGGAAAAAAACATCAATTTATCATCCCAACATTTTTTGGATTCGATTTCGGAAGAAGTGTTAAAGTATTCTGAAGGAAAGGTTGCTGATGATATGACTATGTTATTACTTGAAGTAAAATGATAGAACAAATCATATCCATTGGAATCGCTGCGACTCTTTTGTATTTTGCTTACTTCTATCGTAATGCATATAGAAGAGAAAAAAAACTAAGGAAAATATTATTCCGAAAAAATTTAATCAACGCTGAAGAAATTGGAAGAGTCATTCGAGAAAAAGAAAAACAATTCCAAGATATATATGATACTGCAAATTCAATCATCATACGTTGGAGCCCTGATTTTCGAATCCATTCTGTAAATCCTTACGCTGAAGAATTTTTTCAAATGGCAAAAGACAAGGCCGAAGGAAAAGACTTAGTCTTAGATTTGTTTCGGGTACCTTTTGAAAAATCAAATGAAATCAAATCGTTATTATGGAACATCTTTCATCGTCCGGAACAAAACATTCGTCAAGAATTTGATGTATATATAGGATTAGATGATAAACGCACTGTTACTTGGTCCAATCGCATTTTAAAAAACGAATTTGGTTACCCATACGAAGTATTATCGATAGGGATTGATATTACAAACAGAAAGATTGCCGAAGAAAACTTAATGAAATCCTATGAACGGATTTTGGATTTATATAACAATGCTCCTTGTGGTTATCACTCTCTCGATAAAGATAACATTTTAGTATCAATCAATGATACTGAATTGGATTGGTTGGGATATACAAGAGAAGAAATTGTCGGTAACTTTCGAATCAATGATTTATTAACTCATAGTAGTTTCGAAAAATTCCAACAAATCATTCATTCCTTCCCTCAAGAAACATTAACTGGAGTTGAATTAGAGTTTGTTAGAAAGGATAAATCTACTTTTTTTGTGAGTTTAAATTCTATCCCAACGTATGATAAAAATGGGAATTTTGTCATTAGCAAATCCACTGTTTTTGATATCACTGACAGAAAAATAGCCGAAGATAAACTTAATGATTATTCTCAAAAAATCCAACTCCAAAACAAACGACTCCAAAAAGCTGTAGAAGCAGCGATCAAAGCAAACCAATCAAAATCAGTATTTTTTTCCAAAATCACACATGAACTTCGAACACCATTACACGCAGTCATTGGGTTCTCACAAATATTAGAAAAGGACCCCAATTTACCAGATCATTTAAAAGGGTATGTTAATTCATTATACGAAAATGGCGTACATTTATTGGGAATGATCAATGATATATTAGATCTTTCTAAAATAGAAGCCGGTAAGATGACAGAGACTAGAGAAAAATTTTCTTTAGTTCAATTATGGGACACATTATTTTCGATGTTTTCGTATCGATTTGCAGAAAAACAAATTCATTTTGAACTACTACAACCAGAAACAATTGAAAATAAATTTTATGAAGCAGACCTGCAAAAAATTAGACAAATATTAGTCAATTTACTCGGCAATTCGTTGAAATTTACAAACCAAGGATTTGTGAATTTGGAAATCCAAATTAAGCAAGGCTTGGAACCTAATATTGATTTGGTTTGTTTTACCGTCAAAGACTCTGGAATTGGAATCCCTAAAGACCAACTCCATTCTATTTTTGAAGCTTTCCAACAAACAGAACAAGGGAGTTCCTACCAAGAAGGAACAGGGCTTGGACTCTCCATCTCACATCAATTAGTTGATTTTTTGGGAGGAACGATACAGGTAGATAGTGAATTGAACCAAGGTTCTACTTTTGTATTTGAGTTACCTCTTCTTCAGTTGATGGAAATCCCAAATGATCTAATTCTTAAATCTAAAATTGGACCTACAAATTCTAAAGAAGTTTGGCATATAACAAATGCTGACGAAAAAGAAAAAGAATATGTAAGGAACTTTCTAAATTCTGAAGACAATCAGTTTAAAAATGAAATTTTACAACTGATCAAAATCCAAAACTTTGGCCAACTATTACAACTATTAGGTAAAATCACTTCGGAAGCAAAAGGAAAAACAATTTTACTCGAAAAAGTAAAGAACAAACGATATAAATTTTTAATTGATTTGGTTCAATCTTCTTCCCTTTAAGGGATCATTGTTTTTCAGTTTTAATCTCTATTTTCTGGTAATTTTTTTGTTTTAAAATGTCTGTGACTGTTACAAACGTTCCAAATTCAATGTGTTGGTCTACTTCTAAGCTTACAGATTTGTTTGGATCAGAATTACTCTCTAAGGTTTTTACAAATGTATCCATATCCATTTTGGTATCATTTTTATATAAATCACCACTAGCCCTGATTTGAATTTTAAAAGCATAGGTTTCATTTCCAATACTTTCTGTTTTTGATTTAGGTAAATCCAATGAAATGGAAGAAGTTGGTTCTGAAAATCGAACAGCTAACATTAAAAAGATCAAAAGGATAAACAAAACATCAATCAAACTGCTAATATCAATACCTGATTCTTGTTTCGGTTTTCTGAGTTTCATTCTGTTTTGGTATGGTCTTTTGCGATCAGTTCAGATAAATATCGAATTTTATTTTCGATGATTCGATGGAAAAACAAGGAAGGAATGGCTACAAGTAACCCGGCAATCGTTGTATTCAATGCATCTTTGATTCCGCCTGCCAAAACTTCCAAACTCACCTTTTTTTGGGCTTCCATTTCTCCAAAGGCAGTGTTGATCCCAATCACTGTTCCAAGTAAACCAAGCAACATAGCTAAGGAAGCGATGGTTGGGAACCAATGGGTTGTTCGTTCTAATGGAGAAAAAAACAAATCCAACTCATCTTCCGATGGTTCTTTCGGGAAACAGTTCATTCTAGTTTCCTTTTCTTCCAATTTTCGAAATCCAAGGAACAATCGCAAAAAAGAAGCCAAAGAAATCATCGAAAAAGCCAAAAGAAGAATAAAAATCAAAATTGCGGGAATTGAAAATGTCCAATTCATGGATGTATCGACCTCTATGAACCAATACAAACTGCCTTCCCAAGAAAAGAAACCCGAATATGTAAGAAAGAACTTTGATGGAATCGCAAGAGCTTACGACAGATTCAATGATTGGAATAGTTTTTTCCTACATCGAATCTGGAAAGATTGGGTTGTCAAAGAAGCTAAAAAAGAGGTCCCCCAAGCAACATCTGCATTGGATCTATGTTGTGGTACAGGTGATATCACGTATCGGTTATCTTTGGATCCCCAACTGCAAACGGTAGTTGGACTCGATTTTTCAGAACAGATGTTATCCTATGCTTTCCCGAAGGTAGAAGGGAAAACACAGGTCAAACTCCTTGTAGGTGATGCCATGGACCTCAAACAATTTCCCGAAGGGAGTTTTGATATTGTAACAATGGGTTTTGGCCTAAGAAATGTTTCGGATTTAAAAAAATGCCTTTTTGAGATCAAACGAGTGTTAAAGAAAGATGGAGTGTACGTCAATTTGGATGTTGGTCGTGTGAGACCCAAATTTCTGAAATACTTTGCTGATTTTTACTTTTTTAAAATCGTTCCTTTATTTGGGTATTTGTTGTATGGGAAACAAAACGAAATGTTTGATTACCTCCCCCATTCTTCCAAACTTTACCCCGACCAAGAAACACTTTCTCTGATCCTAACAGAAATTGGATTTACCAATGTCCGTTTTCAGAATTTTGTATTTGGAAATGCAGTTGCCCATATTGCAAAAAAGGGAAAATGATGCTTTTTTAAGCAATTATGTCTGATCAGTTTCGAAAATTGTCCTTTTTTTTGATCCCTGTTCGTACTTCTACCCAGAAATCCCATGGATTTCCCTAATTTTTTTGCAAAAGCGTTGATTATTTTCAATATTTGTCGTTTAATCTCCTATACAGGTAGGAAAAAAATATGAATCGATGGATCATTCTTTTGGTGCTTCCTCTCTTTCTTCTGGATTGCTCCAATAAGAAAAAAGGAATGTTATTACTCCCCTTTTTAGGGCTCGGCGACGGAACTACACAAGCCACAACGGCTTCCGCAAATGATGGTGATGGAACATTTACTGTGGTAGGATTGGAAACAACAGATCCAAGCCAAGTGACTACACCTGATTCCAATACAAACACTGGTGATACTGGTAATTCCGAAACTCCTTCCGTAGTCACTCCAACACCAACTCCAGCTGCGCCAACTCCTGGACCTACAACCGTTAATAATGAAACAACAACGACTGTGGTTGACCAAACCAATGGTGGAGATTTTAATTTTGAAACGAATATCACTGTACCAGTTACCGTTGTGATTGTGAATGAGGCAGGTCCAGTGACCAACGCTCCTGTCACTGTGACGGAGTCGATCACAACAGGGGAACCAAACGTTGTGGGAGTCGGAACTACTAACGGCAATGGTTCAGTCACCATTCCAATCAGTGTCCCCCCTACGGTTGTTTCTGTTGATATCAGTGTTGTCGGTGTGAATCCAACAACTGGAGAAGTTGTGGAAATCGTGGGATCAGCTCCCGTACAACAACCAGCAACTGGATCTAATTCAGAAGGCACTGTTGTGGTAGCACCTGTAATCAATGTAGACACTACCAATTTCCAACCAGTCAACGGTTGTGTGCAAGCAGTTGATTCGGATTGTGATGGTATTGCAAATAATTATGACGAATTCCCAGATGACCCAAGTTTAGCAACCATTGCAAGAACTGGTCGTTATACAATTGCATTTGAGGACATGTTCCCTTCTGCAGGGGATGCGGACTTAAATGACCACTCTACAGTGTTCAGTACTGAAATGGACAAAACACCGACTAACAAAGTAAAAATCATTCGTGGAACCTATACACATGTTGCAAAAGGTGCAGGTTACAATCACGAATTGAGACTTTCACTTGATGTTCCAACAAATGCTAATGTTCAAATCAGTTACGTTGATGGAAGTGGAAACCCATGGAATGGATGTGCGTCTGCTCCCAAATACACTGCCAATACTGCAGGTGATTGCACTGGTGGAACATTAACCCCTGCACAACTCAAACGTGGTGTATTAATCCTCCCAAGTTCTGATAAAACATTGTTTGGAAAGAAAAATGCTCCAGCAGCTGGATCTACTTTTACAATCAATGACTTCGTAAGAGGGGTAACTGCACAAGTTACGATTACTTTCGAAGAACCAGTGGATTTGAATGCAACTAAGAACCTAGTTGGGGGACACCTAAACTACTTCCTTGCAATCAACCAAAAAACTGACGGTGTTTTCAGACAAATTTTCCGTCCAGGTTACTTCAAAGATGCAAAAGGAAAAGACTCCTTCCTCGATAAAAATGGTTTCCCTTGGGCGATCATCGTTCCAGGTGTTTTCAACCACCCAACAGAAGGTGCTGACATTCGCAAACCATCAACTTCTGGTTACATTTTCTTTAACTCTTGGATGAACTCCAATGGTGTTGCTCATAAGGATTGGTATTTACACATCGACCAAATCCCTGCACCAAACCGACCATCCTATGTAGTCAGAGTGAGTGATTTTTACACAGACAACGGATTTACTGCATACCTCATCAAAGCGGTTCGTAAGAATGCTTTGGAAGTATCAGCAAGCCTGATCGTCGTAGGAGCTGCGTTAGGTTTTCTCATGAAACGTAAAATGGGAAATCCAAAAGCCGCTTAAAAACAATTCTACCTAAACAAAAGAAATCCTTCCTCCGAAACCACGGAGGGAGGATTTTTGTTTTATGGCCTCTCTTTTACGGTTCGCTGACAAAGATTACTTTTTATCTGGCAATTTTTTCAAAGACCTTGAGTTCCACCATCCGATCCTTGTGGATCCTCTTTGGCAAGGAACGAAGTTAGAAACTCAATTCCAACAGTTCCCTCTTCCTGACTTAAAAACACCGAACCACCGATCGTTTGGTTTAGTGACATCCGGATCCACTGGAGTCCCAAAAATAGTATGGAAAGAGTGGGCTGAAATCCATTCAGAACTTGAAGATTGGGCAAACGAAAAAGACATCCAAAGTTTTTTAGATGGGACCAACGAATTCCAAGTCCAAGTCCCGTTTTGCCATCTCTACGGCCTTCTCTGGGGATTTTTACTTCCAAAACAGTTAGGAATCCCTATTGTCTTTGGGGATGGATATAAACATTCGGAAACGACTCTCTGCATTACTTCTGCCCCTCAGTTACAACTGGCGTTATCACAAGGTTTGCAACTCCCAAGAAGAGCCATTGTTTCTGGGATGAAATTTCCAGTACCACTCGCTCGGGAACTTAGAGAAAAAACAGAAATTTCAATCATAGAGATTTATGGGTCCACAGAGACAGGCGGAATGGGTTACCGTGACCCACTTAGGCAAAATAGATTCCAATTTTTACCGAATGTAGAATTTCAATTCCAATCCGTAGAGGAAAATCAGGAACTTTTAGTCAAAAGTCCATTTGTTTCAAAACAATATTATTCCTTACAATCCAGTGAATGGGTATTATCTACAATACCCACTAATTCATATTATGCGACAGGAGATTTAGGAGAAAATTCGGATCTCGGATTTTATCTTTTCGGTAGGAAAGATCGTATTATTAAACACAAAGGAAAACGAGTGTCTTTGGACCGAATTGAATCAGAAATACTTGGTTTAGGACTCGAAGGTCAGTTTTTTTGTGTACCGGTCCATCATGAAACAGGTGATACAATTGGGTTATTTACGGATTCTTTACTTCCGATCGATAGAATCTACCAGAGATTACGCAATGAACTCCCAAGTAGTCATGTTCCAAGAGTGATTGTCAAACAAAACGAGATCCCAAAATTACCAAACGGGAAAACTGATTATTCCAAAATCTCAGGTTTGTGTTTTGAAGAATTCCTTAGGCTTCAATTGCTAAAAGAAAAAGGAAAAAACATCCAAAACATCAATTCGGAAACAACAATTCCTGAAATACTTGAATCAATATTGGGTTCGGTTCCAAAACCAGACCAACATTTCATTTATGATTGTGGGATGGATTCTATCCTCTTTAGTGAACTCATTTTGAAATTGGAAAAAAAATTAGGGCACCAAATCCCAGAGGAAGATAAACAAACCGGTTATTTAATCAGTTTGTCAGGGCTTGAAGAATATGTCAGGGATAAACTGTATTTGATAGAATGATGACTAACTGGGAAAGAATGGAATCTTTCCCAGTTTTTTTGAATCGATAAAATTCTTTTATCTTAGTTTTACAAAGATCCAATTTGAGTTTGTAGCTTTGTCGTGATACAAATGAATCACCACATTGGTAGGTTTCATTTTATAAGTAAAAACATAATTGAAAGCGATGTCCAAATCACCTGAAATCATACCTTCTTTGAATCTACCGTAAAAAATACGGTTATTGGTACAGATTGCTACTTCCGTGAAAAAGTTTTTCCCTACCGCTGTTTGAATGGGAACATTGGCAAGTTCCGATTCATATTTATTGTAGAGTAAAATTTTACCTGATTCATCTACCTTTACAATTCCAAATGGGCATGCATCTGCTTCCGATTGGTTAAGGGATCCGAGTTTACCTAAAATACTTGGGTCTATAAATTTGCTCATTAATTTCGTTCCTGTCCGAATGTGTTTTATGTTTCGTATTCTGAATACATCGAATTAAGTTGTTCTTCCATTCCTCGGATGAGTTCCATCACCTCAGAAATAGAATGGGTTTTTGTTTCCTTTAACAACATTTCCTTTTCCGCATATAAATCAGAGATTTGTTCTTCAATGGAGTCTGACTCTATAGAATTTGACGGATTCCCTGTCGCATTTGTCACAGAATTTTCTTTTTCTGCGTATAAGTCTTCCACTTGCATTACCAAATCTTTTGTGACTTCAATGAGGCTTGTTACGTCCTCAGTCCCTCTGACTTGATTTCGGATCAATTCATTGATCCAATAAATGACGGAATTCTGTGATTTCGCCTTTTCTAAACGCAATCGTTCTGAAAGCGGATAGTGTTCTTCAATTTCCCTTTTAGTGAATATCATAGTCTAAATATTAGATGTATTTTTTGTTAAAATTACGTCAAAAAAAATGAATCCTACAAAAAATTAGGGAAACCAATGCCACAACAAAAAATCTTCAATGAAAAAGAGAGACTCTACTCTCGTTTGGTTTGGAATGATTCTATCAATTTAGTCCTTTTTCTCCTCCTCGCAGGTATGTTTGGATACCAATCCATTTACGGACTTCTCCCAGTAATAATCCAATTTATTGCTGGATCGGTGGTTTTTATTACTTTCGTATTTTCTATTTTTCGAATGATCCAAAATAAAAATATTCTAAAAAAAGATATAGTCTCAAATCATTTAGCCGCTGATCCAGTTTTATTACTTTCCGGATATGGAATTGATATCCACGAATATTCGGAGTCTCTAACAGATACATGTTCTGATTTACAAAAAAGATTGGATGCCATTGGCAATCATATCATTGAATTAAATGAGAAAATTCAAACGACAGGCGGTGACATCGATCGTGTGTACCAAATTGTCTCCCAACTCGCTTCAGAAGAAGTAAAACTTATGGATGCAGTGGGTAAAACTTCAGAAGAAATCAACATCATGTTTGAAATTGTAAACGTCGTCATAGCTGAGATACAAAGCAGAAATGAAACAATGGAAAATTTAGTCCAATTAAGTAAGGATGGTAGAAAAAAAGTAAATGATACCAATTTTACAATCCAAAGGATCAGTGAGTCCTCAGGGAATATTCTAAAACTCATCGACTTCATTAATGGAGTATCCAAACAAACGAATTTACTAGCAATCAATGCGGCCATTGAGGCAACTCACTCTGGTTCCGAAGGGAAAGGATTCACGGTCATTGCTGACGAAATTAAAAATTTATCTACAATGACGGCAAACAATGCAAAACAGATTTCGAAAATCTTAAACGAAAATGTGAATGATTATAAAAAGGCAGAAAAACTTGGGATTGAATCGGGAGATGCCTTTCAATTCATCGCTTCGGAAATTCATATTGTTCATGGAACTATAGCGGAAGTTGTACAATCCATTCAGGAATTAAAGTCGAGAGGTGGCGCTATCCTTTCCAAAGCAAAAACACTAGATGATGTTGCAGAACGTGTGAGAGATACTTCTGGTGAGGTTTATGGTGAGATTGTTACGATCAATTCAAACCTAGACGAAATCCAATCCTTATCGAATACAATCCAAAATGAATGCGAAGAGATTCGTTCTGCACAACAAGTCATCTTAAAAACGACTGAAATTTTAAAATCACAAATTAAAGAGATCCATTCTGTCACAGATAAGATGATGATGGGAACCACTTGAAAATAGATAGACCGATTGTTCTATAATTCAAAAACTGGGTGAATGAGAAATAGAGAGATATTACTCGAATACAAAGTTCATCCCCTTTGGAAATTTTTAGAAGAAACATATGGTTTTGAACAGGCATTCCGAATGTTCAAACCATATGAAGGGGCCAACATACTACCAAAACTCATCGATCGAAACACAATGGTAGTTTCCATGCCACTCATTCTCTCCAATACAAATTATGTAGGGACCCATTTTGGTGGTTCCTTATATTCTATGTGTGATCCATTTTTTATGTTTTTACTCATGATGAATTTAGGAAAAGATTATATGGTTTGGGACAAAGGTGCAAAAATCGATTTTGTCAAACCAGGTGAAGGCACTGTAACAGCAACGTTCCATCTTCCTGATTCTGAATTTGCAGAAATCAAAAATCTCTTACAAAAAGAGAAAAAAACAATCCGAACCTATGAGGCTCTCGTTGTTGGTGAAGATGGAAAAACTGTTGCTCAAATTACCAAGGATTTGTACATCCGTAGGCTCACCTAAGCACAGTGAATGAATTTTCTTAATTTAAAACTGAAATCGACCTAAACCATCAAATTGGGATTTTGGTAATCGAAATTCCAATTTAGATCTGGTATGAATTTGGATGTAAGTAGCACCTTTGGGAGCGTCTCCAGTCCAAACATAACCAGACTTAGTTTCCGTAAATAATTCTTTTTTGATCTGATTTCTTTCTATATTTAAAAAATTAATTCCAACAAGAGAGGATTTGGAGTTTGTTTCCAAGAAGATTCGGCCACTACGGGAAACATTTATATCTACCAATTTCCATTCCCAAATTTTTCCATGAAATTCATATTCATAGTTAGGTGATACAGGAGGGATTGTATATGCGATTTGATAATCTTTGGTTTCATTTTTACGAAATTCCGACCCAATTCCATAGGTTAAAAATTTCTGTGAATGAAACAAACTGTAGTTTAAAGGCAGACCAACTGACAAGATGAGGAGTAAGGGAGAAAACCAAATCGTTTTCCTATACTTATCAAAACTGGGAGAATAACCAGTTCCTTTTTCTCCTAAAAGAATGAGATAAAAACATAAAAAGGCACCATCCGAATTCTGGATTTGGACTCCAAATAAAAATGGGATGAGAAGTAAAATGCCTTGTTTCCAAAGCCCTCTTTCCCAAATGAAAATCCCGATATAAAAAAGAAATACAATGGAACCAAGGATTCCTAATTCATACAACATCCAATGGTAAAATGTAGGTGGGAAGTCAACGAAGGGAATGTTGGCAATTGATCCATTTTGTTCTGGGGAAAGTAAAAACAAGGGAAAAGATCCAATCCCATTCCCCATCCAAAGGTTTTCATGAATTCCCAAATTTGCAACTTTGATGAGCTCATATCGGACTAAATCCAATTGTTGGAAGGCTAAACTGGGAGAGCTAGGGAATGATTTTAGAAACAACATAAATCGTTTTGCTAAGATCACAAGATCCCATTCTTTTGGTACCAAACTGATGCCATATAATGCCAAACAACCTAATACTGGTAAAGCGAAGTAAAGCCCAATTTGTGTGAAAATTTTGGTTTTTGGTGACAAGATCCATAAATCCGTTATCAGTTGGATGAATCCAACTAAAACTGTTACTCCCCATATCACCCAAAAAGCCTTTCCTTGTTTTAATCCCAACCAGGTGATAAGGAGGAAAGAAAGGATTAATAATATTAAACTAAAACGTTCTTTTGATTTTCGCCAAATATGAGTTAGTTTTGTCATCCATAAAAATCCGACAATTGGAAGGAGCCAAGATGCCGATCCTGAGTCCTGGAAAAAACCTGTTGTGCGTCCTGCACTGACGCTTAAATGAGTTCCCTGTGAAAAAAATTCCAAACTCCAAATAGATTGGATACACATAACCAAAAGATTGATTCCAAATCCTAAAAAGAGTCCAAATCGAATCTGTTCTGATAAACTATCCTTTGATGGAGTTGGCATAGAACGTTCTTCTGAAAAAAAATACAAAATGACAAGTGTGAGTGGAATGAGAATTTTACAAGAAAGCCCCATTGCTTCTCTTGAAGAAAGTTTTGGATAATACAAATATTCTTGGATACCAAGCCCTGTAAATATACCGATCCCTTGGTATTCTAAAAAACACAAAATCGTTAAACAGAAGATAAAAAACAAAAACCCAAAATAGGTAGAATACCAAATGGGAGAATTTGATTTTCCAGTGGGATTTCGAATCATCCAGTCGGTAATGATTTGTTCTGATTGTTTTGGTAATGCAGTTTCATTTCTGCCAATTAACACAAGTAAGGTTTCTCGAACCCAAATCCCAAGAATGGAACCAAGAAGAAGTCCCACTAATTGATAAGAACCCACCATCGGTAATCCCGATAAATAGGGAAGCCTAACAAGAGTAACCGCCGATAAACTCGTCCAAACCCTTCCCCATTTCCGTTGGTACAATTGTGGGAAAAAACCAAATGAAAACTGGAAGAAAAAGGAGGGAAAAAAGAGTGATTGGGGAACTGGCTCTACGTAACGGTGTAAGTTCCAAACGAGAATACTCGCACCAAAAAAAAATACTAAGTCAAGGATTGGTAAAGAACGAAACCTTTCTAAAAATCTCACGATAGAAAGAGTTTAAGGACTGGTATGGCGAATCAATTGTATTTTCAGGTAAAAAAGAGAATTCGATGTAGGGAAAACGAAAGGAGAGTTTGTATTTAGGGTAAAACTTCTAAAACCGGTGTTAAGAGAAAATCAGACGATTCTCTCTAGTCGAGAGAATCTACATCCATTCCCGTTGTGGGGTAAGCCGAAAGGGAATCCATTCGGTAACCACCTGCACGGTTACGACTTTTTGCCATTTGTTCCGCGAATTCTACGGTGAATCTTGTCCACGGGATGGCTTTGAGTCTTGCAAGGGGGATTTTTTTCTTTGTCCCTTCACAAATGCCATAGGTTCCGTTTTCAATTTTCTCTAAAGCGAGTTCGATCTCACGTAGAGTCTCAATTTCGTTTTCTGTCAAAACAGAAGTGAGGGCTTCTGAGTTGAGTTCGGATGCGATGTCTGCAATATCTCCCATTTCCTTAAGGCCAGAAGGAGAACTTGTATCTTCCCACTGGTTGAGTTTGATGAGAAGAGATTCTTTTTTCTCTTGGAGGAGCTCACGCACCTCTTCGATGAACTTCTTGTCTACTCCCTTCTCGGCGGAGGATTTTGCAGCTGGTTTAGGCATCTTATTCCTTAGACTTTGGATTCCTTGTGATCCGTGTGTGCTTTGCAAAATTTGCAATATTTTTTTGTCACAAGTTTTTCCGACTTTGTCTTTTTGTTTTTAGTCTGGAAGTAATTTGACCGCCCAGGTATCGCACATGGGACACAGGTTAGTTTTATGATTTCTCTCATAATTTATGCCATGACGTACCGACCCCATATATAGTCAATCGACAATAGCAGGTTTTTTCAATTCCTTCCGAAAATAGCTAGCGAAGAGGCTTCCGAGTAAAGAATGCGTGAGACTCGAAAGTGCACTAGGAATTGCCGTGTTTGGATCGGCAAAATGGGTCTTGGCAAGGACCGCCCCAAGCCCAGAATTTTGCATTCCCACTTCTATGGAAATGGTTTGGGAAATTTTGGGATCCCGAGTTAGGATCCAAGCAAAGAATCCCCCGAGTCCAAAGCCACCTAAATGCAAACAAATCACTGCTAAAAAAATTCGGTAGTCTGAAGTAATGATGGTCTCTTTCCCACTGGCAATGATGGAAGCAACAATCATCGCAATGAGGAGTACAGATAGTACGGGAAAAATATCTTTTGTTTTCTCTGTAGCTTTTGGGAAAAAAGATTTGAGAAAAAGCCCAAGTCCAACAGGTAAAAGGATCACTTGGAAGGTGGTGAGAACAAGTCCCAAGCGGTCAATTTCCAAACGACTGCCAATAAAAAATGCAACTAACATGGGAGTGAATACGATACCAAGGATCGTCGAAACAGAAGTCAGAGTGACACTGAGTGGAACATTGGCCTTTGCCAGAAAAGTAATGACATTGGATGCAGTTCCACCAGGGCAACACGATACAAGAATCAGTCCTACTGCATAGGCTTCAGGTAAGTGAAACCAAAAACCAAGATAATAACCTAACAAAGGCATGATGGTATACTGCAAGATAGTTCCGATTAGAATTGGTTTGGGTTGTTTGAAAATCCTAAGAAAATCATCCACTTCTAATGATAATCCCATCCCAAGCATAATGAGGCCTAAACTGTAAGTGATCCAAGGCCCCTTAAACCAAGAAATTTTTTCTGGTTCCAGAAACCCTATCCCTGCAATTCCAAGTAAAACAAGGGGAAATGCATTTACGATTTGTTTTGAGAGACTTGTTAACACAGGTCCCTCTACTTTTCCAAATACGATTGTAAATGGGTTTTCACACGGTTTACATGTTCTTCTTCAATCCCAATATGAGGTGCCATTCGGAGGCGACCCAGGCGAACTGCCGTGATGATTCCATGTTGTTTGAGATGGGCCTGGATGGCTTCTGGTTGGAATTTTTTAGGGTCTATGTGGTTTGTTATGGCTAAAATTCCTGTTTTGACGTCGGGGAAAACATCTGATTCCAGAGTAAAACCTAACTCGTGTAACATGTCCTTTAACATCCCTGCTACTTCGTAAATCCTTTCCTGGACTCGTGAGAACCCAAGAGTGGACAACATTTTGAGGGAAGCAAAAAAATAAATCCAATCGTTAAAATTGATGGTACTCTGTTCAAATTGTTCGGCAGCGGGTTTCCATTCGTCTCGATATGGAAAATAATTGGAATCGTTGACAACACTTGCTTGTCCTTTGAATACCAATTGGAATCCTTTCGATTCTTCTTTTGAAATATAAATCACACCTAAACCCAATGGACCAAGTAACCATTTCCAAGCCGCAAACGCACAAAATGCCACTTTGATTTTGGAAAAATTCAGTGGGATATGACCAACTGCTTGGCTTCCATCAATCACAAGTTTGGTCCCGAAACTTTCACATAATGCTGAAACAGTTTCCATATCAAACACTACACCCGTACACCAATGAACAGGTGATATACTAAGGATAAAAACATCCTTTTTTTCTAGTTCCAGTTTTAGGTTTTCTAAAAATTCATTGGGAGTCTTCCCCACTTTGACAAAACCTAAAGTTACACCTTTATTTTGCCAATGTTCCCAAGGATACACATTACTTGGGTATTCATTCTCCAAAACCAAAATCCGTTTCCCTTTTGGAATTTGTATACTATGAGAATAAAAATTCATCCCCTCACTGGTGTTATGTACTATCCCAATCTCTGTTGGATCACAATGTAAAATTTCTGAGAGATACCCACGAATTTCTTTTTTGATATAGGGTTCCGAAAAATTGGGAGTAAAGATTCCAAATTTTGCATATTCCTCTAGATACACATTCATCATTTGAATGGCATAAGTCGATACAGGGGTGGTACCACAATAGTTCAACCAAACCGATTCTTTTTGTACGGGGAAATACTCGGAAATGCCTTTCCAGTTGGAAAATATTGGGAAGGGAGGGAAAACAGATGGAGATTCAGACATGTAAAAATAGAAATATCTGAAGCGACAGAAGAGAAAAGTAAAAAAAAATGGGACCGTGCAATCTTCTCGGATTTACCTCTCTCGTTCCGCTTTTAGCCATAACATTGCTCTTTTTCGCAAACTTATTGGTTCCAAAACAAAATTCACTGCCATTATAAAATCCAATGCTTATGGACATGGGTTACTTGCTACCGCATCCATTGCCCTCGACGCAGGTGCCGATTATTTGGGTGTCAATTCACTTGAAGAAGCGGTATCCATTCGGCGTGTGTTTGCCAAAGCGACCATCCTTATCATGGGAAGTATTCCCAATTTAAAAGAAAGACAGGCGGAACTTGCAGACGAAAACTATTGGGTGATGGTTTCTCGTGTAGAAGAAATGGAAATTTTAGCAAAACTTTCCCCCACTCCCAAAATCCATTTGAAGGTTGATACTGGGATGAGTCGTTTGGGAATCCCCTTCCAGAATGCGGAAGTCCTCGCCAAAGAAATTGCAGAAAAAAAACTCCCCCTTTCAGGGATTGCTACCCATTTTGCGAGTACGGAAGATTTTACTGAACATAGTTATTCCATGTTACAACTAGGAAGGTTCCAAGATACTATCGATACATTCGCTAAACACGGGTTTATCGACCTCATTTGCCACTGCGCCTCTTCTGCATCAGCGATGTTATTTTCAGAAGCGCGTATGGACTTAGTACGAGTTGGAATTTCTCTTTATGGACTTTGGCCCAGTCTCGAAACCAAACTTTCACTTTCTCTTATGAAAAAAGATGTGGGGATGTTAAAACCGGCTCTCAGTTGGAAAACCCAAATCCAACACATCCAAAACCTAAACCCCGGAACTTTTGTTGGGTATGGATCCACATTCAAAACCACTCATGAAACAAGACTTGCTGTTGTACCTGTTGGGTACTATGAAGGTCTGGACAGAAAATTATCTAATCATGGTTATATGTTGATTCGTGGCGAACGAGCAAAAATTTTAGGTAGAATTTGTATGAATATGAGTATGCTTGACATCACTCATATTTCAGATGCGAAAATTGGAGACGATGTTGTGATTTTAGGTAAGTCAGGAAATGAGGTGATCTCTGCTGATGACCATGCCACATGGACTGGAACCATCAACTATGAAGTAGTCACAAAAATTTTGGGATCCTTCCCTCGTATCATTGAAGACTAGAGGACCATATGTCAGAAAGACAAACATATAATTGGAAAAACCACAGACTAACATACGTTCGGCATAAATCCCTGAATCCAAAATCCAAGGAAACCATTGTTCTCGTTGGAGGATGGTGTTCTGCTGCAGGGTATTGGGGACTCAATATTCCATTTTTTCGCCAATTGGGCGATGTCATCGAACTTGACTTAGTTGGTCATTATCCAGCCGAAATTTTTGACCAAAAAAAAGGCCTTACCCTCCAGGATTTTTTAGAAACTCAAGCACAAGGGATTTGGGCATCAGCCGGGGAAAAAGACATCACACTCGTTGGCCACTCCACAGGTGGAATGGCAGTCCTTGCCATTGCATCTCTTTTCCCACAACGCATCAAACAAGTGATCGCAATCGCCCCCTATGTGCACGGACCAGTCCCTGGGATCTTAAAAATTGGAGTGATGGGGTTACGTGCTAATTTAGGAACGTTTTTTGACCTAGGATTTAAAATTGGGAAATCATTACCCAAAGCCCTACAGATAGGTTTTTCCTATGGAGTGTATGATTCAAGTGCGTTCCATGCAAGAGAAGACATCAAACAATTCTTAAAAGAATACAACCCACAATTCGAATGTTTGAACCCAAGGCAAATCCTCATGATCCTTGAGATGCTCGACCGAACAGATATTCGACCTATTGTGTTTGGAAACCAAGTACCAACACTCATCATGCGAGGGGAAGAAGATCCCATCATTCCTGGTAAGGATGTGATGGAATTAGAAAGAACAACACCTCATGTAAAAGCGGTATTGTTTTCGGAATGCGGACACTTTGTACACATGGAAAAACAAAAAGCAGCTGAGAAAGTGATGAAAGACTTTCTTTTGATGAAAAAATCTTCTTCGACAAGAAAGTCTTTTTTCTAAATTCCAAACCTTCGGTGGTGCAAACTCGGTAAAGTAGAACGGATCTCAGACAATCGATCCATTTCGATCTCAGCGATGGCAAACCCTTCTTCGGAATCGAGCTCTGCCAAAATTTCTCCCCACGGAGAGATGATGAGTGAATGGCCAAAAGTCTTACGTTTGCCATGAGGATCATGTGTTCCTGTCTGGCCAGGTGCGAGAACATACATTAAATTTTCAATCGCCCTTGCTCGGAGGAGAACATGCCAATGGGCTTCTCCTGTTGGCACTGTAAATGCAGCAGGTAAAAAACACAAATCGACACCTTGTTTGGATAAGGCACGGAAAAGTTCGGGGAATCTTAGGTCGTAACAAATGGCAGAGGAGATATTTCCGTATTCGGTGTGGATCACTTCAGGGACCTTTTCTCCCGCTTCGGTGTGATTGGATTCTTTGTATGAGAATCCATCTCCCACAACCGCATCAAATAAATGGGCTTTGTGGTAACGGAACACTTCCTCACCTTTGGGATTTACAATGACAGCCGTGTTGAACACTTTTCCCGTAGGTGCTTTTGTGGGGAATCCTCCTCCCAAAAGATAAATCCCAAGGTCCATCGCCGTTTCTTTTAAAAAGGAAAAGGTTTCTTCTTCAATTTGACCAAGTAGGTTTTGTTTTTCGGATTCACTTCCCATAAACGAAAAATTTTCAGGTAGGCCAATGACTTTGGCGCCGGCCTTAGCAGCACCTTCCACAAGTTGCCTACACTTGGTTAGGTTATTTGAGACTCTTGCGGTACTTGTGACTTGCACAACGGCGGCTTTAAAATTCATTATCATAAATGAGGACTTTTATGGACCACCAATCAGAAAAAATCAATCATATCTTAGAAGCACTTCCTTATTTGATCAAATATTCTGGAAAAACCATCGTCATCAAATATGGTGGGGCTGCCATGGTGGAGGAAGAACTCAAAGCTTCCTTTGCAGAAGACATTGTTTTACTCAAGTACTTAGGCATCAATCCTGTGGTGGTTCACGGTGGTGGCCCTGAAATCAATTCTCTCATCAAATCATTAAATCTCAACACACAATTCATTCGAGGCCATCGTGTGACAGATGAGGCCACGATGGAAGTGGTAGAAATGGTTCTCACAGGAAAAGTAAACAAACAAATTGTTTCCCTCATCCAAGAAAAGGGAGGGAAACCTGTTGGTCTTTCGGGAAAGGACGGAGGTCTTGCCATTGCCGAAAAATATTTGATGGAAGTCGAGGGGGAAGATGGGAAAACCCAAAAAGTTGACCTAGGTCTTGTGGGAGAAATCACTTCTGTTGACCCAAATATTATCCTCACCTTACAACGAGAAGGTTTTATTCCGATCATATCCCCAGTAGCCATGTCAAAAGAAGGCCAAACTCTCAATATCAATGCCGACACCATGGCAGGAGCAATTGCACAGGCACTCCATGCAGACAAACTCATTTTACTCACAGACACACCTGGTATTTTGATTGATGGCCAATTGGTAACAGGACTCAAAAAAGTCGACATTCATACTTACATAAAAACTGGACAGATCTCTGGTGGCATGATACCAAAAGTAGAGTGTTGTTTGGGTGCGATTGATTCTGGAGTCAAACGAGCCCACATTATCGATGGTCGAGTGCCTCATTCCGTCTTAATTGAAATTTTGACTAACCAGGGGATAGGAAGTTTGATCGAACAAGGATAGATTTGGATGCCTACGAAACTTTTAACATTAAGTCTGATTTCAGATATAACGAGTCGAATCAATTCACAAGAAGATCTAAACACCCTTCTCAGTGAAATTATGGGGATCACTCGTGATGTGTTACATACGGAAGGATCCTCCCTACTCCTCTACGATAAAGAAAATGACCAACTTGTGTTTAATACAACAAGTGGTTTAAAAGAAGAATCTCTTGCCCACCTAACAGTCCCCAGGGGTAAGGGAATTGCAGGCATGGTGCTTGAAACATTAAAACCAGAAATCGTAAACGATGCAGCAAACGACCCTAGAATCTTCAAAGCGATTGACCAAAAAGTTGGGTATGTCACTCGTAATTTAATTTGTGTGCCAATGGTTGCACAAGGAGAAGTACAAGGTGTACTTGAAGCAGTGAACTCCCTAGACAACCGTGACTTCACCCAAACCGATATCAAAATCCTACGTTACCTTTCGAACTTAGCAGCCATAGCTGTCAAAAACCGTCTTCTCATTGATAACTTAAATTTAAGAGCTAACGAACTCAATTGCCTCTTCCAAATTTCACAAGCACTTGCCAATATCCAAAGTTCAGATGAATTTATGGACCTCGCCGTCAAAACCATCTCCGATGTTTTACAAGTGGACAGAGTTTGCCTCAACTTTGAAAAGATTGAGAAACGAGGATTACCACGATCCAAATCCAAAGGATTTTCCGACCAAATCCAAGACGAAGATGTAGTAGGACTTCTCTTCAACGATAAATCAGATTGGATGTTCAAAGGGTTTAAGGTCATTACCGCCAATTCACCACAAGGGATGCAACTCACTCATAAGGGACTCTTCCAACACAGTATGATTTTACTTCCCATTCTAAAGAACAAAGAATGGTTAGGTTCTCTTGTTGTTTCGGACAAAACATCTCGTACACGTTTTGATGAAATGGACATTCGAATCCTGCGTACTCTGACAAACCAAGTCGGTGAAGCTTACACTGCATTACAAGTGAAGATCCAAAGTGAACGTTTAAAAAACATTGATCGTGACATGCAAGTCGCAGCCATGATCCAAAAACACTCACTCCCTATCATTCCCAAACAATACTCTCTCCTTGAATTTGATACTTACTACCAAGCATCTCGTGAAATTGGTGGAGACTTTTATGATATGGTGGTCCATGGAAAAGACGAAGTGTCTGTCATCATCGCCGATGTTTCTGGGAAAGGAACTCCTGCCGCACTGTTTATGGAATTTTCCAAAACCGTATTACAACAAGAAGTTTCGAAAACCACTTCGACAAGTGAAGCTCTCTTTAACGCGAACCAAATCCTACAAGATAAATCTGGCTTTCTAATGTTTGTTACAGCGATGCTTGTTCGTATCAATATGACAAAAAAAGAATTAACCTATTCCTCTGCTGGTCATAATTTACAAATCATCTATCGCAAAAAACACCATAAGATCCAACACTTATCGGGCAAAGGACAACCAATGGGAATTGGCAAATGTGAATTCTCTGAACATACTGTCAGTTATTTGCCAGGTGATTTACTTGTGCTTTACACGGATGGAGTGACGGAAGCGATGAATACGAAAGAAGAACTTTTTTCAGAAGAAAGGCTTGAGTCTGTGATTCTATCTCATATCAACGATCCACCAGAAGTGATTCGGCAAGCAATCTTACAAAAAGTAAGTGAATTTGTGGGAGAAGCGGAACCACATGATGACCTTTCTCTCTTTATCATCCGTCTAAACTAAAGATAAAGGAGATTTTATGAGACGCATTCTATATGCAATGGCAGTGTTTCTCCGATTGGACAAACTGCACAAAGCGATGTTAGATGCAGTCATTGAAACACGAGTTAAAAACGCACTCCAAACATCTGACAAATTACGCAAAGAACAAGACAGATTGCGAGAAAAAGAATTTCGCAAACAAATGGAAGACCTTCAAAACAACCACAATAGCAGTTTTGAAAATTATAAATTAGAAACGGAAAATTTAATCCGAATCTTCAAAAACCAAATCCTCGTCGAAAAAAAAGAAGTATTAAAAGAACGCGAAGTGGTCAAGGAAATGCAAAGGCAAGCCATGATCCGCGAAAACAGATTCCAACATTACATCTTACGATTCAAAGAAATCCTATTTGTAAACAAAAAGGTAGTGGAATCGATCCAAAGTTTGGTCAAAGTAGAATCAAACATCGAAGATCTGTTATACGAAATAGATAATTACGATGAAAGTAAGTTCATCAAAAAACCAGAAATGATTTTGGATACCGAGTTTCTAAACGAACTTCACAAAAAAGAAGAAGAGATCAGAGACAATATCCTTAAGTTCCAAAAAAAAGTAGAGAATAGCTGAAGGGGAACCTTCAGCTATTTTTTGATTCTAATCTGTAAATTCGTTCACTCATGAACTTTTTTCTAACAACATCTCTTTTTGTTTCCACAGATAATAGATGGCTGGATAAACCACAAGTTCCAGTGCAAAACTTGTGACGAGCCCACCAACCATCGGTGCTGCTATCCGTTTCATTAGGTCAGAACCAGAACCCGTCGCCCACATGATTGGCAATAAACCTATGAATCCAGAAAGAACTGTCATCATTTTGGGTCGTATTCGGTGCACTGCTCCCTCGATAATGGCTAGTTTTAGATCCGGTAAACTCAAATTTGAATGTTGAGATTTATGTTTCTCATAAGAGAGATCCAAATACATGAGCATAAATACTCCAGTTTCCGCATCTAACCCGAGAAGTGCAATGATTCCTACCCAAACGGCAACTGAAATTTGGTAATCTAAAACATATAACAACCAAAAGGCGCCTATCATAGAAAAAGGAACCGCGGTTAATACGATTGCCGTTTTCATAACAGACTTTGTATTGAGATATAAAAGAAAAAATATCAAGATAAGCGTTATGGGTACCACAATCATCATCCGGTTTCTAACACGAATGATATTTTCATATTGCCCACTCCACTCCAAAAATACTCCTTTGGGAAGACTCACTTCTTTTTCAACGACCGACTTCAGACGATCCACAAATCCGAGTAAATCCGTGTCCGTTGTATCCACATACACATAACCTGTCAAAAATCCATTCTCATCTCTGATCATAGTAGGTCCTATGTTGTATTCAAGAGTTGCCAAGTAACTAAGTGGGATATGCCCACGATTTGGAATTGGAATGAGTACTTTTGAAATCATTTCCAGACTATCACGGTATTCCCTGGGATATCGAATTTGGATGGAATACCTCTCTCGTTTTTCAATGGTTGTGGAGATGGTTTCTCCACCCAAAGCAGAAAGAATTGTTTTTTGGATATCTTCGATTGTTAATCCATACTTGGCAGCAAGTTCCCTTTTGATTTTAATATCGATATAATAACCGCCAGATGTTCTTTCAGCAAAGATAGAACGAACATTTTTTTCTTTTTTCAAAGCTGTTTCAATATGGATTCCCACCTCTTGGATTTCTTCCAGATTCTCACCTAACACTTTTATACCGATCGGAGTTCGAATCCCTGTAGACAACATATCAATACGAGCACGGATCGGTTGAGTCCAAGCATTCGAAAAACCTGGGATCTCCATTTGTTCGTTCATTTGTTTCACAAGTTCTTCTTTGGTAAGTCCAGGCCTCCAATCCTTCTCTGGTTTAAGAGTGACAACTATCTCAAACATTGAAATGGGAGATGGATCCGTGGATGTATCTGCCCTTCCAGCTTTTCCATAAACAGATTCTACTTCCGGAAAACGAACTAACTTCTGGTCCATGATCTTTAATACCCGTTCTGCTTCTCCAATACTAATCCCAGGAAGAGTGGTTGGCATATACAAAATGGAACCTTCATTGAGTGGAGGTAAAAACTCAGTTCCCAGTTTAAAATAAATGGGAACTGTCAAAAGAAATAACAAAACGGCAGAAAGAATTGTCTTTTTAGGATGGTTCAAAACCATTTTCACCACAGGTTCGTACACTAAATACAAACGTTTGCTAATCGGATGGTTTTTCTCTGAATGATACTTCCCTACAAAAATAGTTGTTAACAGGGAATTGACAACAGGTGTAAACTTTGTGAAGGGATCCATCCGCGTGAATAACATTCGAAACGCAGGATCTACAGTAATCGCAAGGAGCGCAGCGATCGCCATGGTTAAATTCTTGGAAATGGCAAGGGGTCTAAATAATTTTCCTTCCTGGTCAACTAAAGTAAAAATAGGAAAAAAAGCAACGGCGATGATGAGAAGAGAAAAGAATACGGAAGGTCCCACTTCCAATAGTGCTTCCAGTCGAATTGCATGAAAGTCACCCACTCGGCCAGATGATTCCCATTCTTCCAATTTTTTATAAGCATTTTCAACCTCCACGATTGCCCCATCCACAAGAACTCCAATCGATAAAGCTATCCCAGCCAAGGACATCAAATTGGAACCAATGTCAGCCAAATACATGGGCAAAAAAGAAAGGATGACTGCGATCGGTATTGTAAGGATCGGAACGATCGCAGATGGAATGTGCCAAAGGAATATTAAGATAATGATGGAAACAACAATGATTTCCTCTGTTAACTTTTCCTTTAATACACGTATGGTTTCGTTGATAAGGATAGAACGATCATACACTGGTTTAATTTTTAAACCTTTGGGCAAAGAAGCTTCCATTGATTTGATTTTATCTTGCACTGATTCAATGACTCGAAGTGCATTTTCACCATGCCTCATGATAATGATCCCAGAGACTTGGTCCCCTTCACCATTCCAATCACCAACACCTCGCCTTAAGTCAGGGCCATCTACAATTGTCGCAACCTGTGATAAATAAATGGGAGTTCCCAAGGAATTGGCACCTAACGAGATTTGTTCGATATCTTCTTTGGACTGAACATACCCTCTCACACGGATCATGTATTCAGCACCACCAATTTCAAGTAACCTAGCGCCTATGTCATCATTTGATTTACGAACTGTATCAATGACACGGTCCATATCGATTCCAAATATTTGTAATTTTAAAGGATCAATTTGGATTTGGTATTGTTTTTTAAACCCTCCCACAGTGGCAACTTCCGCCACACCAGGGATTGAATTTAGTAGGTACTTCAATTTAAAATCTTGGAAAGAGCGAATTTCAGCTAAATCCATTTGGTTTGTTTCATCGACTAAAACGTATTGGTAGATCCAGCCAACACCCGTAGCGTCAGGCCCTAAACTTAAGTTTACTCCCGTTGGCAAATTATTTTGCAATTGAGAAATGTATTCGTTCACTCGCGAACGTGCCCAATACAAATCAGCTCCATCTTCAAAGATTACATAAACAAAGGAATAACCAAAATCGGAAAATCCTCGGATCGCCTTTACCTTGGGAGCTCCTAACAATGATCTGACGATTGGATAAGTCACTTGGTCTTCGATGATATCTGGACTACGATCCCATTTGGAATAGATAATCACCTGTGTATCAGACATATCAGGTAAAGCATCCAATGGGATGTGTTTCATTGCAAAAATCGACATTAATACAAAAAATAATGCCGTGATGATGACCAAATACCGGTTATTAGCGGAGAATCTAATGATTGTGCTGATCATTTTTATCACCACCTAACTTTAATTTTGATTCTGAATCTAAAAGGAAATTTGCTTTGGAGACAATTTCATCATTTTCTACTAAACCTTCCTGTACCTCGACCCATTCTGTAGAAGAAAACCCAACCTTTATTTTTTTAGGGGCATAATGGTTGGATTCAGTTTTCTGATACACCAAATCGGATTTGCCTGTAGGAAGAATGGATTCTTTTGGAATTCTTAAAACATTCGTCTTTTCAATCCCATAAGTCCCTTGTACATACATCTGTGGCTTAAAATATTCTTGGGGATCTTTCACCTCACACCAAACAGACAATGTTCGTGTGTCTTGGTTGATCAAATTTCCCATTGCCACTATTTTTGCCTTTGGTTGAGCATTTGTTTCGATCGGATTAACTAAATCTATGACCTTTCCTACTTTTAAATAGGAGAGATCATTTTCATACACTTGGAACACTAATAAGGCTGTTTGCTTTGATCTACCCGTTAAAAATAGATTTGCATTTTTAGAAAGGATAAATTGGATCTGTTTTTCACTTAATCCCAATTTGGTGAATCGTAAACGAATTCCCTCTCGAATTTCCCTCCCCCATTCATTCCCAGAACCAATTGACTTGTATTCATTGGCAGTCGAAAAAATTTCAGGATCATAAGCAACTTGCCCACTGAGATTGATCGTTTTACTAATGGTTCCCCTTGTCACAAGAACCGTATCTAAATTGAGAATGGATTGTTTATTCTCTGATAGTTTTAAGTCAGGCTCTTTTGATTGGGTATGGTTTGCATGCTCAGATTCAGGTTCAAGGAGTGGATCTTCCTTTTTTACAAGTGTCATGCCACAAATCGGGCATTCTCCTGGATGGTCCATTTCAATTTGAGGATGCATCGGACAAGTGTAAATATCTTTATGATTATGAACAGTTTCACCACAAGAAACCAAAACTAAAGACACAATGAGGATGGGAAATAGAATATATTTAACCTTCATGATTTTCTCCTTCAGGCAACAAATGATTTGTTAGTTGCAATAGTTTTAAAACAGATGACCAACGTTTGAATTGGATTTGATGCACTTGAGATTGCATTTCTAAAGATTCAGCGATAAAATCGTAACTCTCACCCAATACACTATCTCCTTTAGAATACGATGAAAGTGATGATTTTATATTTTTTTGAAAAGAAGGCAAAAGATTATTTTTAAAGTTATCAAGTCTTTGTTTATTCCCTAACCATGATTCGATAGTTGCCTGGTATTCTGACTTAAGTCGAATCCGTTCCTTTTCTTTTTCTTTTTGCAACCTCTGCACTTTGATGGCATTGGATTGGTTCAATTCATCTACTTTTGACAAAGACCATACAGGCACTCGAACTGTCACACCTGCACTCCAAAGATCACCAGCGAACTCAGGATTATCCATAATGGCTAGGTTCAAAGGTCCACTATCAAGTAAAAAAGGTTTACGCCTTCGTTGCATATAACTCACGAATACTTCAAAATCAGGTAAGTGTAAGATCTCATCTTTTTTAGATTCTACAATTGCCTTCGTTTCGTTCACCTCAGCATATTGGATGAGTGGAAACTTCGATAACGAATCTCCTGACAATTCCTGCTCAATGTTACTTTCTTTTTTTGTCAGATACGCAATAATCTCTTCTTCAGTAATGGAATTGGAACCTATATACTTTGAATAAAAATCAAGAGATTGTTTTAATTCTTTTAGAGTAATTGTTTTCTCAATTACTCTATCCTTGATTCTTTCAATTTGATTTTTGGTTTTGAGAACATTAGATAATTTAAACTGTTCTGAAACGTATTGTGTGGATTCCAATTTTACTTTGGTATAAAGTTGTTTTTCAATGTTTTGCAGATCATTTAATTCTCTTTCAATTGCTGCAACGGACAAAATCAATTCAAAGTATGTTCGAATGAATTCATTTTGGATCCAAACGCCACTCCAATAATCCAGTTCCGAATCGTTTTTTAGAATTTGTTTTTCTAGATTTAACCTTCCAGGGAATGGAATTTCTTGCGCGATGGAATATTCTTTCCCAGTCATACTAGGAGTATCAGGTCTAGCGCGATCGGTATCAAATCCTGATCTATAAGGATAGGATCTGTATGCAAACCCAATTTTTGGATCTGGGTATACATCTGCATGTTTGGAACGAAATTCTTTTTCTTTCGCTTCCAAAAACTTCAACGATACTTCTGGATGTTTTTTCAATAATTCGTTGATTTTGCCGTCAATGCCACTTGGACTGTCTAGGTTACTTGCATCTACTTGAACAAAAAAGACAAAATAAATAAGTAAAGCAGTATATTTTAATATATGTATGTAATGATTTCCCATAAATTACCTCCGATTTTAATCAAAAAAATCGAAATGGTTTAAATGAGAAGTTTTATGGTTTTTTGTAGGGTTATAAAATCGTTATGGAAAGTATCAGCGATTGATTGAAATATTTGAAATGCAAAATTTGAAATTGGTATTTCAACTTGTGAAGGCAAATACAGTTTTTGAATGAAGACACGTACTAATTTAGAAAACTCTATTTGAAAACGTATTCCATCCGAATTTGAAACTTCATTGCATTGACAAGAATTTCCATTCGGCGTTTCATTTGAATCCCCTGCCTCTTTCGAATCTGCATGGCAAGGCATGACGTAATCTTGAGAATCTGCAGTTTCACTACTTGTTTGAGTTATACCGAATTTGGGACATGTGAAAAATCCAGCCGTACAAACCAACACAAAGGCAATGGAAGTCAGTAAAATGGCACTGACAATCCTTAGGTCCTTTCTTTGTTTCGGTTTCATATGGTTCACTTACCAGTTAGACGAAAGCCCGATTCCAGTGGAAGAGAAAAATCTTTCTTTTTTCAGCCTTTCGCCTTCATCGTATTGGGTTGGCCAGTGGAGGCGAGGAGTGCTCGCCACAAGGTACTCTTTTCTGGACGTAATACCTTTCGTTCTGCAATGGCAAGTGAGATTGGCATCACAGTGAAAACATTATTCCAAATCCCTACCACACAACCAGTGCGGCCAGCGAACGCCGCATGTACCGCGTTTTGTGCTAAAAACCCACAGAAAACCGAATCTTCCGCATTGGCAGGAACAGAACGAATGATGTAACTTGGGTCGATGTATTTTAGATTGAGAGCCACACCTTCTTTTTTGAAATACTCTGTGATTTTCTCTTTCATAAACACACCCACATCAGCGAGTTTTTTGTTACCAGATTGGTCTTTTTCCCCTTTGTCTTCAAAGTACTTTTGTCCCGCTCCTTCAGCGATGATGACAACAGCATGTCCTCTTCTTTGCACTCGATCTTTTAAGACTGGTAAAAATGCACCTTCCCCTTCCAAATCAAAATCTTGTTCTGGGATGAGGACAAAATTCACATTTTTGGAAGCCAAAGCCGAGTTCACAGCGATGAACCCAGAGTGGCGTCCCATCAGTTTCACAAGGCCAATGCCATTTGGTGCCCCTTTTGCTTCTTCATGTGCACAGTTGACTGCTTCCACCGCCTTACTAAACGCAGTCGAAAACCCAAACGTTTTTTGGACATAATTGATATCGTTGTCGATGGTTTTCGGAATTCCAACAATGGCGATGTCTTCTTTTCGTTTTCTCACTTCTTCTTGGATCGCCTGGGCACCTCGGAGAGTTCCATCTCCCCCAATACAAAACAACATCTTCACTCCATATAAAAATAAAGTATCTACCATCTCCTCTATCTTTTGGTTCCCCCGAGATGACCCAAGGATGGACCCACCAAAATTCATGATATGAGCCACTTTATCAGGAGTGAGTTCAATCGGCCTGTGTCCAAACTTTTTCACAAGACCTTCATACCCAAATGGAAATCCGAGGATTCTTGGAACTTTGTAACGATAGTGTAATTCCATGACAAGAGCACGGATCACATCATTGATGCCCGGGCAAAGCCCACCACAGGTTACGATGCCCGCGGTTACTTCTTCCGGTTTAAAGTAGATTTTTTCTTTTGGGCCTGCTTGTTCAAAAAATACGGGACTTGTCTCAACTGTTTTTTTGGCATCTTCTGCCCCAGAAAAGATGGTTTGAAACAAGACGACAGAATTGTCTTCTGTCCAATAATCATAACCCGCTGGGTTTGGTATGGTGCAAGGCCCAAATTGTTCTACTTTCGTATCGTTTTGATTCATCGGTCTCACTTATAACAAAAAAAGACAGAGAAGAAAGCAAATTTCATTGCCAAACAAAGGAAAATCAGGCAGAAATGCTTTTAGATGCTAAAAAAGATAGTTCTCATCGCCTTTCTCGTCTCGTTGACGAGCCTCACCGTTTTAGCACAAGGGCTTCCGTTTTTTTCTAGTTATTCCTTTACTGATCCTCGTTCGTCTCTTTTCCAAGTTGGCAATTCACATAACGGCAATTTGGCGATACTTATCCCTTTTCGTTTCCCAAAGGAACTCGAGTTGGGATCCAATTCGGAATTTTCCAAATCCAATGACCCAATGGCAGGGATTCAAATTTTTTCTCCAGTGATTCCATTCACTACTTCAAACCCTTACCGAAATCCTGAAGGGAATTTTGATGTGAGACCAGAACGTGCCAATGCAGCACTTTTATCGTACCAACCGAATGTAACCTATGTGTATTACAGAAATGGATTCACACTTGATTTAGGACTGAGCATCGGTATGTCACTCAACCAAGGGTCTAATGGATATGTGGATGTGGCAGAGTCAAAAGTGCGAATCAAATACCGCCTCAACAGGAATCTATTTTCCTTTATCAAAAATTCTCGTTGGGAATTGTTTTTACAACTTTCTGAATTACATAGGTTTGAATCTTCTGATTACAACAATCGTTTTAACACTTCCATCCGTGCCCAAGAACCTTCGCGCACAAACTTCGTAGGAAGACAAGTGTATGTGACACCAGGGATCAGTATTTCCAATAGTAATATTACATTTGAAGGTATGGTGCGAGTTCCCATCAATGCAAGAGAAGCAGGTCGCACACTCGACGAACTATGGGCACCTGAGATCCAAGGAAACTTAGGACTCAAGTACTACATGCCAGTCACGCCTTCTCGTTCCACTCAGTAAATAGGGCAAGTTTCCACCTTTCATAGATCTAATTGAACGAAATCGTTTCCTTCCTTTGGTAGGGGCGCCTCGAATCCGTTAGACGATTGGTAATCAATTTTATAACGACCGCGCTTTTCGCTCCAATTTTTCCAACATTTAGAGGTTTTCAGAATCCTACTGTATGGAAAAGATTTCCGCTACAATCGCTGGCGCAGGGGGAAAGGTATTCATTGTCATACGTATAACAATCTTATAGCGGGTGATAATCGAGTATCAGATAAATTCTGGGGATGGAAATGATATGCGAATTACATTTATCACGCGTATTCTTGCATGTTATCCGCATTACAATTAACCGACGCCGGTCCAAGCGAACCGAATTACAATTAGCCCATGCCCATTTTAATAATAGACAACTTCAATTGTCTCAATCAAAAATTCGACCTAAGTACTTCTCAAGATTGATACGGATTGGCATGAGATAAGAATTCATTCCATTCTCCGAACAATATGTAAGTACATCCTTTGCAAATTTCACATTCCATTCCAAACTCGGACGGAACTCTCTTGGGAAATAAGCTCGATTCCTAGATTCCCAATAACTTTGTGATTTTTCAGTGACCACGGGACTAACACCGATATACACTTCCATCCCTTTCAGTTTTTCCGTGAATATATCCACAAGTCTCATATCAAAAAAAGGTTGGGTCAAAAACCCGTCAGCACCTGCGTCTTTTTTCATTTCAATGTAATCAAACTCATCTTTGATCCCAACACGGTACTGGTCGACAGCTGCATACACTTTCAAGTGTTGTATTTCTTTTTTTAGTTTTTTGATGAGTTTAATGGAAGTTGTTGGGTAAACTTGTTTTGACATATCCGTTGGTGGATCACCTTTGATCACAACCACCGAGGGAATTCGGTGGTGTTGTAAAGTTTTTACCAAAGGATCACAATTGTCTAAGTCAAAATCAATCGCTCGAATATGAGGGATAACATTTGGGAAGATTGGCTGAACCAAGGATGCCGCTTCCCAACTTCTATTTTCAAAGCGTAACAAATCAGGGATGTTAATACCCGAAATTTGATGATAATTTTTTTTTACAAATTTTACTTCCTGTAAAAGAACTGATACATCACGAGGTACAACTTCTAGTAGAATTTGATTCATTCTTGGCAAGCATATTCAATCTGCCATTCCGTAACGTTTCTAGTATTCGATGTCTGAGTAGAATGAATTGCAACATTTGTATTCGACTTTGTAAAACCATTGTTATTTCGTTGTGCATTCATATTTGTATTTTGATTTACATTTGTTGTGCTTCCCACAACAACTTCACCTTCTTGCAAAATTTTCACTTGTTTTGACCCGCAGTTTGTTGCCATAAATCGATCAGCCTCTGCTTTAGCTTCTGCTGATTTTAATAGACCTTGTGTGACTGCTACCGTTCCACCCTCACCTGGCCTTGAATTAACAACTCTTGCTGTGGCGCAATGGATGGTCGATAGAGTTAGAATACCTAAGGTTAAAAAAGTAAATTGTTTCAATTTATATCTCCTGTTTTGCTTTTTATACTAATTTATAAAATTGAAAGTCAAATGAAAAAGTCTCATCGATTTAGAAATTCGGATATTGTAACCTACGTATAACGAACAGGTCCAAAAAAGTTCAAACCTCTATGATTTTTCAACAAATCGTTTCCACGACAAGTCCACATCCATCTTAGAAATATTTTCTTTTTTACGAGAGATTCGAAATTCAAAAATTCTAGATGCGGGCATCTTTGCAATCGTAGGTGCGGCTTTGTCGTCGTTGGAAGGAGAGTTTGGTGTTAGGTTGACATCATGTTTCCAAACAATCAAGGTTTCTTCTGTTGGGCAACTAACTTCCCCACAACTCACTTCTAAGATTTCCAAATCCGCATCTTTGGGAATGGTTGTGTAGGTAGAAAGCCACTCAGCAAGTTTCGGATGGAAAGGAAACCCTGAGGAAAGTTTCCCTTTTGTTACCGATTTCCATCCATGCTCGTGGGAAGGTTTCGATACTGTCATAGTGATCTCCATTTCAGATCATCCATCACAAATCATTATTAAAAGATAACAACGATTTGTTTGAAGTCTTATCCTTTAGACTTCCTGGATGGGTCATAGTTTAGAATAGGAGACAACCAACGTTCCACTTCCGATTTTTCCATTTCTTTCATTTTAGCGTATGGTTCTACTTGGTCTTCGTTGATTTTTCCAATGGCAAAATAACGTGCTTCAGGGTGTGAAAAATAATACCCACTCACACTGCTAGCTGGCCACATCGCACAAGATTCAGTGAGTTTGATGCCTGCATTTTTTTCGACATCCAAAAGTTTCCAAATTTTGCGTTTTTCCGTATGATCTGGACAAGCTGGATAACCAGGTGCAGGTCGAATCCCGCGATACTTTTCACGGATCAAATCTTCAGTGGTAAGATTTTCATCTTTTCCAAAACCCCACTCTTCCCTCATTTTATGGTGCATGTATTCAGCAAAAGCTTCTGCAAATCGATCTGCAAGTGCTTTGACCAAAATAGAATTGTAGTCATCATGTTTGACTTCATAGGTTTTCGCTAATTCTTCAATGCCGTGGCCTGCTGTGACTGCAAAATAACCGATATAATCATTTTTGTTAGTTTCTTTTGGAGCAATAAAATCCGCCAAACTATAATTAGGTTGGTTTGACATTTTTGTTGTTTGTTGGCGTAACATTGGGTAAAATCCCAATGATTTTTGTTTGGTTTCATCTTCAAAAATTTCAACCATCTCACCGTGTGAAACCGCTGGGAACATACCAACAACAGCTCTCGGTTTGAGGTCTGGATTTTCTAACATTTCTTTTAAGATAGTTTGCGCATCATTATACAAAGAAGTTGCTTCTTTCCCAATCACTGGATCCTTTAAAATTTGTGGGAAACGCCCTTTTAATTCCCAAGCCAAAAAGAATGGAGACCAGTCAATAAACGGTAGTAAGTCTTTCAAAGAAACATCATTAAAAACTTTTATGCCCGTAAAACTTGGCTTTGGTGGCGTATAAGAATCCCAATCCGCCGCAAATTTGTTTTTGATTGCATCAGCAATTGGAAGGATATTACGTTCACTTTCTCTGGAATAAAATTCTTCTCGGATACGTGATTGTTCTTCCGTGATCGTTTTCGCATACTCCTTTGATGTTTGAGGATTTAAGACACTGTTCATCACATTTACGACGCGAGATGCATCCATCACATGTAAAACTGGTTGTGAGTACTGTTCTGCAATTTTCACAGCAGTATGTGCAGGAGAAGTAGTAGCACCACCAATCAGAAGTGGAACTTTAAACTCCAATCGTTCCATCTCTTTTGCCACATAAACCATTTCATCGAGAGAAGGAGTGATAAGACCAGATAGCCCAATGGCTGCGACGTTTTCTTTTTTAGCAGTTTCCAAAATCTTTTCACAAGGCACCATTACACCGAGGTCTATCACCTCATAATTGTTACACGCCAAAACCACACCCACAATATTTTTCCCAATATCATGCACATCACCTTTTACAGTTGCAATGAGGAATTTTGCTTGTTTACTTTCGTCTTTTTGGTTTCGTTTTTCCTCTTCCATATAAGGCATGAGGTAAGCGACTGCCTTTTTCATTACCCGCGCACTTTTAACAACTTGTGGCAAAAACATTTTACCAGCACCAAAAAGTTCCCCTACCACCTTCATTCCGTTCATGAGTGGTCCTTCGATGACATCGAGAGGTTTGGCTAAACTTTGGCGTGCTTCTTCCGTATCTTGGGTTACAAATTCATCGATACCTTTCACAAGGGCGTGTGTGAGCCTCTCTTCAACCGTTCCACTGCGCCAAACATCATCCTTCTTTTGGACTTTTGCTTCACCATGGAAACTACCAGCAGCATCGATCAAACGTTCTGTGGCATCTGGTCTTCGATTGAGTAACACATCTTCCACTAATTCAAGTAAGTCTTTTGGGATTTGTTCATAAACTTCGAGCATCCCTGCATTGACAATCGCCATATCCATTCCTGCTTGGATGGCATGGTATAAAAAGGCAGAGTGCATTGCTTCCCTGACCGGGTTATTGCCTCGAAAGGAAAAGGAAATATTACTGAGTCCACCTGATACTTTCGCACCTGGGCAAACTTTTTTAATCTCACGTGTGGCTTCAATAAAATCGACAGCATAATTATTGTGTTCTTCAATCCCAGTTGCAACGGTTAAGATGTTGGGATCAAAGATAATATCAGTTGGCTCAAAGTCTAATTTTGAAACTAACAAATCATAAGCACGTTTACAAATTCGAACTTTGTCATCTTTAGTTGCCGCCTGCCCTTGTTCGTCGAACGCCATCACAATCGCTGCTGCTCCAAATCTTTGGATCGTGCGAGCATGGTTTAAAAATACTTCTTCCCCTTCTTTGAGGGAGATGGAGTTTACAATAGGTTTCCCTTGGATACACTTAAGGCCCGCAAGTAACACAGACCATTTCGAGGAATCAACCATAAAAGGAACACGAGCAATGTCTGGTTCCCCTGCAATTAAATTCAAAAACTTTGTCATCGATGCTTCTCCATCGAGAAGCGCCTCATCAAAGTTAATGTCTATGATATTGGCACCAGCTTGTACCTGTTGTAAGGCAACTTGAACAGCTTCTTCAAAATTTCCATCTAAGATGAGTTTTTTGAACTTCGGAGATCCTGTGACGTTGTTTCTTTCTCCAACGTTGATGAATCCTTGGTCTTTAGTAAGTTTGAGTGGTTCTAGACCTGCAAATCTACTGAGTTGTGGTTGTTCTTTTAAAGCACGAGGTTTTATCGAACTAACTGCTTCTTTTGCAGCACGGATGTGTGCAGGTGTGGTTCCGCAACACCCACCTACTATATTTAAGAAACCCGCTTCGCCGAAATTTTTCATCCATCCACCAAACTCTTCTGGAGTTTGGTCATACCCACCAAACGCATTGGGAAGGCCAGCATTTGGGTAACAAGATACATAACAATCGGCCACACGAGATATTTCTTCAATATAGGGACGCATCTCACCTGCACCTAACGCACAGTTGATTCCAACTGCAAGTGGTTTTGCATGTTTGATCGAAATGTAAAATGCTTCTCCCGTTTGACCTGAAAGGGTTCGACCAGATGCATCGGTAATCGTAACCGATAAAACAACAGGAATACGAATGTTTCGTTCTTCAAATACCTTTTCAATGGCATAAATACATGCTTTGAGATTCAAAGTATCGATATTAGTTTCTGGTAATAATAAATCCACACCACCATCGAGTAATGCCGATACCTGTTCATGGAAACAATCGACTAATTCATCAAAGGTGACAGCGCGAAATGCTGGGTTATTTACATCAGGTGAAAGGGATGCTGTTTTGACAGTTGGTCCAATTGAACCTGCAATAAAAACGTCTGTTTTGCCAGTTTTCGCTTTGAATTTTTCTACTGCATTTTTTGCACACTGAACAGCTGCTAGGTTTAGGTCTCTCACAGCAGATTCCATTTTATAGTCTGCTTGCGAGACAATATTGGAACTAAAGGTATTGGTTTCGATAATATCCGCACCGGCTTCCAAATACTCTAAGTGGACAGATTCTATGATATCTGGTCTCGTGATCGCAAGAACATCATTATTTCCCTTTATCGAAACAGGCCAATCCTTAAACCTGTCACCTCGGAAATCGACTTCCTCAAGTGAGTGCCTTTGGATCATGGTCCCCATGGCACCATCTAGAACTAAGATTTTTTCCGTGAGTAACTTTAAGAGGGTTTTGGAAGAAGGATTGGTATATTCAAATTTCATAATATTTATGTATATAATTAGATCAGTAGATTAAAATAAAAGTGGGCGATTACTTTCGGAATACACCCACAAGATTCGTTATTTACTCGGGTCGGAACATTTGGCACCTTTGAGAGGTGGTTTTGTTGTTACGATTACCGGGAATTTATTTGCTTCTTTTGCGTTTACTTCAATTGATGGTTTGTGTTTTTCGGGAACATCATAGTCCGGAAAAATCGCATCAATCGGGCATTCGTATTGGCATGCATTACAATCAATACAAGTATCTGGATCGATGTACAAAGTGTCCGGAGCTTCGTGAAAAGCTTCCACTGGACAAACTGCAGCACAACTCGTGTATTTACAATCAACGCAAATTTCAGTTACAACATACGCCATGAGAAACTCCCAATGCCCTTTATTGAACAATCATAAAGGGCAATTTTTTTTAGTAGCGGTAGTGGTCCGGTTTGTAAGGACCTTCTAGTGGAACACTGATGTAATCAGCTTGTTTTTGAGTGAGTTTTGTCAAACGAACACCCAACTGCTCCAAATGAAGTGCAGCTACCTTTTCATCCAAGTGTTTTGGAAGGCGATACACACCCAACTCATATTTCGTAGTATAGAGTTCAATTTGAGCCAAAACTTGGTTCGTAAAGGAACTAGACATGACAAATGATGGGTGGCCTGTTGCGCAACCTAAGTTCACTAGACGACCTTCCGCAAGAACGATAATGGATTTACCATCTGGGAAAGTGTATTTGTCTACTTGAGGTTTGATTTCTTTTTTAGTCACACCTTTCTCAGAATTCAAACGTGACATTTGAATCTCAGTATCAAAGTGACCAATGTTACAAAGGATTGCACCGTCTTTCATCGCTTTCATGTGTTCCAAAGAAATGATATCATCATTTCCAGTTGCTGTCACAACGATGTCTGCGTTTTCAATTACATCTTCCACGCGAAGTACTTGGTATCCTTCCATCACTGCTTGGAGTGCACAAATTGGATCGATTTCAGTTACGATCACACGTGCTCCAAAATTACGAAGGGATGCAGCAGAACCTTTTCCTACGTCTCCGTATCCGCAAACGAGAGCTACTTTTCCAGCAAGCATCACGTCAGTAGCACGTTTGATTCCGTCAGCAAGTGACTCACGGCAACCATAAAGGTTATCAAACTTTGATTTTGTTACAGAGTCGTTTACGTTGATTGCAGGGATTTTCAAAGTTCCTGCTTTTAATTTTTTATGAAGTGCAATCACACCTGTAGTTGTTTCTTCAGAAACACCTTTGATGTCTGCAAGTAGTTGTGGGTATTTTTCATGGATGAAGTGTGTAAGGTCATGTCCATCATCTAGGATCATGTTAGGACCTTTGCCACCATCAAAAAATAGAGTTTGTTCAATACACCACCAGTATTCTTCTTCCGTTTCACCTTTCCATGCAAATACAGGGATTCCTGCTTTTGCAATTGCGGCTGCTGCATGGTCTTGTGTTGAAAAAATGTTACAAGAGGACCAACGAATGTCAGCACCTAATGCAGCTAAGGTTTCGATAAGAACCGCTGTTTGGATTGTCATGTGAAGAGATCCGCAAATTCTTGCACCTTTAAGTGGTTTAGAAGTTCCGAATTCTTTACGAAGAGCCATAAGACCTGGCATTTCTTTTTCTGCCAAAATGATTTCTTCTCTTCCCCATTCTGCAAGAGAGATATCCTTCACTTTATATGGCAATCGTTCCGATTTTGTTTCAGTTGCTGTGGACATTTTGTTTCCTTATTCCTTTGTTGCTTTGATTGTTAAAATTTTAAAACTTGATTCTGTTTGGATTTCTCCAATTGATTCGACTTTGAAACCTGCATTTGATAACCATGATTCAAATAATTCTGGTTCAAACCCAAGCCATAAATCCGCAAAATTATCTCTCATGTATTCTGCATTGTGTTTCTCTAAATCAACAATACACAAAACTCCACCCGGTTTTAATACACGGGCAATCTCTTCTAAAACTGTAGGTGGATGAGAAATATGATGCATAACCATAGATGCAACTACCGCATCACAGGATTTAGATGTAAGTGGCAAATGTTCCATAGGTGTTTGGATTAAACTTACACTTGGATTTTTTGCAAAGTGGATGGATGCGTTTTCAATCATACGGGAAGAGTTGTCAATTCCAGTAACATGTTTTGCTTTATTGAGTAAAAAAGGAATAAGACCTCCAGGCCCACATCCCAAGTCTACAATGTTTTCACAAAGGGGTAACTCTTGTAAAATCCATGAACGATAAAGTTTTGGGTGTAAGGTTTCTTCCTGTAATTTTTCCCAACTCTCAGCAACTCCATCAAAAAATGATTTCGATTTTTTCTCACGAGCTTCTAAAATTTGATGAACCATTTTTTGATCCTTTTCTCTTGAGGGAAGTTCTTCTTTATAAGATAACAATAATTTGGTGAGCTCTAAAGGGAATCTGAATCCAAATCCCTCTTCATCTGGTAAAAAACTGTAAACCAAACTGCCTTCCCGTCTCGAACCAACTAACCCGGCTTCTGTTAGGATTTTTAAATGGCGGGAGATCCGTGATTGGCCCATGCCCAAAATTTCCACCACTTCATTCACGGAAAATGCTCCAAAACTTAAGATATGGAGGATCCGAATCCTGGTTTCATCAGAAATGGCTTTGGTGGCAGCTAGGATTTGTGAGGCACTGCGGATGGATGGAAGGGTTTCTGTTGCCATTTCTAAGATATCTACATATCAAGAAATCTTGATATGTAGATTCTGAGCAACCAAAAAAAGGAATGTTCCTAAAAATTGGAACATCCTTCGGCAGGGAACTAAGAGATTTTAAAGAAATTGATCTTTCTTTTTAGGGTTTCCGCTAAGTTTGCAATCCCATTCGCGGTTGCAGTCATTTCTTCAAGGCCTGCAGCAGTACCTTGGGTGAGGTCATTGATGCTAAAAATGGCTTGGGCAACCTCTCCAATCGCATTTTTTTGCTCTTCCATGGAAAGCCGGATGGCTTGGCTAATTTGGTTCACCTTGTCCACCTCTTCCCCTACCTTCTGGTTGATGATGAGCTGTTCCTTGGTACTTTTTTCGATGGTGTCTGTCATTTCATCAAACGAACTCACACCTTGGATGATCCTTTGGATGAGAGAAATTGTGGTTTCAATTGTGTCTCGACCACTTTCAATTTCCTTCTCGTTTGCTTGGATGAGTTCACCAATGTCATTGATTGAAATGGCAGTTTTTTCGGCGAGTTTACCAATTTCATCGGCTACTACGGCAAAACCACGACCATACACACCCGCTCTTGCAGCTTCAATCGCGGCGTTTAATGCAAGTAAGTTGATTTGTTCCGAAATATTATTGATGATTTCAATCACACTTCCAATTTCTTCCGAACTATTACTGATTTTTGAAATGGAATTCCGCATGGAATCAAGTGAAGATTGCCCTAATTTTGCTTCTTCTGAAATTTGATTCACATCCTGGGATGCCTTTCCTACTTGTTTGCCAGTCGCTTCAATGAGACTTGAAAGTTCCGCCATTTTTGCTTTTAAAAAATCAACTTTGCGGAATTGGTCTTCTGCTTGTGCATCTACATTTTGGACTGCAGCCGAAATTTCTTCAATGGAAGCAGAGATTTCTTCAGCAGAAGCAGCTTGTGTTTGTGCATTTGATGACAACATATTCAGAGATGCTGACATTTGTTCTGCGGATGCAGCTAAATCTTCCGAGAATGCTTGGTTGGAACCAACTACTTCTATAATTTGTTTGAGTGTTGCATTAAGTCCTCGAGAAAGGCGAGCAAATTCATCAGAAGATTCCAACTTTACTTTGGTTCGCAAATCTCCCACTTCTACATTTTGTAAAACCTTTCCGATTGTTTTCATTGGATGAAACCTTGCAGAAAACAACATATAAATCGAAAGTGCAATGACAATGGATCCAATCAAACTAATGACCGTTAAACCTCGTAATGAGGACAAACTTTCTACTTCAATTTCTTTGAGATCTATGGTAGAAAAAAACTGAATCCCATACTTTGTACTGACTTTTCTTCGAAGTAAGAATGTTGAACCTTCCCAAGGGTTACGAAAGGAATCCGTTTCACCAGCATTCAAAGCAAGCTTTTCAAATTCAGAACCTTTAAAACTATTCATTAGGTATTTTGGATTTGGATGATAAACCATCTTGGATTCTCGATCGAGTAAAAACGAATAACCAGTGGAACCAATTTTCACATTTTTAAGGAACGATTCCATCGCTTTCCCAACTAAAAAAGGCATTCCAACAAGACCTACGACAGTCCCATTCGCATTTTTCACAGGAGTTGTAACCATAATCACAATTTGACCGTTAAATGGTGATTTAACGGCAACGCCAACATGTGGTTTCCCTTCTTTGGATGCTTTGATGTTTTCGGAAACCTCAGGATTGGCCACAAGTTTGTAACCAACACTTGCTCCGCCAGGTAGTCCAGATGCAACGATTGGAGTACCTTCCTCAAACGATGCAATAAAAGCATTTTCAAGGAGTAACTGCGTATCACCGTAAGCTTTTTCCAAAGCAGGTACTGCTAATTTATAATTTCGTGTTTCTAGCGCCTGTTTGACGGAAGGTAAAGAAGCAACGTCATTTAATGTATTTTCTACTGCTTCAAAATAAACATTAATCCCTGCTTCATTACTTTGGTTAAAATTGTACAATTGGTTTGAAAACGCTTTTTCCAATGCCTTTGCATTCACATTAAATGAATATATCAAAAGGAAAATGGAGAGTACCATTACCATAAAGGAAAACATAACTGGCACTGTATTTCTTAAATTACGATAATAAGGAGTGATTCGATCATTGAGTTCTGACTGGAAGATATCGTCATCGAGTACTATGTGAGATGCTTTCTCTAAAAAGACAAACGAGATGATGACATTGAGAAGTGCAGTGAGAATCAAACTACAAATAATGTAAAATCCATCTGATTTACTTGTTTCGGGTAAATACAAGACTGGAATGATTACAATGGGAATTGCTAATGCCCATTGGGAGGCACCAACCTTTGCTCCAATCACTGGCATTCTGGCAATGGTATCCCATACTTTTGTATATGTTTCAGGGTTTTTTTCCGACTGGGACTCTAGTTCGAGTAAACCCTCTTTGATGAACTTGAGTTTTTTCGGGAAAATCAAACTGGGAAGCAGTAACGTGATGAGAGCTGCGATTACAGTTGCACCTAAAAAGGTCTTAATCTGAGTGGAACTTAAATCGACATAAAATAAGATGAGAGCAATCCCTATGGGAACCACTACTCCCAAGGAAAATACTTGGGAGGCCATGATGAAGGAACGTGTGTAACGTTTATACAAATTCATTGAAACTTAGACCTTGGCATATCGTAAATTTGATACCAAGTACGGCAAGGTTTTATGGTTTTCCCCGAAGTTTTCTAAAAAGAGAGTTTGAGTCCTAAATTTGCTGAGTAGAGGTCTTTCCCACCATACAATCCCTCGGCAATCACCTTCAGCATGAACAAATCCAATTCCAAACCAACAATTCCATAACCAATCCCACGTTTCGAATTGGATTCACCGCTTGCACGAAAACCAAGAGTAGCATTCGGATTTTGGGCAAGGAGTTGTTGGTCAAGGACTGTTTGGTATTCTCTAGGAAGTTCCAGCGGTAAGGATTGGTTGGCAGAAATGATGAAAGGACCTCGACGAGAGAGAGAAGCTGAATTATGACCAGAATTCCAACTGTAACCACCTCCAACGATCAAGTTTGCTACCCAAAATAGTCCAATCCCTGTTCGTAAGTCCACATTGGTTGTTTGGACCTTTGTGTTAAAAAGGAAATTGGTGTCCCCACCCCATTTTCCCTTAACTCCTTGGAATTCAATTTGGGCAGCTTTGCCTTCCAAATAACTAAGACTCATGTTTTGTTCCATCACATGATGGCCCACTCCCACATTGATCCCATTCCAAGTAATGAGGTTCATCAAAAATCCTTCTTTTTCTACCAGTTGGTAACGAAGCATTCCACCATACGAGCGTACGGCGATTCTTCCCTCATAATTCTTGTTATTCGATGGAGCTTGGAGTTGGTCTTGTGTCACTGCCACATTCATTCCATGCAAAAAAATTCCGATTCGACGGATATAACCACCTTCTTCTGTTCCTAACAACCAACCTGGGTTGATGTCCAAATGAAAGGAAGGTATAACAGATCCACCGACGTTCGGAAGTTTTGGGTATTTGATCAAATCATCTTGGATTTGGATATCGTCTTTTTTATAACCAGCGGCAGATGCACTCACACCTATTTGGATACGGCGGACAGTACCTGTTCCAATGTTACTTGTGCCAACATTGGCCAAAAATCCTGCTTCTAAATTTGTTTTTAATACTTCGTCGAGATACCCTTTCTCGAATTTTTTAAGTGTGGCATTTCCTGTTTCTGTGAGTTGTGAAGGTAAAAAACTACAAGCTGTTCCTTCGCAGGTAAATTGGGCAGATAGTTCCGTTTGTGCAAACAAGGTGACCAAAACTGTGGAAAGGAAAACGATTCTAAATTTCATATAGATCCTTTATTCTCTACTCTGAATCAACAATTGGAAAGTAATTTTCTCTCTCAAACCGAGACTTCTTTTGGTTTTTTTCCCGTACTAATCCAAAAAACACCTGTAAGAACAAACAATGTTCCAATACTATGTAGGATGGTAATTGGCTCATCCAATAACCAATACGCTAAAAATAAAGTCGACATTGGTCCAATTGATCCAACGATTGCTGCTGTTTTACTTCCTACACGTTTGATCCCTTCAGATACAAAAACTGCTGGAACAACGGTGTTCACAGTTCCCATAAAAAAAGCCAAACCATAAAACGAAAGGGGTTGGATAAGGTCTTTATAACTTCCGAAAATCAAAAAATGAAGAAACACCACGAGGGAAGAAATGATAAGAGCCCATGCTGTAAATCTTTTTGCACCTAACCTGGGTATGATGGACCCACTCCCCATAAGATAAATGGCATATGTTAACGCAGAAAGTAAGATAAAGAAGGCACCTAAACTGACATCCTTGGGTGATCCTAATTGTACATCCTGACCAAATGCCAATGATACACCTGTGTATGTAAGAATGAGTGAAAAAATTTCTCTTACATGAATTTTCTTTTTTAAAAACAAAAAAGATAAAATGACAACGAGAGTCGGATAAATGAATAAAATGATTCGTTCAAGGCCAGCACTGATGAATTTGAGTCCAACAAAGTCAAACAAACTGGCAAGATAGTAACCTACCACTCCCATAAGGATTACATTCCAATAATCTTTTTTTGTTAAGGAAGGTTTATCGGTTTCTTTTTCTGCGGACCATGCCATCCACAAAAGAAATGGGAAGGCAAATAACATCCGAAAAAATAATGATCCAATGGCAGAAATTTCATAACGATAGGTCAATTTCACAACCACCGCTTTGGCGCTAAAAAGTAAGGCTCCAATTAAAACAAACGCCACCCCTTTCCATTCTACATTCGTATTTTCTTTCACAAATCCATCCTGAAAATGTGTAAAAATCCCGATAGTTTAAATGGATGATTCGGTATTTGGTTTTTTTGATTTTTCTTTTGGGGAGTGTTTCCATTTTTCCCGATCAAAATGAGGAATTATCCAAACCATTGTTACGTGTATTCCCAACGTTTCGTCCAGAAGAATGTGAAGATTGGGCTATTATGCCTTTTGTTTGCAAACGATGTTTGTGGGAAGGGAAACGTTACGCTCAACAAATTCGTTTTTTTGAAGATGGTCCGTATCGGACTCACGGTTGTTATACGGAAAAGAAAGGGTTTGAAGTTTTAGAAGAAAAATAAGGAACCGGGAATCGAAATTCCCGGTTTTGGTAGTGAATTATTTTTTTACACAGCCCATAATGCCAGCGATTCCTGGAGCATTTTTTAAGCAGTTTGGATCAAATTTTCCTTCCATACACTGGTCGATCATTTTTTGTTTGCCTTGTTGTAAACCTGCAAGAACGGGAGCTGCTGCTGGGTTCTTTTTAGCTTCTTCCTCAATTTGAGTGAAAGTACTTGTAAGCGCAGATTCACACTCTTCTTGGGTATAGACTTTGGATTTACAATTCGCCAAAAATAGCCCGAGAGCGAGCGCAAGGATAAGAGATTTTTTCATGAAAAACTCCGATGAAATAGATTTCCTGATAGTTTCTTTTTTACAAAGGGATTTGAAAACAAAAAAATGATCCATCACATAGCCATAGGAACGACACATCCAAGCCATTTGGCGGCCTTTTACCTGAAGATTCCAGGTTCTTGTCTCATAAAGGAACATTTTTATGAATCGGGATCCATCCGTTCTGTATGGATCCAATTTGGTTCCATTCTCTTGATGTTGGAAGATGGAAAAAGGGAATCACCCAAAAACCTAGTATTTGCTTTGGAAACTTCAAAAGAAGCAGAATGGAAAAAATTTTTGGAATCCACTACCATCGTTTCGCGTACAGATTTTACATTGTATTTCCAAGACCCTGATGGGAATGGATTAGGTGTTAGTACCTACCCAGAAAAACTTCCCCTTCTTTAGAAATGAGTTGAGTAAACCTATCCAAAAACTATTTTAAGCGTCACTTGATTGTAGGTAAACTATGTCGATCAAAAAGAAAATTATCCTGATTTCGCTGGCTGTCATCTCCATCATCATTGCAGGGATTATGATTGTCCTTTCGATGGTTGTTCGATCAACTCTACAACATAATTTAGAAGAAGATACAAAATACATTTCTTCCAAAGTCACAAGTGATATCTCAAACACTCTCAAGTCTCCATTGAAAAAAACATTCGCCTTTCGTAAGTCTTATGAAAATGGGAATATCATCTCTAGGGCAGATGCAATCAATTATCTTAAATCATTAAACAAAGAAAACGATATCGCTTTTGCGGCGTATTGTGGTTTTGAACCCAATGCATTTGATGGGAAAGATTCTATTTATAAAAACACAAAAGAACATGATGGAACAGGTAGATTCATTCCGTATATCTTTCGAGATGGAGATAAACTATTCTCAGAACCATTAAAGAATGTGGATGATCCCATTCAGGGAGAATTTTACCAAAAACCAAAAACTACCTTACAAACCAGTATCACATCACCTTATATCTATAAGGTTGGCAAAAACGACATATTCATTGTGTCCATTATGGAGCCCATTTTACGAAATGGGAAATTCATAGGGATAGCAGGAATTGATATAAGCCTAACAACAATTAAATCATATTTAGATTCACTGAAATTTTCAGATGGTGAAGGTAAAATCACACTGATCTCAGACAATCATTTGGTTTTATATGATGGATTTACCCACCTTTCAGAAGGATTGGATTTTCGATCGGCAGCTGATCCCTATTTTTATGATCGAATTAAAAACAAAGACACAAACATTTACGAATTTAATGATTACTTCCATGTGGCAGTTCCCATAACCATTATCGAAAAAAACGATCCATGGTTTGCCCGAATCTCTGTACCAAAATCTCAAATCCAGTCCACACTCAATTCCATTATCTTTGTGACCATTGGACTTGGAATCTTAGGAGTAACACTTTCCATTTTATCAATTTACTTTAGTTTCCAAAAGTTGGTTGATCGTCGTATCCAATCCATCAATACATCTACCAAAAATGTAGCTTCAGGTGACTTAAGGCACCTCATCCAAATCGATCAGATGGATGAATTGGGCAGCATCATGGTTACTTTAAACCAAATGATCGAACACTTGCGCAAACTGATTCGGATTGCCCAAAAATCATCTGGGAAAATTAGCGAAACAACTGAAAAAATTCAAACTACAATTACGGAACTGACTGATTTAGCTCAAAACCAAGCAGCCTCTTCCGAAGAAGCAAGTGCCACCGTTGAAGAATTAAATGCATCTTCGGAAACAATTCACAGCAATGTATTAAGTGCAGTTGAAAACACAGAAACCATACACCAATCGTTAGGTGACATTCAAAACCTAATGAAAAGAATATTAGAAAAAGTGAATACGTTTGGAGAGATTTCCGTTCGAGCCAATCAAAATGCAGAAGAAGGTCGTTCCATGGCAAAGGAAACATCTCTTGCAATCAGAGAAATCCAAGAAAAATCCAAAACCATCACTGCCTTTTCCAATGTAATCTCCGATATTGCAAAACGCACTGGTTTACTTGCATTAAATGCTGCCATCGAAGCTGCAAGAGCAGGTGAATCAGGGAAAGGATTTGCTGTGGTTGCAGAAGAAATCACAAAATTAGCAAGTCAATCTGCAGAATCAGTATCACAAATCAATACTCTCTCCCAAGAAGCATTGGACTCCATTGAACGTGGGAACCAACAAGTAGAACGATTAGTGGAAGTATTAAAAAAAATCACGGATGAGGTTTCACTCATCTTCATCTCTTCCAATGAAATTGGTCCCCTCATCGAAGACCAAAGTTCTCGCACGGAAAGTATTTACACAGAAGTGGTTGAAATCACAGAACAAGTTAAGTCCATCCAACTTTCAACAGAAGAACAACAAAGGGCCACAAACGAATTGGCCAATATGACAATCAATATTTCAAATGGTTCTCAAGTATTATCAGACCAATCTTCTTCTATGGCAGAAAATGCAGAAAGACTGGGACAGGTGATAAATACTTTGGATGAGTTATTAAAAACCTTTCGGATTGAAAAAGAAGTGTAAGGAAGAAGTGCTTTCCAAGCGACTGCAAATAGCCCGAAGGAGACCACCCATTCGGAACTTGGAAAGACTGTGTCTGGTCGGTTTTGCAACAAAGCACAGGCGTTATTGCCCAGCCACCTCGCGGGTCAAAAATCTTTTGTTGTAACAACTACTATCCAAATGGACCACCTCCTTTGCTTATACCTTAGCTAAACCTTTTCTAGTACTCTTCAGATTTTTGGTCAAGAAAACATTTGATTAAAACTAAAATAAAACAAGATAGTGTACTATGGGAAAAGAGTTAGAAGGGAAAACAATCTCCTCGGAAATAGAGTCTAAGCCATCACTCCAATTACATTTTGAAGTGAGTGTATTTGATTTATATAAACACTATTACCAAGTGCGATTGACGGTTGAAACCAATCAAAATCAAATTTGTTTTTGTTTGCCAAATTGGACTCCTGGGTCCTACATGATCCGCGACTATGTTACCCACTTACATAAATTTGAAGCCATAAACTCTGCTAATCAGGAACCTGTTTCTTGGGAAATGGTGGACTTACACCGCTGGAAATTAAACAACCTCCCTCCAAAATTTGAAATCACTTATATCATTTATGCATTTGAAGATTTTACTGTCAGAACCAATTACTTAGAAACTGAGTTTGGATTCATTAACCCACCTGCCCTCTTTTTATACCCAGAAGGTAGATTGGATACACCGACCACTGTTGAGTTTAAAGTATCCGAAATTTTTCCAAACATTTACACAAGTTTGCCAAGAGACGAAAATAATTTTCATAAATTTTATTCCAATCATTTTGATGAACTATTTGATTCACCATTCCATCTCAGCAAAAAAAACTCAGTATTTTTTACTGCTGGTACCACCAAACATGAATTATTGATTGAAGGAGATGTTTCATTCGACTTCAAAACAAAACTCTCTAACGATTTACAAAAAATTACTGAAACACAAATCCAATGGATGCAAGAAAGCCCCAATCAGTATTACTTATTTGTTTTGAATTTAAGTTTACCTGCTTATGGTGGATTAGAACACAAAGCCTCCAGCATTAATTATTTCAATCCTGAACTCATTCATGATGACGAGGAATACAAACGATTATTAGAACTTTTATCCCACGAATATTTTCACCTTTGGAATATCAAACGCATTCGACCCATAGCGCTTGGACCATTTGATTACCAAAAACCAAATTTAACACGGGAACTTTGGATTGCTGAAGGTTTTACAAGTTTTTACGATGCGTATTTTTTATACCACGCAGGTTTCTTAAATTTTGAAGAATATTTAAACAAACTCCAATCTGATATCTTTTCATTGGAAGACAATGATGCTGATTTTTGGATGAGTTTAGAAGAGTCTTCTTTCACCGCTTGGACAAAATATTATAAAAGGAATGGGAACAGCCATAATATAACGGTTTCTTATTATACAAAAGGTGGTGTCCTTGCCTTATGTATGAATTTATTCTTATTACAAGAATCCAAAGATAAAAAGACAATTAGGCATGTATTCCACAAACTTAACGAAGTTTTTGTAAAAGAAAAACAAAGAGGATTCACCAAACAAGAGTTTTTTGATATTACAAAAGAAGTTACAGGTGTAGATTTAAAATTAGAATTTAATGAGTATCTTGAATCCCCAAAACCAATCCCAGTGGATGTTTATTTGGACCATATTGGAATCCATCGGATACAAACGGATTTAGTTGGTGATACTGGTTTTAAAACAAAAGAAAAAAACGGAAACCTTTATGTTCAAAAAATCCTTCATAAGTCAAATCACGAATCCATCGATTTAATGTTAGATGATGAAATACTAGCAATTAATGGGAAACGAGCAAGTAATCCCATCCTACAAAAATTAGAAAAAAACCTAAGGCCAGGTGAAAAGTTCCATTTGATCCTATCCAGAGCTGGGAAAATCAAAGAAACGATGGTGACCGCTTCTGGTTTTTACAAAACAAGAAAATTCGTGGTCTCAGAAGATTGTAGTGCTGAAAAAAAAGAACTCAGAGAATATTTTTTAAGGAACATTGTCTAATGCCTGCTATATTTAATTACATCCTGACTCCTTCTTCAAAGGAAGAAGTTTTATTAGATACCCCACTCCCACTTTCTCATAAACATCCAAAACATTGGATTCATTTAACAGCCGAAAACGAAGAAAAACTCACTTTTTTATTCCAAAAACATAATATCCATCAATTGACAATTGAGGACATCCTAAACCCGAATAGCCGGATCAAATTAGAAAAATTTCCCAATTATATATTTTTCATTTTCCGAGGATTCCATTTCGAACGTAACCAACTCACACAGAAAAATTTTAACTTTATCCTGACTCCAAACCAAATCATTTCTCTCACCTTGGATTATCGCGATAGTATTGGGAATATGATTGAGGACTGGAAAACAAATAATAAGATTTTATCCAAAGGATATGAGTTTATCGTACATAAAATATTGGATATTGAGACGGATCACACGTTAGCCATTACGCAAAAAATTGAAGAACGTATCGAACATTTTGAGGATCAAATTTTTAGCAATGCAAAGTCTTTGGACATCAGTAACGTATATAGTTTACGATCAAGTTTACTCTCTATCAAAAAAGGGATGTTACAAAACAAAGAAGTTTTAGAAGATTTAGAAAAAATCAAAAATAGCTTTTTTAGTGATGAAGCAGATGCCTTTTTTCGTGACGTACGTGACCATTCGATTCGAATTTTAGAACTTGTGGACAGTAATATTGAATCGATTTCATCAGCTCTCGAAGCTCATATTGCCATCTCTACTCGAAAAACAAATGAAATCATGAAAATACTAACGATTATGACTGCCATTATGTTACCAATGTCTCTCGTTGCAGGAATTTATGGAATGAATTTTAGACATATGCCCACATTAGAATGGGAATATGGATTTATCTCAGCAATTGGTGCAATGGGACTTCTCGGTTTACTAATGTTAGTTTACTTTAGAATCAAACGTTGGTATTAATTTTTAAACCAAACTTCTTATTTGTGCTAATAATTCTGGGTCTTCCTGTGGTGGATCAATTTCACCCCGGATCCATTGATTGAGTAAATCTTTCAGTTTTTTATTCAACGAATCGAATTCGGGAGAATTTGGGAAAAGTATGACGGAGTGAGGTTTGATGGACTTCCCTGTTGTGGATAAAAAAGCAAAATCAGGAATCATTTTTTCCAATGTTTCTGCAGAAAAAGCAGGATAGTTCATTCCAAGCCAATCCACAGAAGGTAAACAATTTTTATTAAAATACGCATCAGAAAGCGCAGATACAAGAGCTTTTTTTAACTGTTGTTTTTTCTCTTTTTCAATACGTTCTTCTCTATCTCTTAATTTTTTCTTAAAGAAGTTTTCCCTCCGTTTTTGGTATAAAAACTGACGGTCCATTTGCAAAAATGTTAGAATCGATTTTGCCTTCGCATAACCAGAGTTTACGATTGGTGTGATCCCTAAAAAATAGAATAATTTATAAAACCAAGGAATGTAATTAAAATAAACCGCTTGTAGGTTTTTACCATAAGTCTTCACAAACTCGTCATCTTTAAAGATAGGTTTGAGTTCCTTTTCATTTAATTCTAAAATTGCCTTTAGATATAAGATGTGTTCGGTGGTAAATCGATAATTCTGGTAAATCAAAGTATTGATTTCTTTGATATTGTTTTGGTTATTATTGACAAATACAGCAATTTTAGAATCTGCATCATGCCATTCCGCGGATAATACTTTTGGGTTTTTACGAAGTAAATCAACGATCACCAAATTATGTTCATCATCTTTTTCTAAATTGATACGAAGCAGTCTTGAATCAAAATCAAATTGACTGTCTAACATTTTCATGTAGACTTTTAATAATCGATCAACTTCCTTTTTCTTCTCTAACTCTGCAAACTTAACGGCGATTTCCGTTACTTTTTTTAGGTTATGAATAAAAGCATAAAATCCATTTTCTTTCAGGATTTCTTTGAATTCGTACAAAGTTTCAACTTTAGCTCGGATGATTTCTACTTCATTGATTTCTACATCTCCCGAACCAGGTGCAAATAAACGATCGAGTGCCAATCGAATTTCGGAATCAAATGCTTTGGCAAGTGGTTCGACCTTTGTCATCAAATACTCATTTGCAATATTTAAAAAATTAGATGCTTCGGATTCGGGTAAGAAATAAAAACCAATGTGGGGTAATACAATCACTTTTGATTCTTTTGCCAATTCATCAATGATGAGACCCCGAGAACGTTTTAACATTTCTGCTGACGGTTGGAGTGGAAATTGTTTGGGATCAAGTAAACGATCTAATTCGTCCCCTGTTCCTTCTTCTTCTTTGTAATCAATATCTGCGAGTTTATTTAAAACATTACGCCAGGTATCTTCTGTTAAGATCCGTTTGTTTTGAATGTAATTGTATAGATGTTCTGTTGAACGTCCGATCAATAGTTTATAAGGTTCCTCAAGAGGCATACCTCCAGGCAATCCAACTAAAAAAGTTACAAGGCGTAATTCACCTACATCAGCATCATATTTAATCTCAAACAATTGTGTTGTGAGTCCATAGTCGATGAGTTCCCACATTTGGTCGAGGGCAGTTTCTCGATCCATTTTGAGTTTTTCAAAATTTGAATCTGTAGGACGAAACAAATGACCCGCTTCAATATTTTCTCTGGAACTTTGGGCTTCTACAGTCTTCATGATGGAAAGTGCTTCTTTTTGTAAGATGATCCCAGAAGACCTTCCCAAATTTTCTTTGGTAGTGAGTTGTAAAAAATGATCGTGTGGCGGAGAGATTCTCATATATTAAATGGCAGTGATTCCACCATCAACGGTCCAATTGGCTCCAGTGATATAACCAGATTCTTTTTGCAAAAGAAAATTAACAACACGGGCGATTTCAGAAGGATCCGCAATTCGTTTTACTGGTGTTTGGTTGATGATTTTTGATTTATGATCAGAAACTTGGTCTTCTTGGATGCCCATATTTGTATCCACATATCCTGGACTAATTGCATTGGCAGTGATTCCAAATTTACCCCATTCATCCGCAATCGATTTGATAAATCCCACTAATCCATGTTTGGAGGCTGAATATGCAACGGAATTCCCAGAACCTACGATGGACAATGAGGATGCAATGGCGACTATCCTTCCAAATTTTAATTTTTTAAAGATAGGAAGTACAATTTTCGAAATCAAATACAAACTCGTGAGATTGATGCGAAAAATGGATTCCCATTCTTCAATGGATACATCCGTGATTGGATGGTAAGGACCTCCAAAACCAGCAGTATGGACAATTCCATAAATGTCTCCCATATCGGAGGACTCCATCAAGATTTTGGACAAACTCCTTTCGACTACAAAGGGTGTTTCCGAAAGGTCCACTTCTCGGTAGGTTTCTTGCAAAATAGGTTCTTTTGGCCGAACTTTGTCAAGATTCCAGACAGAAAACCCCGCAAGGACAAGTGTTCTCACGATCTCACGTCCAATCCCACCACTGCCACCTGTCACAAGAACAATCGATTCCTTGAGTTCCATCGGACCTATAAAATTCCTTTCTTTGGGGTAATGGATAAGTCATCCACAAAGATAGATTTTGGCAACTGCGAAATACACCACAAATACTCGGAAATGTCCGAAACTGAAACCATGTCTTTCTTGTCAAATGCGGGTCTTGTGTCCCATATCTCGGTTGCCACTGCCCCAAGGCTAACATGGACCACCTTCGATCCAAAGGGTTTCCATTCTTCCCGTAAGGCACGACAGATCCCAAGCACCGCATGTTTGGAAGCACAGTACAAAGCGGATTCGGGGAAACCTTGTTTTCCAGCTGTGGAACCTAAAAATACAAACGTAGATTCAGAACATTTTGGCAGAAGTCGGGAAAAACTGCGGGAAAGTTTGAGAAGGGAAACAACATTTAAATCTAAATGTGACTGTAAATCTGCATCGGAAAGTTCCGAAATCGGACCAAAGACTCCATCACCTAATGCAAAGTATACGAGAATGGAAACAGAATCTTTGGGTTTGTCGCCATACAATCCATTTAACAATGATTCGAATTGAACAAATGTTTGGTTGTCTTTTGCATCAAACCGATAAGTGCCAGGGGATTCCAAAGTAAACGAGGATAATTGGTTTTTCCCTTTTCTAGAAAATCCAAATACGAAAAAGTTTGGATCCTTTTCTTTTTGGAATCGATTGTAAAGACCCTCACCAATTCCAGATCCGATTCCGAATATAAAAACGTGGGTCTTTTTTGTCATATCCTACGTGCCATCACCTGCAAAAGAAAATGAACGGCTTCTAAGTGTTTGTTGGCTTCCGCGATTGTTTTCCCCCAGACCGTTGGGCCATGTCCTTCAATGAGAAGGAAGGGAACTTTGGGAATCCCATGGTTTTGAAAGTATCGTTTGATTTCATTGGCAATGGTGGGAACATGTGTGTGGTTATAAAAAACGGGCATTGTTAGGTTTGGTTTTTCGTCCCAAATCCCAAACGCTTTGATGATTTCAATGGGAGGAAGTGGGATATCTTTACATCCTTCTTCTTTTCCGACACCAAACTCGAGTAAGTTGGAATCAATCGTGTGAACATGGAGACATGATCCAACTTCAGGCATCTGGGAATACAAAACTTGGTGGATGGATGTTTCAGCAGATGGTTTTAATCCATCATTTGCTTGGACAAGACTACCATCAAGTGTTGATACACAAACAAAATCGGATTCTTTCAGTTCTCCTTTGTGTTTGCCAGAGGCTGTGATCCAAAATTGATTATGAGTTAGATTGTCTCTGGTAGAGAGATTCCCAGCAGTGGCAAACATCCACTGCCGTGAATAATAGAGATGGGAAAGTTTGGTGATTTCCTGTAAAGAAGTGATCAAATCCAAATCTATTTGTTAACGCGCTCCACGTAACTCAAATCACGAAGATCGATTTTTACCGTATCCCCTTGTTTGATAAAAATCGGAACTTGGACTTCACCACCCGTTTCTACAGTCACTCGTTTGAGAGCAAGACCAGTGGTGTCACCTTTTAAACCGTCTTCTGCGTAAGTCACTTCCAAGATAGCAAAGTTAGGAGGTGTTACACCTATCGGTTTGTCATTGTAAAATGAAACTTCTACCGGTGTCTCTTCTTTCATAAAGGGAAGGATGTCTTCCACATAATCTTTGGAAACAGGAATCTGTTCGTAATCGTTGACGTCCATAAAGATGATTTGGTCACCGTCAGCATAACAATACTGCATCTTACGACGTTCCAAATCCACACTTTCCAATTTCTCTGCTGCTTTGAAGGTTCTTTCAATGGAAGAATCACGGACAATGTTTTTGAGTTTGGTGCGGATAAAAGCAGAACCCTTTCCTGGGTTCACAAATTCTGTTTTGACGACGGAATAAAGCTCATTCTCAATCTTGAGGATCATCCCTTTTTTTACTTCTGTAATGCCTAAGTTCATAATTTCGTTACTCGTAAACAAAATCCGAGGGACTTGGCATAGTGTCAACCGAAGTATGGTTATAAGTCATGACTTGGTCCGATTGGAAATGGCAATTGCAAAACCGCATCACTACTTTAGCGGATTTGGAAAAAGAGATCACTCTCACAGAAGAAGAAAGGGATTCCTTTGCACGCGCCTATGAACAGTTCCAATTTGCAGTAACACCTTATTATTTACAACAATTGGACAAAAACAACCCCCATTGTCCCATCCGAAAACAAATCCTACCTCGGGCAGGAGAATTGGTTCGTAAACCCAACGAAACCGAGGATCCACTCGCCGAGGAAACATATATGCCTGTGAAAGGTGTGACCCACCGTTACCCTGATCGTGCGATCTGGTACATCTCTCACGTCTGCGCGGTGTATTGTCGTTTTTGTACAAGGAAACGAAAGGTCTCTGATCCAGAAGAAACTCCGAACCGAATGGAATGGGAAAAGGCTTTGGATTACTTTCGCAAGCAAACTAAACTCCGGGAAGTGATTCTCTCTGGTGGTGACCCACTCACCCTTTCCGATTCGTCTTTGGATACACTGCTTTCCGAACTCAAACAAATCCCTCATTTGAACCAAATCCGAATCCACACTCGTCACCCAGTGACCATGCCTATGCGTCTCACCGAAAGTTTAAATTCTGTTTTTTCCAAACACTTCCCACTCTACATGGTCACTCATTTTAACCATCCCAATGAAATTTCAGAAGAAACGAAATTCTATGTTATGCGAATGATAAAAGAAGGACATGTTTCCGTTTTTAACCAATCGGTTTTGTTATCTGGCATTAATGATGATGCCGAAATATTATCTGACTTAAATTACAAACTGATTTCCATAGGGATCAAACCATATTACCTCCACCAGTGTGATGAAGTATTTGGTAGTTCTGATTTTGTTGTACCGATGGAAAAAGGGATAGAGATTTATCGTAAACTACGTGGGTACCACTCAGGGATCACAATCCCAAATTATGTTAAAGACCTAACCGGTGGTGGTGGGAAAGTATTATTATCCCCAGAGTATTTACAAAAAAAAACAGAGAATGGGTACCTCTTTCAAAATTATCTAGGAGATGAATATGAAGTGGGCCACTAAGTATTTATTCATTTTACTTTCATTGGGAATTTTATTTTGTAAAACAACCAGTCCAACCACATCGCAAAAAGAGACTGTTTCTAAACCCTTAGAAATAAAAGAAACTCGTCCCCTAACAAAGGAACTACGGCTTACTTACCATGCAGTTTGGGTGAACAAAGAAAATTTTGAACTGAAAGAATCGATTTCTCTTTTTGGTACAGGGAACCAATACAAAATTTTATTTTCTGAAACAAATGAATTTTCATGGTTACGATTGTCTTCCACAGACAGAGAAAACCAATCCCAGTTCCGTTATTTTTTCAAAGACGAAACTCAAAATCCAGAAGTCTCTTATTTTGTTTGGGGACAAAAAAAATGCAGTGTCCAAGTCTACCACATGCCAGAGGGAGAATTGTACCTACGTTGGGAAGGAATCCACAATGGTTTTTTACTCGTCTTTGAATCCTCCACAAAAAAAACAGATTCACCCAAAGAATTGGCAAAATCCTTTCATCAATTGATCCTTGGTTCCTTGGAAGTGTACTAGTCGATTTTTCTGAAAGAGAAGATTTTTTAGAAAAAAAGATTAGGCAAATGGGAAGCCACCGTTAGGCTTTGAGGAGAAATTTTATGTGGTTAAAACTTGGCGAATCGGAAGTGATCAATTTGGACTATGTTGCATCGATCAAAAAAAATCCAAACCAACCTTCAATCGAAATCATTTACCAAGACTTAAACAATGTAAAGTCCCTCCCTTTCCCCGGCAAAGAAGAACGTGATCGTGCTTTTAAAGCCATACTAGAAAACCTTTCTCGAATGAAATTATACTTTGAATGAAATATGGAATTTGAAGCACTAAACCCGAATCTCTATGCACAGGTCTTGGATGAACTCGAACTCATCCCAAGCACAAAACCCTACCAAATTCTATTTTATGGTTCCAGAGAACGTGGGGATTACCACCCTGACTCCGACTTAAATTTTTATCTAGTGGCTCATTCTACAGACCAGATGAAGTCACAATTCATTGATTCGATTTCCAGAGTCTTACAAAAATTAGAGGATGTGGCTCCTGTGAATATGATTGCAGGGGATGCTGATTCCCTTCGCCACCGATTGAAAATTTCAGAACCTGGTTCGGTGCAACTCCTCGAAGCATCTTCTGTATTTTTTGGGGAAGGGATTTTTGAAGACCTCAAAGCTGATTGGGACAAATGGAAAGAACGTGAAATCCCAAAATCTGATCTCATCCAATACTTAGAAAAACGCATTCGGTTTTTCAAACAACAAGTGACTCGTAATGCTAAAGATGAAATTGCCCAATTGGAACGGATCACAACCCTCACATTACACATTTGGGCCTTACAGAATATCGAAGACCTCACTCATATCGAACTTTTGAAAATGGACACTCCAGACCAACTCGTTCCCCTCTTTACCAATTTGTACAGAAAGGAATTGGAAGCTCCGATTTGGGAATTACTCGAATTACAAACGAAAGTACGAAAGCTTAAAGTGGACATTCGATGGAAACGAGATGTCTCAAGAGAAGACATCCACGAAACCAAATACAAACTTATCTCATTACGAAATGACGAAGAGTTTATGATGAACCTTTGGGCCTAACACTTACGGTTTAAATTCTTTTAAAAACGATTCAAAACCTCTTTCTTTCAGTTTTGATTTGGGTATAAATTCCATAGAAGCCGAATTCATACAATACCGTTTGCCAGTGGGCTTTGGACCATCATCAAACACATGCCCCAAATGAGAATCTCCCTGTTTTGACCTAACTTCTGTTCGTATCATACCATACGAATTGTCTTCAATTTCGACCACATTGGATTTCACAAGTGGTTTTGTAAAACTTGGCCATCCTGTTCCTGATTCAAATTTGTCCTTGGAACTAAAAAGTGGTTCCTTGGAGACAATGTCGACATAGATCCCATCTTCATGGTTGTTCCAATACTCATTTTGGAAAGGGGGCTCTGTTTCGTCTTCTTGTGTTACACGGTATTGTAGGTCGGTCAGTTTTTTACGTAACTCGGGATTTTCTGGTTTTTTTGCCTGTTCTTTTGCAGATGGAGAACAGCAAAAAGAAGAGAACAACGACAAAAACACGACAGAAAGGAAAGAAACCAGTAAATTTCGTTTCATGAAAGTTAGACCAGTAGAATTTGATTTTTTACTTTCATTTACGCGAAAAATCCTTCGTCATAATAAACATGCAGATTGCTCCGCTACCAAAAAATGAGTCCGCAAGGCTTTCCGCTCTAAAAAGTTTGGAGATTCTCGACACTCCTGAAGAGGAAATGTTTGATGAAATTACCAAACTTGCTTCGATGATCTGCGATGCTCCGATTTCCCTTGTGAGTCTCATAGATGAAACCAGACAATGGTTTAAATCCCACCATGGACTAAAAGCCAGGGAAACTCCACGTTCTCTAGCCTTTTGTTCCCATGCCATTTTGGGAGACGAGATGTTTGTGATTCCCAATGCCAAACGAGACAATCGATTCAAAAACAATCCCCTCGTGAATGGGGATCCCAATGTGATTTTTTATGCAGGGATCCCACTTGCCTTAGATGACCAAATCAAATTGGGAACACTTTGTGTCATCGATAACAAACCACGAGAACTGAACGAAGAACAATTACAGATGTTACGCCTTCTTGGGAAACAAACGGTTCGGCTTCTGCAAATGCGTAAAGACAGAGACAAACTCGAAATTGAAAAAAGATCGGCTGAACGAGCAAACGCTGCCAAACGAGATTTTATCGCAGCCATTAGCCATGACATTCGGAATCCATTAAATTCACTTCTTGGAATGTCGGAAATGATCAGGGAACAACCCATTCCAGAATCCATTCATCATTATGTGGACCACATCAAAAATGCAGGGGAAGTGATCCTCAATTTAGTAAACGATACGATTGAGTTATCTCGCTTAGAAGAAAATGCATCAGTTTTAAATAACGAATGGTTCCATTTAAGCCAATGTTTGGATGTGTACCATAATTTTTTCAAACAAGAAACCAAACGAAAAAAAATTGAATTCCAATTGAAGAACGAAATTTCAGAAACAGTATACTTACTTTCTGACAAACGGAAACTGGAAAAAATCATTTGGAACCTAACAGCAAATGCTGTCAAATTCACTCACCATGGTTCAGTTACTTGTCATGTTTCCTTAGAGACAAAAGCAGATGAAAATGCAAATTTAATCATCGAAATCAAAGACACAGGCCCTGGGATTTCACCAGAGATCAAAGACCGACTCTTTCAAAAGTACAATGAATTTGTTCCAGAAGGTTGTGAAATTTCGGGCTCTGGTCTTGGTTTGTCCATCGTTAAACTTTCGTTAGAAGAGATGAATGGTGAGATCAATGTGGAATCTAAGATAGGCGAAGGCAGTACATTCAAAGTGAAAATTCCTACCGTTTGGAAACGGGAAGAATTCTCCCCTGAACAAAAAAACCTTTCGAACCAAAAAGATTCAAATCTTCCCAATTTTACCACTCGCAAAAGAGTTCTCATCGCTGATGACAATGAACTGAACCGAAAGGTTTTAAAGAATTACTTAAAACCATTGCCGTTTGATATTGTGGAGGCAAATAATGGGATCGAAACAGAGAGGATTTTAGGATCGGACCAATTTGATATCGCCTTTCTCGACATTGAGATGCCAGGAAAACATGGGACAGAGATTGCAAAGGCTCTTTCCTCGGAAAAAACGAGACCCATTTTATTTGCCTGTACGGGTCTTTGTATGCCAGAAGAAAAAGAACATATTTTAAACTCTGGGTTTGAGTACTTTATGCCAAAACCCTATTTAAAAGAAGAATTGTACTCCCATTTAGCTGAAATCGCCAAAAAACACCCGTAACGTTCGCTTGGGTGGTATGGTAGTTTTTCCCTTTCTTTTTTAGGCCGTTTTTTTATTGTATCCTATTTTCATGACTAAGAATGACACCGAAGTTGGAAATGACTTCCAATCCTTCGGATTACGTCCTGAAATACTACAAGGAATCACTGAAGCAGGCTTCGAATCACCAAGCCCTATCCAAAAACAAGCGATTCCGCTCGTATTGGAAGGAAAAGATTTAATCGCACAAGCGCAGACCGGTACCGGAAAAACTGCAGCTTACGGACTCCCCTGTTTGAACCGAATCAATGTGGAAGAAGGCATGCAAGTGCTTGTTCTCACACCAACTCGGGAACTTGCATTGCAAGTATCAGATGAATTGTACAAACTGGGAAAACATTTAGGAATCAAAACCACCACGATTTACGGCGGTAGTTCCTATTCTAAACAAATCACTCAAGTGGCAAAAGGTGCCCAAGTTGCTGTCGCAACTCCTGGCAGACTCCTTGACCTATTAAAAGGTAAGGAACTTAAAAATTTCAAACCATCAATGGTGATTTTAGACGAAGCAGATGAAATGCTTGATATGGGATTTATGGATGATATCGAATCCATCTTTAACTTACTTCCCACCAAACGCCAAACATTATTATTTTCTGCAACAATGCCCGAACCAATTAAAAAATTGGCGAGTAAATACCAAACGCACCCAGCTCATGTGAAGATTGCAGCTACAGAAAAATCTTCTAAAAACATCGAACAAGTATATTACATAATCGATGAGGCAGAACGCGAAACAGCTGTAGTACGGATTTTGGATTTTGAAAGCCCATTTAAGGCAATCATTTTCACAAAAACGAAAAAAGAAGCAGATGATCTAAAAGCAACCCTTAGTTTCAAAGGATACCCAGTTGAAGCTCTCCACGGAGACTTAAACCAAAAACAAAGAGAACAAGTTTTAAAAAGCCTACATGATGGCCGAGTGAAAATCCTTGTGGCAACTGACGTTGCAGCACGTGGTCTTGACGTAAAAGATTTGTCTCTTGTGATCAACTACCACCTTCCTTTTGATAGCGAAAGTTATACGCACCGTATTGGACGTACTGGCCGAGCTGGAAAATCGGGTAAGGCTGTGACTCTTGTAACAACAAGAGAATCAAGAGCCCTTCTCCGACTAAAAGGAACATCTGGAACTCAACTTACCATTGCAGCACTTCCGACTAAAAAGGAAGTTCACGCAAGAAGAGAAGAAGACTTTTTAAACAAAATTGTCGAAACCGAAATCCATGCTGATGCAGAAGAAGTATTAGAAAAACTTTTGAAGTTAGATGACAAACGTGCAGTCGCTTTAAAACTCCTTTCCAATATGCTCGATAAAGCTAAAATCAGTGGCCCTGAAAAAATCGGAAAAACCCCAGCGGAATGGAGCGAAATGCCTCCTGGTGGTGGTTCTGGTGGCGGCAGACGTCGTCGTGATGATGGTGGTGGATCGGGAAGTCGCGGTGGTTACCGTGGTGGAAGGTCCAACAGTGATCGCAGCGAACGTGGCGAACGAAGTGATCGCGGAGAAAGAAAAGAACGTGGTGGAGATAACCGCCGTTCAAGCACCCCCTCTTCTTCTAAAAAAGAAGGTGGAGTGTTTGTAAAAGCGGCTGGGAAAAAAACTCAGCGTTTTCGAAACAAGTAGTGGCTCACAAACCACTCTTCTCCGTTTCGATAACCCCATAACTCTGCACAGGCGAGAAAGAAAACTTTCCAATATACAAACCATTTGGTTTTTTCTTTTTCGCCGTAAGTACTCGCAAGGATAGGCAAGAGCTTGTCCTTGTTTTCAATCATGTTTTCATACCAAGCTTCAGATGTTCTTGCATAATGGGTTCCATTGACTACCCAGTGGTCTTCAATGAGGAAGTCCTTTTGGAAGTACAAAAACAAATCATCAGAAGGCATCTGCCCACCTGTGAAAAAATACTTCGCCATCCAATCCGTTTCATCAATCACTTCAAAAGGATACGCAAATTCTTTATGTGTGAAGATATGTACAAAAAACTTTCCATCTGCCACAAGAAACTTGGATAATTTTTCAAAAAGTTTCTCATAGTTTTTCATATGTTCTAACATTTCCACAGACACAATGCGATCGAACTTATCTTTTGTGGTGAACTCATTCATGTCTTTTGTGATGATAGTGAGATTTTTTAATCCTCTTTCTTTGGCACGTTTGTCGATGAATTCTTTTTGGGTACGGGAATTGGAAACACCTGTTACTTTACATTTTGGAAATTTTTCAGCAATGTAGAGCGAGATACTGCCCCAACCACATCCGAGATCAAGGACACGCATCCCATTTTTAATCTCCGCACGTTCCACAGTGATGCGTAACATCTCTTCTTCGGATTCGGCAAAAGTAGTATCAAGTGTTGGCCAATACCCTGAAGAGTATTTCATCCTCGGTCCCATCACATAGGTAAAAAATTCACTTGGGACTTCGTAATGTTGTTCGTTTGCGGCATCCGTATGAACTGCAATGGGTGAATTTTTAAGTGAATTCACATAATTCATTTTGTGCGTTAGTTGTGCGGTGGCATTTTCTTTACGTTCTTGTTTGATGCGGAGATCAAGTAACTGCCGGATACGGAAACGAATGAGCCAATCCGGGAAAATATCCTTTTCTAAAAGTGAGTTGATACTAAACGAAGATGACTCTTCCTTTTTGTTAGAATCAGTGAAATTCATGTTTTATCCTTTTTTATTTATTGTTTTGGAAACCAAGGGAAAAATGCGTTTGTGGTGCGCATGTACTCGCGAAATAAATCTCCTTTCGACTGAAGTGAATATTTTTCAGCAAATGGGACACCGGATACAAATCGTAACAACACAAACATAAATACAGGAGTGAAAAGAGAAACCATTGCTTCTGTTGTGGAAAGGATGGGAATCACTCCAATCCCAAGCCAAATCACCCATTCAAAAAAATAATTGGGGTGTCTTGTGTACTTCCAAAGGCCAAGATTACAGACCTTACCTTTGTTTGCCTGAACGGAAAGGAATTTGTGTAGGTCTCTGTCAGCAATGGTTTCGCCAATGACACCTAATAAAAACAAACTCCATCCGATCCAAACCATTAGCGTTCCATTGGGACCAAAGAGCCCCACATTCGGATACAAATTCCACTGAGAGGCAAAGTAAAAGGGAAACGATAGAAGGAGTGCTAAGGCCCCTTGTAATAAAAAAACATTGGTAAACATTTTACTATGGACTTTGTCGCCATAGTCTTTTCGAAACCCAGCATAACGTTTGTCTTCTGGGTGGTTTGTGCGGATCCGTGTGAAGTAGAGAAAACCTGATAACCGAATCGCCCAAACCCAAACAGGAATGAGGACAACTAATTTTGCAACCAAAGTCCCTTTTCCAAAATAAGAAAGGACAGTGGCGATACCTGCAATCACAAGACCCCAACCCACATCGATGACAGCATAATTGTCTCGGGTTTTTCCCCAAAACCACATGAGTGTCATAAAACAAAAAGTAAAAATAACAGCCGTTAGATACGGAATCAGAATATTGTCCAAGTGGGTTTTTCCTCTACCTTGGTTTAGACGGAGTTCAATGTGTTTTGAAGTCGTCGTAGAGTTTTTTATAGAGAATTTTTTCTAAAAACTTGGGAGAGAAAAATCTCATCCATTCTAAAAACTTACCGCTCAAATTGAACGTAACAAGCCTTGCTTCTTTGTCCTTTGCAACCTCCATGAGAACATGGGCCACTTCTTTTGCCGACTTTCGTTTGCCTTTGGCAGGAGCTTCGGTGAGAAGTTTCCCATCGGAAGCAAGACCAGAAGTGCGGAGTGCCGTGTCAGTATAAGGGACACAAACGAGTGAGACACCAATTCCCAAATTTAGGCTTTCGATTCGAAGGGACTCGAGTGCAGCATGTAGTGCCGACTTGGAGGCAGAGTAAGCAGCACGCCCAGGCACTCCATACAAAGCAGAGACAGTGGATGTGGTGACAATATTCCCTTTGGCTCTTGTCACCAAGGGAAGGAGACCTTTAATGAATTGTACGGGTCCAAAAAAATTGGTAGCGAAGGTCTTATGGTACACTTCCATCGAAAGGGAATCAAACCGACCATGGGCTGTGATGCCTGCGTTATTAAACAGGACATCCACACGTTCGATTCGTTTCGAGATCCAATCAATGGCATCCAACACAGAACTTGGATCGGATAAGTCACATGTGACCCTATGGAGGATTGTGTCTTTGTGTTTTGCCGTTGGTTCGGGGATGTCTCCTGCACGCCTTGCCAAAAGCACCAATTGGCATGGGAAAACGGCGAGTTCTTCGAGTAATGCCTTTCCAATTCCACTGGATGCACCAGTGATCACTACGACAGTATCGTTCCAAAATTCTTTTTTCATACTACCCTTTCAGTTCAATTCCCACTCGACAAAGGAAATCCTGCGGTGAGTATCTGACGAGTGAATTTTCAATTTGGGTGGGTAGAGTTTTAATGGGAAACAAAGTATGGGAGATCCAAGGCAATTTTGGAATCCAAAATTTAAAAGAAACAGATCGTGAAATACCGGAAACACTTGCACCTAAAGAAGTACTCGTTCGCCTAACAGCGACTTCACTGAATTATCGTGATTATTTAATGGTGATTGGGACTTACAACCCAAGGCAAAAACTCCCACTCATCCCTTGTTCGGATGGGGCTGGTGTTGTGGAAGCTGTTGGATCTGAGGTCACACTCTGGAAAAAAGGAGACCGAGTCCTTCCCATCTTTGCCCAAAAGTGGTTAGATGGAGCTCCTAATATGGACAATTTGCGTTCGACCTTAGGTGGACCAAATGACGGGTGTTTGTCGCATTATGGAAAATTTTCCGAAGAAGGACTGGTAGCAACCCCTAGCCACTTAACAGATAAAGAAGCAGCCACACTTGGATGTGCAGGCCTTACTGCTTATAATGCAGTAGTGAATTTTGGTGGGATTGAACCAGGGAGTGACGTCCTTTGCCTTGGCACGGGTGGTGTTTCCTTATTTGCCCTACAATTTGCCAAGATGATGGGAGCTCGTGTCATCATCACTTCCTCTAGTGATGAAAAATTGGCTCGTGCCAAAACCTTAGGTGCTGATGAAACCATCAATTACAGTACAAAATCCAATTGGGAACGGGATGTCAGAAAACATACCAAAATGGCAGGGGCTGATCTGATCATTGAAGTGGGTGGTGCTGGCACCATGCAAAAATCGATGATGAGTGTGAAACCTTACGGGACCATTGCCCTCATTGGTGTCCTTGCTGGTGGTGAGTCGAGTTTATCACTCTATCCTATCCTCATGCAAGGTGTGAAAGTACAAGGTGTAATTGTGGGAAGCCGCAGTGACTTTGTTCACATGAACCGAGCCATCGAACAAAATCAAATGAAACCTGTTGTGGACAAAGTGTTCGGTTGGAAGGAAGTGCCGGAAGCGTTAGAGTATCTGCAAACAGGAAAACATTTTGGAAAGGTGGTTGTGAGTTGGGAGTGAGAGGTTTGGGGAGTTTACAGTAGGGTAAGGATGTACAATATCCGTGGATGGCACCAAACTATTTATAGATTGGTGTGTTTTCAGACAATTGTCGGAAAACTTCCTACCTACTTCCCCGCCTTCACCTGCGACGCCAATCCATCGGTTAACAAATCCAATTCTTCTATCGTAAAACCGCGCAACTGCACATCTTTTAATCCAATCTCTGGATCTTTCACAGCAACTTTTAGGGCTTTTTTGAGATTGGAGAGATACCGTTCTGGAGTCGTCTCATCTGTATCAATATATCCAAGAAAACTAGCACCTAAATCATCTTCCACGTTTACTAAGGCTCGGTCCTTGATTGTCACAATTGCCCAGGACATCGGAAGCATTCCGTTTTCAGGATTGGATGTCTCGAAATAAAATTTACATTTGATTAATGTATCAGTGTAACTCGAACATTTAACTTCTTTAATGGTACCTTTTGAATTACTGCCAGCAGAATCAAAAGAAGAATGAGTTTGAATATCATATTCATACTTATTATTTTCAAGAAAAAACTGAAACCAATTTGTAGAATCATTAAACCGATTCAAGGCAATTAAAGAACTGTCAATTCCATTGATACGAACCAAAGGATTTCGATTATTAAGAAAAAAGTTAAAATCTTCTAAAAGAACTTCCAAATCATAACTTTCTAATTTCTCAAAGTTCTTTTTTGAAACTCGTAATATCGTACCTTCAGATATTGAGACGTCTGCTTTAATTTTTTCCAAATTTAATTTCGTACTTTGAAGATTCGATACATCTGAGAAACTTTCTTCTTTTTTACAACTGATCACATATAAGAAAAAGATTATTATTAAAAGAATTTTATTCATTAGATCAATCCTAATTTTTTAAGTAACGGTATATCATCTATGGTGGGAATGCGAGTCTCAAAAATCTCTTCACCGTCGGCGTCGACACCCTTATAAAAACTAAACTCTACGTGTGTATGATCCCTTGGATTTCCGATGGATCGACCACTGTTACTAGAGATTGAGATAGCTTGTCCTGGTGTCACCATATCATTTGTTTTCACGAGAATTTTTCAAACTGTATATCGCAAATTTTATCAATTTTTACTTGGTTTCACATGTTGGTAGACAATTCCCTTTTCTTTGAGAAATTTCACAATCTTATTGAAATCTCTTTCATTAAAACGAGGATTATGTTTCAATTCCTCATTGATTTGCAGTCTTTCTTGAATCAATTTTGTTCTGAATTCAACTGGGTATAACTCCGTATTTAAGTCGAATCCATTTTTTAAAAGCAGTAATGTTATATCAAGATGATGGTGTGTCATTGATTCTTCCACAGCACGACCATGACCAAAATTCACATCAGCACCTTTTGCAATTAACATTTCTACACTTTTGAAATGCCCTTTCTTCGCAGCAACACTCAATGCTGTCGCAGGCGGATGATTCTCGTCGAGTAAACTTTCATCATAAATTTCTTTGGCATTGGGATCCCCTCCATGTTCCAATAGTAATTTTAGTATAGAGGAACTTTTTTCTGCTACAAAAAGCATTGGAGACTTTGGATTCAGTTTCGATTTAAAATTGGGGTTCGCACCATGTTCTAGTAAAGGAAGTATCGCCCCTTCTCGGCCCAAAAAAATAGCCATACTTAAAATTGGAATGCCAACATCGTTTGGAACATTCAAATCATATTTTTTTTCGGGAAGGTAGGTTTCTAACTGAGTGTCATCATAGAGATAAATTGCCCTTGCCAATTCCCATAAGGGTGTGTTTTGGAATTGTCGTGGATCAAAATGATTAAGTCGAGATTTATCGATCTCTTTGTCCAATACATTCGATTCTGTTAATTTTAAATAATAAGACTTGGTTTTTGTCCAAATACAACCTTCTAGTAAAAAGGAAAGTAGAACAAGGAACACCAGCGAGGTGGTTCGAAACAATTTAATACTTTGAGATAAACTCATTTTTTTTCCTCTCAGACCAGTTGTTGGTTTTAGACATCTCGCCGATCCTATTTAAGATTGTTTGAGGGATCGGAGTTTTCCAATAATCGATGCCTTGGGAAGCCAAAAATCGAATGATCTTTCCTTTTTGTTGGTACCATTTTGTATCAAGTCCACCAAACTCATATCTACGCTTATCAACCAAAAAGAGTGGAACCTTTTCCTCGTTAGGTTTACCGTATTCAGAACCACCAGTGTATGACATAACCCCTTTGTAATCAACACCATGTTCCAGAAGATACAAAATTTGATCCAGCCGATCATAGATCATATATTTTGCAAGCAAGAGACTACCACCATATTTGTTTTGATGATGGATATTTCCCCCTGCCTCCACAAGCAACTGTAAGGTTTCAAGGATCTTTGCATACAGTAAGGGAGAGTATCCTCCCATGATTGTATACGAATAGCCGTTATAGTCTGTATGTGAATACTTTATCTGAGAATGAAGGTTGGGATCTCCACCATGTTGCAATATGATATCAATGATTTCTTTGTGTTTTTTAGCGAGTTCTTCCACCTCCCCAAGATCGCAAACAGCTAGTGCGTATGCAAGATCCCAAACAGGTGTTTTTTGGAAAACTCGATAATCACTCTTAGAGCCTACAGATAACGATTTTGGGTCAACAGGTTCTTGTAAGTGCCTGGAAACAACAACACGTTTGAAACTACTTGTGATTTTGTAACAATTGAGTTGTAACAGTATTGTGCACAATACAACAATATGGAACAATTTGAGTCTCAAAGAAGATACCTACCATTTCCCATGTCACATCTGTCATTCAATTGCTAAACTCATCCGTAGGTTCAGGGCCTTCTGATTTTTCTAAAACAGCCTGATCAAAATTTTCATCGATTTCTTTTTGGTTGAGACACTCGGATTCGAGTTTCATTTTATCGTAAGCCTTAAAATATCCAATTTCAGTCGTTTCATAAGGATCCATATTTTTGTTTATGAGAGTTCTTTTGGCATTTATATACTCTTGAAACAACCAATATGTAAGAGATTTTCCCGTACTGGCAGAGATTTTTTTTGCTATATATATTTTTTTTCCATCCTTATCCAACGTAAGGATTCCTATTTCATCTGTCGTTACGTTAAATTCATACAAGGAATTCGAATAAGGACGCCTTGTCCGAAAATGATCTTTTGATAGAAAAAATCTCATCCCAGAAATCGAAACTACGTCCAATTCCTGTTTGGTATAATCAATGTTAAAATGTTTTCTCAGAAAAATGAAAAGAGAGATATAACCTTTTTTGTCGTTTGAATACGGCTCTAAACAAAGTCCCTGTTCCCGAGATTGGTTTTCTAGATTTGGTGTTCCCTCTGCCTTTTGATCAAAGGTTTTCGTTTCGACCTTACCACATACGAAAAGGAAACTCCCCATCATTAAAATACCTAAACAAATTCGCTTTCTCATAACCTTAGTTAACATACGGATTTCGTTTCCCTTTTAACTCTGGAAGCTCATCAATTTCACTGAGTACTTTTTCGTAACTCCCCCAACCTTTGTACCCCATATAGTAGTCTGAAGTGCATAACGGTAGATTCGGTTCACCAGGATACACTTCCAAAACTTTCAATTGTATGGCAAAGATATTGCCATACCACGTCGTAGACTTCACTGGTTGAAACGACTGCATGGCATTGATGATTTTTTCATCTTCTTTTACTTCAATGTCGTAGCTGATGATTTTCTTAAATTTGCCCACAACTTTGATATTCATCATATTATTGACTGCTGTGTAAGGAGCATCATAATACGTGAGCCTCATTTTTTTGATTCTCGCATAACGTGCATCAATCGTTCCATCAAATTCGCAATAGTTTTTAAAATAAAAGAGATAATCGTCATTTAAATCTTTGGACTGTCGATTGTGTTCCAAATCATAGTTCCCGTTATACGAGGCAGAAACATAGATGGCTGGTTCTTTTCCCTGCCATTTGCTCACAAACCAACGACGACGATCGCCAGATCTTTCGATAATCTCCTTTCGTTCCTTTAAACCAAGTAACTGTTTAAAATCTCCATCTTTAGTATAATAGTTTACAGATCGAACGATTTCATCACTCTCACTTGTTATCATCGGTCCGCTAAAAAATGCTTCATTGTACTTCTCGATAATGTTAGTAATTTGAAGAAGATCTTTTTTTTCATCAGCACGTATCGAAAAAGAGATAAGAAGAAGAATAAATACTTTCTTCATTTATTTTTTCTCCAAAATAGTAGACCACCGATTCCCGAGTTCGTACGCACCATACGGATAGCGAGTGAGCTCTTCTTCTTTGTTGGAATCATTCACAATCCATTCTCCTCTCGCATCACCAAATCCGACGATATACACCCGATGACCTTGATGTGGTTCAATTTTCTCATTCTTTTCATTATATTTTGGCTCTGCAGGTGGTGCATCCAAGTACAGTCCTGAATTGACGAATTTACCGTTTCGCAATTTTTATTTGATTCCCTTGTGTTTGTCAATAGTATCCGTAAAAGATTTTGTTAGGATTGGGAACTTTGAGACCAAAAAAGCGATGGTTTTGTTTTAAACATTGATTGCATTCGAAGGCATTTTTCCAGTTTCCCCTTCCTAGAAGGGAGTCCGAGTTCCCTCGTGGATGAGTATTCATACAACATTTGTATTAGTACAAAACTGAACTCACTTCCTGGATCATCTGATCAAAAATTGTTACGACTGACAGGTTTTCCTCTGTTTTAGATTTTACTTACTTCGTGTCCTTCATTTGTAATGCCAAACCATCCGATGACAAACACATTTCCAAACGTTCAATTCGTACAAGATTTACACATTATTTATTAAATTAGAACATATTGATGAACGAAAGTACCGATTGTTTTAGTTCTTTTTTATGAACTAAAACAAAGACTCCATATAAAAGTACATATTGTCCAGTTTTTATGAGAATATCAGAATTTTTAAACTTTTTCCCTCCAATCTGTACGATTCTTGCATTCGCTATTCGCATAGGAGAAGACCCAAGTGGTCTTTTGATAATCAATCATGCGAAGATACTTCATTTTATATGTAATCCTTTTGGCGACTGGCTACCCAGTCTCTGCTCAAACTACTACTACCGAGCCGAATGTTACAAGTCCAAACATTCCAAGTCCCTCTCGGGAACCCATCCAAGAACCAAAACCGAGTCCTCCTCCGACATGGTCAGATGGTTTTAGCGCTGGTGCTTTTGTTCGTTTTCGACCAGAGATGAAGTATAATTTTGATTTCAATCGGAATACAAATGACAATGTCGATTTTACAGGACAGAAGATACAGTTCTTCGTCCAAAAAGAATTCACGAAAGATATCATTGCCAAAGTCACGTTCCAAGATAGCCGGTTATGGGGGGCTGAAAAAGGATCATTAACGGGAATCGCTACTGCCAATGATGGGACAAGGCAAAGTACAGATGTAAGAGAAGCGTATATAGAGAGTAAAAATAATTTTAGCCTCCCCTTACACGTACAAGCTGGTCGTCAAATTTTGCGTTATGGTGATGAACGATTGGTGGGTTCCCTTGATTGGACAAATGTTGGAAGGAGTTTTGATGGACTTCGTTTCAAATGGGAAGACAAATTCTTTTCCTCACATCTTTTTGTCACTTCGGTAAGCGAACGACATTCGGATATTGCAGGTAATACAACCAATTTTGGAGTAAAATCTCAGTACAATACTTACCTTGATTGTCCCTATAACGGCACAAAAGTTTGCACACCTAAAATCGATGCACAAAGACAAGAGTTAGGTGATTCATACTTCACAGGTTTTTATAATACACTCAAACCTTCTGATTATTTGCATATTGATTTGTATTATTTGGGATTACAAAAAGAATACCTTCGCACAAACAATTCCCTTGTCCTAACCACGGGAGAAGTTGGGAATCCAAACACACGTGCGGGACGATGGGACGTACTCCATACTTATGGAATCCGAGTTACAAACAAAACGCAAGCCGGCAAAAAAGCACTTCAAGCAATAGATTATTCCTTTGAATATGCTACCCAAACAGGAACTACGGGTAGGAATATGACTCCCAAATGGGACTTTTTCCAAACCAATGTGAGTTTGCTTGACCCTCTCACCAATACAACATACCAACAAAATTTATACCGCGAAAAAGAACGTTATAAAACCTTCGCCTTTGGTGCTGACATTGGTTATACAATTTCTAAAGTAAGGATGGGAGTCGCTTATGATGTAGGAAGTGGTGATCCAAATCGCACAGATGGATCAATTGCATCCTTCCAAAACCTTTTTCACACAAACCACTTTTTTTATGGAATGGCTGACCAAGTCAGTTGGGTGAATATGAAATCAAAATCGATTAATCTAAGTTATGCCACTGAATCTTATGGAACATTCCGAATCGATTATTTTGCCATCGAAAAACACAAATTACAAGATAGTTGGTATGACTTAGTTGGAAATGCAAAATCGGGTGCGAGTACTGAATCCATTTCGAATAACCAATACGATGTAAGCCAAGTATTGACAGAAAATGGTACAGGGAACAATCGACCAGTGTCCTTACTCGGAAGGTCACTCTTTCGTGAAGTGGATGTAAAATACAATCTTCCTTATAAAAACATTCTGATCGAAGGTGGTTATAGTATGATTTTTGCGGGAGATGCAATCCAAAACAAAGTGAATGACCGAACTGTGAATGCTAACGTGTATACAAATCAATTTTCGAAAACAGCACAGTTTGCATATCTGATGGTTACATCACAGTTCTAATAGGAAATTTAGGTTTCGGGTAACAAGATAAAAAAGATCCAATCACCTTCTTACATGGATCTCTATGTAAAAAGGTCGAATGACTGAGTTGGCAACATTTTTTTGGCTCAATCTGGAGGTTCACTATTTTTTAAATTTCAAATTCTCAAAAAACTCACTTGATGCCTCAAGTGTTAACCGTAACTCATTTCCTAGGAAATAGATATAAGCATCAGCAGTTTCATTTTTATGTATAACGATGAGATTACAATATTTATATGAAAAATTGAGTTTGGGATCAAATTCAAAAAGACTATTGCTCCCCCAATTTGCATTAAAAACATTTAATAGAATTTTCTCAGGTAGCGGATTCGACTTAATTTTAGGATTATCTCCTGCTAAATTCATAAGAATCAGTATAAAATCTTGGGCATATGAATTATCATTTGGTTTAATGATAAATGCATTAGGATTATTTTTTAAGAATTCTTCATATTGATCGATTTTATCTTTAAATGAATTGATATGATATCTTATTTCGGTGCCATTTGTTTTATTTCTTAAAGCATAATTATATTGAAAGGGACCATCATTTAAATTCTTACTCAGTTCATAATTGTCTGGTTTTAAGTTTTTTATGACTAACTGATTTGAGTTTAAAATTCTCAAAAAATCATTTGTAATTTGATTGTCCTCAGTATTTTGAACACTCGTACAAGCTACAATCAGATATACTAATAAGATTGTTTTTTTCATTTTTCTGGCCTTACCTTTTTTTAATTACTCATACAAAACATTCTTTGAACCATACTTCCTTTGGAGACTCTTCTTTATGGGAAATCTCTCTTCGATCCATTCCTTTTCCTCTAAACGTAAATTCACCAGATTTATCTCTTACATAGATATAAGTATTTGATAAAATAATTCTGATTCTGTAAGCTCACGATCAATTGCAATAATTGGACTCATATTCATTTTGAATCAAATCCGCTGCCTTTTTATTCTTATATTGAGTGTACGGCAAAACCAACATTGGTGTGAATCCAATTGGACCTGTCCAAAAACCAACACCAAAGGATAAAGCAGAAATGGCTGCAGTAAAATTTCTATTTTCTACTTGAATTTCCCTCATTTGACGTTTCGCATGAAAATATTGAGCCACACACTCTTCTGTGTCATTTTTCGGAGACTCTGGAACAGAAATACAAGCTGCAACTAACAAAAACAATATTATCATAAATGACTTAAAATTTCTTTTGCACATCTGTCCATCACCTTAAGATTAGCAACTTCAATCATGGATTCAATTTCACTCGTACGATAAAATCCATAAATCTCTACAGTTTTTTTGGCATTTTCAATGAGCTCAGTGTTAGCTTTTTCAATACCATTGACGGACATCTTACATAAAAGTTTTACCTCATATGTAACATTGCGTACTTGTAAAGGCCAGTATCCTGTCATTGGCCAAATGGCTGGCCAGGTTTTCCACATATTAAAGTTTGATTCCAAATTTGGATAAACTTCTATATCAAACAGATACTTATCCACCTCTTCATTCACAATTCGATCGTTAGAGACATCTAACACTTGGTTGCTAACTCGATTATTCTTTAGAATCGATTTAAAAGTATACTTCCAAGCTTTTGTATAGTTAACACTATCAGAAGTATAAACTTCAAACTTACCAATGTAAACTGCTTGGTTTATAATAGGATAAATGGTATTTTCTGATTCTCTAGGTTGCGGAACTTGTTTGATGTCAATTGCACAGGAAACAAACAAAAAGAAAATAGATATACTCGTAATATTTTTACCATTTAACATTTGTATCATTACCTTCAACCAAGTCCCACATCTAAAGCCATCATCAGCACAAATCCAAACATCGCACCGAGTGTAGACATTTCGGTTTCTTTCCCTGTATGTGATTCTGGAATCAATTCCTCAACCACAACAAAGATCATCGCACCTGCCGCGAAGGAGAGTGCAAACGGAAGGATACTGGCTACATAAAACACAAGGGCCGCACCGAGAAGTCCTCCTATGGGTTCGACAAATCCAGAAAGTTGGCCATACCAAAAACTTTTTTTGGCACTATACCCTTCGCGTAACAATGGAATGGAAACCGCAGCACCTTCCGGGATATTTTGGATCCCAATCCCAAAGGCAACCACCACTGCCGCCATAAGAGCCTCGTAAGTAAACCCATCACCTAAGGCACCAAAGGCGACACCTACCGCAAGTCCCTCTGGGATATTATGCAAAGTAATGGCAAGGATGAGTAACAAACTCCTTTGGAAAGAGGACTTCCCGCCTTCGAGTCGGTTTTCTTCTAAACCAACGTGTAAATGTGGGAGGAGTTTGTGGAGAGCAAACAAGGAAAGTCCACCTGATAAAAACCCAAGGCTTACATGGAACCAAGCAGGTTGGCCGACATTTTCTGAAAGTTCAATCGAAGGAAGCAAAAGTGACCAAAAACTGGCAGCAATCATAATGCCAGAGGCAAAGCCAAGCATCGCATTAAACACAGGCCTTGGCACCGTACGAAAGAAAAACACAAACCCTGCTCCAAACGCAGTACAAAACCAAGTAAACCCAGTGGCAAGAAGTGCCAATACCACTGGATGGAATGAAAGTAGATCAATGAACATCTATTTGGCGGGCATCATCCCAACATACAAAGAACTCATTTCTTTGGCACGCCAAAGTCCGTCGGAGTCTTTTTCCACAGTGACAGGACGGTAACTGGAAGCACCTTTTGTAGCAACAAAGAGTTTGATCCGACCAGAAGACTCTTCTCCTGAATAGGGATTGGTGTAGGTTTCGACTGTGAGAGGAAGATTCGGCGTATACCCGTTAGATGGTTCTGCCCCTTTCCAATACCCATTTGGTAACATTTTGTATTTGTCGAGTTGTCCAAGCAAATAGGAATCACTTCCTCCTAAATCCACTCCATCAATCGCTGTTGGTTTGTTCGATTTTTGTCTGTTTTTGGAAAGGACAGAAAGTACCACAGCCTTTCTTCCTAATTCTGGATTTTTTCCGTAGAGAGAGATGGCAAGGACTAAAACGGCAACTCCACCTTCTGGAGTTGTGGCGGTGGCCGCTTGGATGGATTTGAATTCTTCAATTGTGTTTGGTTCAGAGGAAAAACTGACAGGTGTTCGTTCTGTCAAATTTTGAGCCACAAGGGATATGGTAAACGAGACCAGAAGTAATGTTACAATTCGTTTCATGGGCGAAAATCTTAGTTTGATTTCCTTTGGATGCAATCCTTTTTCTAATTTTTTTCTTTACCATTGGGCGAAAAGGGTTAAGTTATTTTTATGAAAAAAATTTCTCTTTTCCTATTTTTCTGTTTCCCCCTCATAATCACCTCACAAACATTAAAGGACGCTAAAGAATTCCAAGCTCTCTCCAAAAAAATGTGTGCGAAAACTTCGGAATGTATGAAAGAAAAACTAAAAGACCTTCCACCAGAACAAAGGAAGATGGTTGAATCTCAATTTGTGAATGGGAATGTCTGCGAATCTCGTTACAAACAATACATTGTAGAAGGCCAAAAGCCAAGTAACGAAAAACCGACCAAAAAACTCACCAAACAAGACATAGAAGACATGAAACAATGTACAAAGGAAATGGCCGCATTTTCCTGTGCTGAATTGGAAGAAGGGAAAATCCCACCAGCTTGTGAAAAGTTCCAATCCGAAGAGGAATAAATCTTTTACAATTCCATCCAATACGGGCTCACTTCCGCGAGTCCGTTTTTCCCCAAAAGTTTTAACATGAGTCTGTCCATCCCAATGGAAATCCCCGAACAATTGGGAAATCCATTCCCCAATGCCTGTAAAAAATCCTCATCCATTGGAAATACTTCTTTCCCCAATTTGGCACGTAACGCTTGTTCGTCTGCAAATCGTTTTCGTTGTTCGTTTGGGTCATTCAATTCATAAAAAGCATTAGCAAGTTCGAGTCCGTCCCAATAAATTTCAAATCGTTTGGCAACTCCCTTCTCAATTCTAGCAAGAGCGGCACATTCCGGAGGGTAATCATACAAAAAGACAATCCCTTCCCCCAATTTCGGTTCAATACAATTTAAAAATACCAAAAAGAACAAATCTTCATACTGCCAAGTTTGTAATTCCTCAAAGGAAGAAGAGGTTAACTTTTGTTTCATGATGGTTGAGATCAAATTTTCTCTTTCATATCCATGCCCAAGATGGTTGAGAAACACTGACTGTACTGATTCATGACGGATAAAACCTGGTTCGGATAGTTGGTTGTGGAGTTTTGGTATACCAACTGTAAAGATCAGTTCTCGTAAGAATTTATCGATAAAGTGCAGAAGCACTTCATCATCCATACCTTCTGCATAGAGTTCTAACATAAGAAACTCTTTTGTATGGTACGAACTTCCCACTTCCCCTGACCTGTAGGTATGGGCCAACTCGAAGATACGAGGTAGGCCTGTTGCCATCATTTGTTTTAGGCTGTACTCAGGAGAGGTGATGAGATACCCCTTTTCTTTTCCAGAGGGAGAACACACTTCAAAGGGATCCAAGTACGGTTCCATACCGACAATGGGTTTTAGAGTGGGTGTATCCACTTCCAAAAATTCATTCCGTGTCAAAATCTCTCTTACCGTTTGTAATACTTTGGAACGAAAAATGAGTGTCTCTTTTAGTAGAACGTGCAAACCTAACCTCCGATGGCAAAAAAAACAAAATACCTAAATGTAAGGGAAATCCAAAACGCCTATGAAATTGTCATCTCCTCCAAAGACGTACATGCGGAGATGGAAGAAGAATTGGACTCTGTGATGCATATGTTATTTTTCCAAACCAGATCCCATATCCAAATGGATCTGTCGAATTTGCCGTATTTACCCATCACCCTTCTCACCAAACTTTTGAATATGGCAAGAGACCTTCGATTGAAAAAACGAGTTTTGGTTTTGAATGGTCTCACCCTATCCAGTTACCATTACCTCAAACGGTTTGGCCTCATCCGGTTGGTATTCCCTAGTGAGTCCATCCTCAGGGAGTCCCACCGAGTTCCCAGGGGATAATTTCCAATTCGACTCCCATTTCACCTAACAAAAGCATCGTCCTTCTATCGAGGGTGACACCTTTGGTAAACTCAGAGGCAAACTCAACCGAGACGTAAATCGTAGAAGTAAAGTTTTCTGTGAACTCTTTCAGTTCTTTGCGAACGGGTCCCAGTGTTTTTAGAATGTCCCAAATATGATCTTGGGCAGAGAACTCAGGTCCTAACTTAGAATTGAGCTGCCAATGACTCGGAATTGTCATATTTTCGATGTCTTTTACATCCCCACCATGGTAATAGTCGGGAGTTAGGCCTAATTTTTCCGTCACTTCCAAGGGCCGTAGCCTTGTTCCTGTGATGGCAAACATTGCCCACGATTTTAGTTCTCTTTGTGTTCCCGATTCCATTTTTTACTTTTTTTTTCTACTACAAGAACCAAATTGAGAAAGAACTCAAGGGAAAAACATGAAAAATATTTTGGTAATTGAGGACGATCCGGACATCGGGAACCTAATCCGGAAATCTCTCGATTCAGCTCACTACACCACTTCCGTTTTTGAAAATGGCGAAGATGGATTGAAATTTTATAAATCCAATCATCCTGATTTAGTGATTCTTGACCTTTCACTTCCAGACATTGATGGTATGGAAATTTGCCGTAGCATTCGGAAATCAGACGAAAGTACTCCAATTTTTATCCTTTCTGCAAGAACGGAAGAAATTGATAGGATCATGGGACTCGAGTTAGGTGCTGATGATTACATCACAAAACCATTTTCCGTTCGGGAACTCAAAACTCGTGTAGACGTTTTTTTTAGACGTTGGGATAAAAAAATTGGAATCAAACCAAATGTAGGACAAGCGGGTGAGATCATTCGTGGTGCCTTAAAGATTGATTCCATTCGTCGTCGTGTTACGTTAAACGAAAACATCATCAACATCTCTCGTAAAGAATTTGACATTTTACAACTACTCGCTGGTTCACCAGGAAAAGTTTTTTCTCGTGAAATGATTTTGGAATCAGTTTGGGGAGTGGAATGGGATGGTTTTGAAAGGATGATTGATAGCCATATCAAACGCATTCGTTCCAAACTGGAAAAAAATTCCGCACAACCAGAATGGATTGAAACCATTTGGGGAATTGGATATCGTTTCACTGACAATTTTGAAAACATTGTTGTACCAGACTAACATACGTTATGGAAGAAGTGAAAAAAGAGAAGTCCCTCATCGACGAAATTAAGTTGTATGAGAAAAAAGCCAAGGAAATTGAACAAAGAGCCAAGGAGAAGTATATGGAACAAGTAAGTGACATCAAACAAAAGTTAGGGAAAGCAAGTGAAGAAGCATCCATTCGTGCCAAAGAGGTGATCGACAATGTGGGTTCCTATGTAAAAGAAAATCCACAAAAAGCAGCTGTGATTGGTTTTGGAGTTGGACTTGGTCTTGGACTTGCCCTTGGTTGGTTTTTTAAGAAGAAATAATTGAACGAAAAACACTCTAAACAACGCAAAAAAGGTGGTTTAAAAGCCACCTTCGAAGAATTCATCGCCAAACTTGTCTCTTATGTAGAAGTGATGGTGATCTATATACAAAAAAACGTACAGTTTTATGTGCAAAAATTTGTTAAAAAAACGGTTTGGGTATTCACTGCTCTCACACTCATCTTCCTTGGACTTGTGTACACTTCGTACGGCATTTTCCTAAGTATTCAAAAGTTTTTAGCTAGCGGAGATCCCATCCTTGCGAGTTTCGGAACTGGAATTGGATTTTTAGTTTTTGCAATCCTCTTTTTATCTTTTGTTTTCCGTAAATAATTTGTATGGTATTTAACCCCTTCCAAGACCACAACCGTTACCTCGACAAAGACCCAAAAGACATGACTTTGTCCGAATTACGCATGTTACTCAAGATCAAACGAATGGACTTAACACTTGGTTGGATTGAATTGGAAGGCAAAGTTAAATTCTGGCAACGAGTGGTTCGTTCCCTTCGTGAATCGGGCGTTTTAGACAAAGCCAAAGAAGGAATCCAAAGTTATTTGCAAAAGGACTCACCAAAAGAATAAGGATTTGCCCTTCCATATCCGATCCTAGTACCAACAGTAGGACAACATGGCATCGGAAGAAATTTTAGTATTTACCACAATAGGCGACCGCGACATGGCGGAAGAACAAATCTCTGAAATGTTAGAAGAAGGGATCATTGTATCAGGGACCATATTCCCTGAAGTCGAACTGGTTTACCTTTGGGAAGGCAAAATCACAGTTGATACGGAAAACAAAATTTTACTCAAAGCAAAAGCTGATAAGTATGATGCGATCGAAGCGTATATCATGAAACACCATCCCTACATAGCACCCGAAATCATTCGGCTGGATGTGAGTTTTGGTAGCCCCGCCTACAAAGCGTTTGTTGCCGACAAAATCAAAAAGAATAGCTAACAAAAAAGTCCACATGCTTTTTCTTTTTTGTGGGCGCCTCGAATTCAATTTTCTCACAATCAACTTTACGCAAAAATCGACCGGGCCACTCTGGGGTCCGCGTTCGCTCCCGTCCTAGTCGGCGTTTCGCCTCCTAGGACCAAGCCCACCGTGTCCCTGGCGCAGGGATAGAACGTATTTTCTAAATTTAGCATTGGGAACAGGTAAAAATTGTGTTGCCAAATGACTACATATCATTTATTAGTCAAATGGCTACACAATGGATTTACGAAGAGATGTTTTTCAGGCAATTGCAGATCCCACTAGGCGGGCCATCCTCCTCCTTGTGGCCACCCAGTCGATGACAGCGGGAGCGATTGCTTCCCAATTTGATTCCAAACGACCCACCATATCCAAACACCTACTCATCTTAACCGAATGTGATTTGTTACAGAGGGAACCCATTGGCCGTGAAATGTACTACCACCTAAACCCACATAAAATGAAAGAAATTGCCCATTTCATCGAACCATTCCGTAAACTCTGGGACGACAGGTTTAATAAACTGGAATCTGTGATGAAACAATATAAACCGAAGGCATAATACAAATCGTTTGCGAATAAGGAATTTGGAATGGAACTCAAAACAAAGGTGATCGCAGAAGACGGCAAACAAGAGATAATGATCGAACGTGAGTTTGATTTACCATCCTCTCTTGTGTTTAAGGCGCATACAGAACCAGAGCTCATCGAACAATGGATGGGAAACAAGGTAATCCAATTTGAAAAACGAAACCACGGGAGTTATGTATTTGAAACAAAATCCCCTGAAGGGCATTTACTCTTTCGAGCAAATGGAGTGTTACTGAACCTCGTGGAGGACCAAAGTTTTGTGAGAACCTTCGAAATGGAAAACACTGGTTTCCCTATCCAACTTGAATTTTTTACCTTCCAAAAGATTTCCGAAAACAAATCCAAACTCAGAATGCAAATTATATTTCAATCGGTGGATCAAAGAGACAATCTACTGAAGATGCCATTTGCCCAAGGGATCAATATGGCCCACAACCGATTGCAAACAATCACAAAACAGTGAATGAAATAAATCATAACATAGGTTAAACGATATGGAACCAAAACAAAAAAAAAGTAACACCAAAAACCCAAACTCTTTTTTTGATGGGGTAAAATCTTGGAAAAAAGAATTCCAAATCCTACGTTCCATTGCACTCAAAAGCAAACTAGTTGAGGAAATTAAATGGGGGCAACCTTGTTACACATGGAATGGTCAAAATGTATTTTTATTACATGGATTCAAAGAATATGTTGCGATTTTATTTTTCAAAGGATCTTTATTAAAAGACCCAAAAAAAATTCTCATCCAACAAACAAAAAACGTACAAGCTGCGAGACAGATGCGTTTCCAGTCAGCAGAAGAGATTACCAAATCTAAAACCACGATTCAGGCATTTATGATAGATGCAATCGAGTTGGAAAAAACTGGGAAAAAACCAATCTTGAAAAAAACTTCTGAGTTTGAAGTTCCAGAAGAGTTTTTAAGAATATTGGAACAAAATCCAAAATTACAGAGCGCATTCCAAGAGTTAACTCCCGGTAGGCAAAGAGGGTATCTACTCTTCTTTAATTCTGCAAAACGAAAAGAAACAAGAGAAGAAAGAATCATAAAACATATACCTAATATCTTGAATGGGAAGGGATTAAACGATTAAAGGGATACGAATAGAATCATTGATAAGTCTGGTATAGTTTAGGAATACCGAAACCATCAAAATTGAGGAATGAATTTTTTAATTTAGGAGAACATTTATGTCAGAGAAAACAAACAAAATTCTGTATTGGTTCTTTACCCTTTGGTTATCACTGGGTATGGTTTCCACAGCCTTCGTCCAACTCATGAAACTTCCTGAAGAAGTGGAAAAGATAAACCAATTGGGATACCCAACCTACTTTCTCACTCTTTTAGGTGTTTGGAAATTACTAGGTGTCATCGCTGTACTGGTTCCAAAATTTTTATTACTGAAAGAATGGGCGTACGCAGGGTTTTTCTTTGCGATGTCTGGGGCGGCAATTTCTCACATCAGTTGTGGGCATCCCATAACAGAAGTTTTACCATCTTTGTTACTATTAAGTTTAACTGTGATTTCATGGTACTTACGACCAGAAAATCGCAAAATCAAAGTCTAAACCAAAAGAATTCAAATCCACAAAACGATCAAACATTTGGATACAGTATCTGTTTGATCGTTTCCGAATCATATCAATATAGAAGTCGATTTTTGATTCTCCCGATACTCCTTGTACCAATGCCACGAACCATAAAAAGCAATGAGAAGGAAAATCACATATTCGATGGTCACAAATGGAATATTCTTTAGAGAATACAAAACAATACAAACAATATCCACTAACACCCATAAAAACCAAGATTCCAGTTTCCTTTGGGCTAAGAGTAAATTGGCAATGATACTTGTGACTGTTGTAAACGCATCCCAATACAAATAATCAGGTGGTTTGGCAAACAAACTCGGGAACCAAACTGGTAAGTGTTTTGTAAAAAAACCAAGGCCAAAGGTTCCCACGATCAAAAGGAAAATCACAAAAAGGTTTTTGTTTCTCCCGAGTGATACAATCTTCGTAAATTGTCCTGTTCGTTTCCTCCAAATGATCCAACCATAAATACTGGATCCAAAAAAATAAATTTGTAACAACATATCCGAATACAATTGGATTTGGAAAAATAAAAAGAAAAAACAAATCGAATTAAAAATTCCAATCGGCCATGTCAGGATATGATTCCTAGAAGCTAAGTACACACAAGCAAGGCCAGAAGTTGTGCCTAGAAATTCTATGAGGCTAATGGGATAACCAAAGACAGAAAAAAGAGGGAACTCAATCGAGAAGTCTAAAACAAAATCCGTCATTTACAAAGAAAAAATTCAATAACCATTTTCTTCAAATCCAAATAGTCGTATTTGACTCAAATTACCATCGCCTTTGGGAATGTCCTGACAATAGTAAGGATGTATTGAATATGCCTTTCTTAGAATGCCGTGACCTTGGTAAGCCCCCAGGTTGGGAGTGAATAAACAATCCTCATTCGATTCACATAAACCATTTTCGTTTCCTTTGGCATCGCCAATGATTTCTCGGGCATTTCTAAGGTGATAAATTCCACAAACATTGGAACCAAGGTATTTAGAACCTCTTACCAAATTCTGACAATCTGATTCGGAAGTTGCTACTCCTCCAACTGTATGTAACAAAGGGCGGGAAGAATCGGGACATACGTTCGTATTCTTAAAATACGTATCAGATTTTTTTAATGACCAATCAAAAATTCGACAATTACCTGAGCAAATTCCTTTCACATTATCTGTAAAAACGCCTAATGGGTCATAGTTTGTAAATGAACGATATGTATTTTGGAATTTTAAGTAACTAGTATTTCGTAAATATATGGGAACAAATCCTGCATTATCATTTGGATTTGCGATATCATCTTGGAAGATAAATCCAACAAAACTACTCTCATAAGGTATGTTGTTTGCAAAATTATAATCAGAAGTTCCCGCAGGTAATCCATTGACAAGAAAACCTATATTAGTTCCGCTTAAAATATTATTACTTAAATTATTTGAATAACGTATATTCCCCGTTAGGTATTGATTGTTAACTGATGAATTTTCAATTGCATAGTTGGAAGCTCCAAATATTCCAATATTTTCAAGGAGCATTTTAAAATCAGAACTACCAGAACTGAGCAAACCAATCCCTGAAACCATGTTTACCAATATTTGATTTGAAATGGTTAGACCTGAAATTTTTGCAGGTAATGTTTCAAAAACAGAAATTGTCGCATTGGTCGAACTATTGGCAGCTACCATATCTTTAAATACGTTACCACCGATATTCGAACTTGATGTAGAAATTGCAATACCCTCGTCAGTTGAAGAGTAAAGAACCGCATCTAAAAAACTATTGTTCCAAATATGATTATTGGTTCCGCCGGAAGCTAAACTGATACTACTGCCATCGATGTCTCCAGCTGTAATTGATGAAAACGTATTGTTCTGAATGAAACTTCCTACTGACATCCCGGCAGATGATAAACTAACAACATTTCCACTATTTTGTGTAGAAACTCGGATCGACTGGTATAATCCTTGTGAACCTTGCACGGAAAATGTGGCTCCACCGACAGTAGCCATTAAGTTAGGAGACCACATAAAACGATTGGTTTCAGTAATGGAAACAAGCGGGTTAACATTAGAGGGAGATCCAAATTCGCCTTCTAAATATTGGAATTTGCCACTAAACCGAAAGAATGGTGAAGTGGCCGCTATTGTCAAACTTACGTTTGATTTGAATAAGATTCCTGTTCGATCGGATACAATGTCTGCTGCACCTAACGAAGCCGAGGATTGGTCTAATAAATAAAGAGTCCCAACATTATTCAAAGTTCCACCAACAAGTGGATAGGAAAGAATTGAATTTGTCCAAGTATTTGCAAACTGTGTTTTGCCTACCAATTGGTTCGCATTAAAAACAGAAACTGAGAGACTGCCAAATCGGTAACTTCCGCCCTCCGCTACCACTAAGTCACCGAGATATTTTCCCGGTTTAATCGAGGTAGCAACAAATACCAACCCTCCCCCTTCTTTTTCAAAACAAGTAAACTGTAAGGTTCCGGTATTATCTTCTGCAAAATACCCATCACATGAAATAGAGTTAAAAATTCCTCCATTGGCCTCTATAGACAACATGAGCCCAGCATGTAAACAAGCACTGTAACCACCTAATTCAAGTCCTGTACAACTTGTATTACTTGCTGTAATTGCAGAGGATCCATCATTCTTTATGTAATCTAATAGCTGGTTTCGACCTGTATACAAAGGTTTAATTGGAGAAAGTTGTAAATCCACATTGATTCCGCAATGAGGAGATCTTAGATTTGAGACAATTTTGAAGAGTAATGTATCTAAAAAAGTACGAGACCTGCTATCACAAACATTTCCATACTCAACTGGTTGACAGCCAAAAGAGCAAATCAGTATAAAAAAAACTATGATTTGCCAATGCCATCTCATACGGCTCCAAGTATAGTAATTTGGCAATAAATTGCAAAAACTTTTTACCTACTAAATTCGGAAGAAATCCTCTTTAAAACCTTTTTCACCTAACCATTTACTTTGTAATAGATTGTAACCAACAATTTCGAAGTCTCTTGCAATCCACTTTCTATATTTTTGTTTTGTCCTGGAAAAAGCATAAGGGTCCACAAAGGACATTTCTTCTTTCATAACCGCATAATCCACATTTGTTGGTACAGTAAAATATAAATAATTACAATACTTTGCCATTTTTTCTAAAACGGAAGGAATTTGGTTATCAGGTAAGTATTGGATGACGGAATTACAGATCCCAAGCTCCACTGGTTCCTTTTCCAATTTTGGTAAAACGAATGACTCTAAAGATTCGTGGTAAATATGAAATTTATCTGATCGTTTGACCCAATCTTTTTTTTTCAAATCTTCATAAGCCTCTTTAGACGCATCCACCGCATACACCTTCACAGGTGAAAAGGTTTTTACCATCTCACGAAGTAAAATCCCCTTCCCGAATCCAAAGTCAGTAATTTTGTAAACTGGAATTTCCATAAGTTGGAAAAGAGACTTTAGATAGTCTGCATGTTGTTTCGCATTATAAGAGCCGTCTACATCCAGACCATTCCCATAAATTTCGGACCAGTATTCACTTCCAAATTCTTTTCCATTTTTACCAAGTCCTGTTTGTTTCTGTTTTAAAAAACCTTTCATTAGAATTGAACTCCTAAACTCTGCAGTTCTTTAATCATCTCTTTAATGTACTTGGGTTCTTTGGATAACAAATCCACTTCTTTTTGGTAAGCTTTTGTCACCAATTGGTTATCTTGTTTCACTCGTTTTAGATACACATCCAATGATTCTTTTGTGATTTTACTCGATGGGAAATCTGCCATGAGAGGATGGGAAAAAAACCTTTGTCGTATGGAATCCTCTAATTCTCGGATTTTAGATTTGATGATCCCAACAAATCGTTTGATGGATGTATCATGGAATGACACGTCTGTTTGTTGGTTTGGAATGAGTTCGTCTACTTGGAGTTTGATTTCTAAAATTTCAGCAATATTCATATTATCCCTGGCACCAGAAAGTTTGGTCATCAATTTGGCTTTTTTTTCACGTAAAATAGGGTCTTGTTCTTTGTCGGGGTGGATGAGTTTTGCTAAATTCTTGAACAAAGTATTGATGTCAGTACTTAACAACCGTTCTGCTTCTAATTGTTTTTTTTCTTTATCCAATTGTGCTTTGGATTTTTTTTTGTCTTTGTATCCAGACTTTGTTTTTCGAAAATACTCTGCTCTGTATTCTTCATATTTCTCGCGAAAGTCTCTGTACTTTTCTTCGTGAGATTCCCTTTCTTCATCGGAATCAAATTGAGTGCGATTAAAATCATCCAAATCAATCTCCATTCCAAAAGTTTGTTTGATCCTGGACTCCATTTGGTTTTTATAACGAATCCGTTCTAATTTTTCAAATTTGGTTTCTAACTGGTCTCGATATGGAGTATAAAATTCTGGGTCTTCTGTCAAATTATCGTTACACATATCGAGTAAATACCGACGTAAAAACTCTCTTTGCATTTTCCCAAAAGATAATTTTTCTTCCATTAAGATCGAACACATCAGTTCAAATCGTTCCCGTTCCAATTGTTTCTGTTTATTCAGTTCTGGCAAAACCACGTTTAAGTACGTTTGATTCACTAATTGGAATAAAGGTTCTATTTCTTTGGAACGTTCCAGAGTTTCTTTGTGTTTGCGAAGAGCGTCATTAAATTCTTTTTGTGCTTTTGTTTGGTTGGAAGATTCCCCTGTCCATACGATGGATTCGGAATTTGAATTTATGTTTTTTTTGGATTTGGGAGTTGGCATGAAAAGAAAGGACTTGCCAGAAATGACTCCGGCAAGTGTTTCATCGAGTTTTTTTACGCTTTCATCAAATTCAAAGCAGCACCTGCTTTGAACCATTCGATTTGTTGCGCATTGTAAGTATGGTTCACTTGGATCTCATCTTTTTTTCCATCTTTATGATTGAGAACCAAACTAAGTGGTTTTCCTTCTTGGAAAGAAGTGAGACCGATGATGTCGATCGAATCGTCTTCTTGGATTTTATCGTAATCATCTTTGTTGGCAAACGTAAGTGCAAGCATGCCTTGTTTTTTTAAGTTTGTTTCGTGGATCCGTGCAAACGATTTTACAAGTACTGCTCTTACACCTAGATGCCTTGGTTCCATCGCCGCGTGTTCGCGAGAAGAACCTTCCCCATAGTTTTCATCTCCAACGACAATCGACCCAATCCCTTGTGCTTTGTAAGCTCTTTGGGTTTGAGGTACTGGTTCGTAGTTTCCAGAAACTTGGTTTTTCACTTCATTGGTTTTACCATTGAAGAAGTTTGTCGCACCGATGAGGAGGTTATTGGAAATATTGTCCAAGTGACCACGGAATTTTAACCAAGGACCTGCCATCGAAATATGGTCTGTTGTACATTTTCCTTTGGCTTTGATGAGAAGTTTTAATCCTTTGAGGTCTGTTCCTTCCCAAGCTTTAAATGGAGCAAGGAGTTGGAGTCTAGTGGAACTTGGGTCTACAATCACTTGTACACCGGATCCATCTGCTGCCGGAGCTACATAACCTGCATCTTCCACCGCAAAACCTTTGCTCGGGAGTTCTTCTCCCGTAGGAGGATCGAGTTTTACTTTTTCCCCTTTTTCATTCACAAGGGTGTCAGTGAGTGGGTTAAAACCTAAGTCACCTGCAATGGCAAGTGCTGTTGTGATTTCTGGTGATGCCACAAAAGCATAAGTGTTTGGGTTTCCGTCTTGTCGTGCTTGGAAGTTTCGGTTGAAGGAGTGAACAATTGTGTTCTTTTCTTTTTTCTCTGCTCCCACACGTGACCACATCCCAATACAAGGTCCACAGGCATTCGAAAATACTTTTGCACCAATTTTGTGGAAAGTATCGATAAATCCATCGCGCGCAATCGTATACCTTACAAGTTCCGAACCAGGTGTGATGGTAAATTCTGCTTTGGTTTTGAGACCTTTTGAAGCCACTTGTTTGGCAAGGGAAGCCGCACGAGAGATGTCCTCATATGATGAGTTAGTACAAGATCCGATCAGACCCACTTCTACTTTGAGTGGCCATCCATTTTTCTCTGCCTCTTCTTTCATTTTGGAAATCGGAGTCGCAAGGTCTGGCGTAAAAGGACCATTCACATATGGCTCAAGTGTATTGAGATCAATTTCGATCACTTGGTCAAAGTACTTTGACGGGTCTGCATACACTTCAGGGTCAGCAGTTAAGTGTGCTTTGTATTTGTTGGCAAGATCAGCCACATCAGCTCTGTTAGTGGAACGAAGATAACGTTCCATAGAAGCATCATATCCAAATGTGGAAGTGGTCGCTCCAATTTCGGCACCCATGTTACAAATTGTACCTTTTCCTGTGCAAGAAAGAGCTTCCGCACCTGGACCAAAGTATTCTACGATCGCACCTGTTCCCCCTTTCACTGTGAGGATCCCGGCTACTTTTAAAATGACGTCTTTTGCAGAAGTCCAACCATTCAGTTTTCCTGTGAGTTTGACACCAATTGCTTTTGGCCATTTGAGCTCCCAAGGGAGTCCAGCCATCACATCACAAGCGTCAGCTCCACCAACACCGATTGCCACCATCCCAAGTCCACCAGCGTTCACTGTATGGGAGTCAGTTCCAATCATCATCCCACCAGGGAATGCATAGTTTTCTAAAACAACTTGGTGGATGATCCCAGCACCTGGTTTCCAAAACCCAATTCCGTATTTATTAGAAACGGAAGATAAAAAATCATAAACTTCTTTGTTTTCTGTAACAGCAATGCCAAGGTCTTTGCCCGATTCTTCTTTTGCTGTAATTAAGTGGTCACAGTGTACTGTGGAAGGCACTGCCACTTTTTTTCTACCTGCTTGCATAAATTGCAAAAGGGCCATCTGTGCTGTTGCATCTTGCATCGCCACTCGGTCTGGCGCAAAGTCAACATAATCCGCACCACGTCCAAAACTTTTGGAAGGGTTTCCATCCCAAAGGTGGTTGTATAAAATCTTCTCTGTGAGAGTGAGGGGTCGACCCACAATCTTCCTGGCTTGTGTGATGGCCGCTTCCATTTTGGAATAACGAGCCGCGATCATTTCTATATCAAATGCCATCTGAACCTCTTATACCTATCAGACCGTAGGAAAAAAGGGAATCAATCGAAAATTAAACTACAGAAGCTAAAATCAGTAAAATTGGTTCTTTTAGGGAAGTGAAACGGCATCAACCGTCAATTCGGACATAAACCTCATCCGCTTTTAGGATGAGTCCCGTTTTGATTTCAATGAGCCTTGTATTTACAAAAACTCCGTCTTGGTAAGGAGTAACAATTCCTGTGATGATGACATCCACTTTGAGAACTTCACCTATTTTACGCAAGGTGGCAGTGTCTGTGGGAGAATCCAAACTGAGTCCAGCTTCTTTTAATACCTTTTGGTTTGCCAATCGATCTAAAATTTGGAAGCGGTCTCTTTTCACGAGTTCCGTAGTGAGTTTTTCTGCGAGGATATCTCCATATGGACTTTTTTTCCCTTCATTGTCGAGGAATGTCAGGACAACAAGTCTCTCTGGTTGGAAATAAAATCCTTTTTCTGATAAAGAAGTAGCGAGTTGTTCTAATGGAGGAGTGGTTGGTTTTTTAGGTTTTGATTCCCTTTCCTCTCCCAAATAACAAGAGCTAAGTGGAATTGAAATCAAACAAAGAAGGATAAAATTAAAACGCAACTTCCATTCCAAGCGAGGTAACATATTCATAAAACGATTTCCCATTAAAAGCATTCCCAACCATATATCCACCAGGAACCCCAACTAGCATACCGTCTTTATAAAATTGATTTTGAAAATTGAGAAAAAAAGTCGTTTTGAGTTTTCCTGGGTGTTTACCACGAAACGATGCAGAAAATGTTTCGGGGGATCGACCATTTTGGTCTCTCACCTGTAACAAAGGGTCATTAAAAACATTAAAAATTTGGTTACCAACATAGAGAGAATAATTCTTGCTTGGTCCCAAAAAGAGAATGAATCCAAGTGAAGCAATGTCCTGTGCTGGAATAAAACTAAGTTGGCCATTGGACGCATTTGGTTTTTGGTTCACATAATTATAACGAAGGTTCAGTTGGATTTTGTCACTGCCGAAAAAAAAAGAAAATTTACCACCATCAACTCCATTCGAGACCACTGGATTATCCGTTTTTACATTATAAACAGAAGTTTGTACTTTCAATAAAGACGAGGCAGAAAAGTTACCTTGGTATTCAAATAGTAACTTTGGGTCATATAACGTACGTTTGTTTGTTTCGATTTGACGAAAAATCAAACCCGCAGATGGATTTAATGGCGCATTTAGAATGAATTGGGATAAAGATGGTTCTCCAATTTGTTTTGCATCTAGTGCCGAATACAAAGCGGGCGAAAAATCGGAATCAATCTGTGAATAAGAGTAAGAAAAATTGCTACGTTTAACCCCGCGACGAAACGAAACCCCGGGAGTATCCAATGAAAAAGAGACTAAGGTCTCACGTGGGACACTTGAAAATTCAGATTGTTTTGGATAGGAAAAACTTGGATTGGATTCAGTCTGAGAATTTAGAGTTTTTTTTTCCGCTAACGTCAGTTTTGTTGCGTTTTCCAATTTTTTGACTTGGTTTTCTTGGATCGGCGTCAAAGTGACCACTGCAAGAAGACCAAAGCCAGAGATAAGAGAAACAAAAACAGAAGCTTGAGGGGAGTTCATAAAGAAACTGTAAAACATATTTCCTAATCCAAAGTGAATGTAAACCTATTTTTAAAATAAGAACATAGAGTCACCATATGAGTAAAAACGAAAATGGTTCTGTAATGCATACCGGTAAACATTCATCACGAGTCGACTATTTGCAAAGGCACTTACAAGTAATAACAAACTCGATTTCGGTAAATGAAAGTTTGTGATCAGTCCTTGTACGGATTTAATGTTGTCACCTGGCGACAAAAATATGTCAGTTTGACCCAGACCTACCTTATATTTCTGTTGTTGAGAATCAAATACAGTTTCGAGTACACGAAGAGACGTAGTTCCGATTGCAATGATACGACGACCTTCTTTTTTTGCAGTGTTCAATCGACTCGCTGTTTCTTCCGTGATCTCATATTTTTCTTTGTGTAAGGTTTTAGTTTGCCATTGTTCGGCGGTCAATGGACGGAATGTCCCATAACCAACTTGGAGGTTCACTGGAACAAATTCGATTCCCTGTTGGACAAGTTCTTCTTTTAAGGAATCTGTAAAATGAAGGCCCGCTGTTGGTGCTGCGACAGAACCTGATTTTTTTGCAAAGATGGTTTGGTATCGTATTTTATCTTCTTCAATGACTTTCCGTTTTAGATAAGGAGGGATTGGAATTGTTCCAAAAATCTCAAAGTCTGCATCTGAAATTATTTTGTCTGATACGAGTAACGACAATTCTTCCTCTTTCCCATCATATCGAAAACGAAAATTTGGGAATCCAACAGGCCATAAGCTATCACCTAACTTTAATTTTGCCCTATTTTTAAGAATACAAGTCCAAACTAAGGAAGAATCATCCACAGTTTCTAGAAAAATGGATTCGTGAATTCGACCTGATTCCACTTGTAAAAACACCCTTCGATACGAAACTTTTGTATCATTAAATACTAAAACATCACCAGGTTGTAACCATTGCCCAATGTTGCGAAAATGGGGTGCTTCCCAAAACGTTTCCTTCGATTTGTCTACAAGGAGTAATCTCGATTCATCTCGATTTTTAGCAGGGAAACGCGCAATTTGTTCTTCTGGTAAATGAAAATCAAATTCTTCTAAAAAATCCATCTTGGAATCACCTTAGGAAAACCTTGTCAATTAACCAGAAATATTGGGAATGGTAGGAGAACTATGTGGAAATTTTTAGAACCTATGGAAAGACAGGGGAAATGGATCCTCACTGTTCTTTTTTTGTTCCTTTTAGTCACTTCTGTGAATCGTTCCCACCAAAAATCTGATTTTTTGGACTATTACCATGCGAGTGAACGTTGGGTAACAGGAGATAATTTATACCGATTCGATGTAGCCTTTGACCTCCAATCCAAAATCAAAACAGCAGAAGATTTATTTCGGCCAGAAAACCTTCCTTTACTGTTAGCCCTTCAAAATGAAACGGCAACCTACATCTACCCTCCCGTTTTTTCTTTTTTACTCATTCCAATTACCTACTTATCGGAAACGAGTGCGGCCCTTGTATTTGAGATCCTCAGTTGGTTTTCATTTTTATTCTTATTGTACCTTCTTTTTCAAAACAAGGAGGTGAATCTTCAAAAAACAAAATTTCCATATTTAATTCTTATCCTTACGATCCTTTTTAATTTTCGATTCATCGAAAGCCATATCCAAAACAACCAAGTAGGGATAATCCTCATCTTACTTGTATTGATTTCCATTTTAGTTAAAAATGATTTTTTAAGTGGCTCCTTACTTGCGTTAGCTGTCAGTATCAAAATCACTCCTCTTGTTTTTCTTTTTGTTTTTGTTTATGAAAAGAAATATAGTCGGATTATCTGGCTTTTGATTGGTTTGGTTTTATGGAATGCCCTTCCATTGCTGTATCATTGGGATTATACAATTCAAATGTCAAAAGAATGGGTGACTGAAATTCTTGGGAATGCTTTAAACAATCCACTCCTACGTTCTTGGAAAAACAACCAATCATTCAGCTCAACACTTGCGAAGTATTTTGTTTCAGGTGCTGATTTTATCAACCAACCCACTTATAGATTACCTTTTTTGAACCTTCCGATTTCTGTTCTCAAGCTAATCCAATTGGTTTTCATTTTTGTTTATGGGATTCCTTTGTTACTTTTATGGAGAAAACCAGATCAAAAATGGTCGATCATCTCTTTGTTATTTTTGATCTCTGCCCTTTTTAGTGGGATCAGTTGGATCCATAGTTATATCATTTGTTTGGTTCCCATTTATTTTATACTCAACAAAGTTTTTTCGACACAAATGGAAACCAAGGAAGTGTATTTTTTAATTTTGATTTTATGTTTACCAATTTTCAGCCATAGAACCTTTGTCGGTCAAAAAGCCGAATCGTTTCTTTCCATGTTTTCTATTCTTTTTTATTCTACAAGTTTGTTGTATTTTTATATTGTTAGGTTTGCCCTCAATGAAAACAAAAATCGGAATTGATGCCAGACCACTTGCTTATGGAATTACTGGGAATTCGCGTTATTTGGCGGAAGTCCTAAAGGTAATCATACCAAAACACAAAGACAAAGAATTTTATTTTTTTAGCAACAAACCCATCCATGTTGTTTTTAATGATCTCTTATACCCAAACGTACATTTGGTGGTTGAACCAAAGTCTATCCCAGGCCCACTCTATCTAAATTTCATTTTACCAAAAAGGCTAAAACAGAATCAAATTGAAGTGATTTGGGGCACCATCCAAATGTTGCCTTTCTTCAAGTTACCAATTCCAAGTTACGTAAACTACCATGATCTCAATTTTATTTCTGCTCCAGAAACAATGGCTAAATGGAATTATTGGCAACATAAATTTCTGTCTCCTATCACATTAAAAAATGCTGATATTATCTTTTGTTTATCCAAAAATACTAAAGAAGAAATCATGCAATTTCGACCTAATTGCAAAGACAAATGCATTGTTGTTTACCCTGGTGTCACAAAAATCAAAACCAATCGATCTAAGTTAAACATCAAATTTCCAAAAGATTTTTTTCTAACAGTGGGTACATTAGAACCAAGAAAAAATATCAATCGTTTGGTGGATGCCTTCATACAATTCAAAACCAAATACCCAAAAGATAAAAACTCACTCCTGATTATGGGAAGAAAAGGATGGGGAGAAGAAGGTGATTTACTTTACCAAAAATTAAATGATCCAGAGATCAGAGCCAAAGGAATCCAATTCATAGAAAAACCAGATGAAAATACTTTGGCTTCTGCATTCCAATCTTGTAAGGCATTTTTTTTCCCGTCTTTACATGAAGGTTTTGGATTACCTCTACTGGAAGCGATGTTAGAGGGCAAACGATGTGTTGCATCCGACATTCCTGTCTTCAAAGAAATTTTATCAGATCAATGTGATTTGTACATCCCATCAAAAGATACAAATGCTTGGGCAAATGCATTTCGGATCATGTCTGGTAACACAAAAGAAAGAACGCCAAAATTCCCAACAAAGAAGTGGACATGGCAAGAAACTGCTAAAAAAATTGAAGAGGTGCTATTTTTATGAAACCTATCCTACGATTACTTTCAAAATGGAAAGAATACAAATCCAAAAAAGAATCAATGTATTTTGGTACTTCACTTTATGATGAATTGTATACAAACCCGATCCCTTCTCTTGCATTGATTGTAGGCGTTTCACTTTTCTTTTATTTCAGCTTACCATATATTCATTTCCTTGGAAATTTTTTCTTTTGGTTTGTTGGCGTATTGGAAATCACAAAAGTTTTAAAAATTCCATTTTTAGATGAACTCAGGTATTACCACTATTTATCCGCTTTCGTTTACTTTTATATTTCTTTCTCTCTTTTAATTGATATGAGTCGATTGCTCTCAAAATGGAATGTGCGCACTGTAATTGTCAAAAACGAAGTTTGGCAAATCAGTCATTCTGGGCTTGGCAAAAAACTCAACCAATACCAATTAAATGCAGAAGGTCTATCTTTGTCATATGAACATGGTGGGCTCATGGATTTTTTGGGACTCAATCGACTGGTTTGGAAAAAAGATGGGAAAGAGATATTTTCATCTCCTTATTTTTTTCCATATAAAAAAAATAAAAGCATCATCAATCGATTGTTAAAACGATAAGAAGGCAAACTCAGTTTGAAAAAACTTTTTATTATCCTACTCCTCTTAGGACTGTTTTTATTCCACCTTAGGTTTTTATCAAGAGCCTTTGATTGGGATTCATGTGTATACGCACTCAACATCCAAAAAGATAGGATTGAATCTGCTTTTTTTAACCCTCACCATCTCGGATTTGAATCTTCTGGTCTATTGTATTGGAAAATAATACGTTCCATTTACCCTACAACAGATATAATGTTTTTTCTAAGATTGAGAATATTAACTTTTTCACTTTTTTTCTTGGGTGTTTTCATTTGGATTTATTATAAATTATACAAAGATTTTTTTCTTGCGGTAGTACTTGCGATGGTCATCCAAGTGAGCCAAGCATTTTGGTTTTACAGTCTACACAACGATACACCACTCATTCATTCTTGTTTGATGGCCTTATTGTTTTTATTTACCATTTACTTCTTACGAAAGGGATTAAACCAAAAACACTTAGTGATTTTGTGGTTGATCCAACTTTTTACCATTTACTTCCACCAATCAAATGTGATTCATTTTGGGATGGTGCCTATGGCAATCTTTTTGTCTCCTAATCGAAGTTTGGGTAAAAAATTAAGAATTATTTTTATCTACTTAACTTGTTTAGGTTTAGCCACAATTCTCTCTTATTTGTTTGTCGGATTTGTAATTCTCAAACGAGGCCTCGGACCTATCGATGAAAAACATTTTTCTTTTTGGATGTTCTTGTATGCAGCCATCAACCGTTGGGGAACAAGCCTAGGAGAGGACAAAAATTATGTATTGTACTTTTATCGAGGGATCGGAGATGCGTTCCTCGTTTTCCAAAATGTGATTCCGAAATTACGAGTGAATCTTTTTGATTTCCAAAATCCTAAACACCTACCCTATAATTTAAATCTTTTGTTCTGGATTTTTAGTTTGAGTTTAGGAATTTTGAATTTCCGTACAATGTGGACAAAATTCAAACCAGAAATCTTAATTATGTTCTTTTGGTTAATTCCTTCCATTGGATTTTATACATGGTGGGAAGGTTATTTTTTTGAATTCTGGGTTGGAACCATCATTGGCCTTTGGATTCTAAATTCTTACATCCTAAGTTCTTTCCAAATCAAAGTTCTACCAAAGTTCTCAAATGCAATTTTGCATATGTCTTATTCTTTTCTTTTTATTTTCTATTTCTTAACAAACTTCACTTTTTCAACATTACCTAGATCTATTGGACCAAAGTTTGGTTACACTGAAGGAATCCAGGGACCTGTCGAAAAATTAGCAGAAGAATCCATATACAGATAGGTAATCCATTATGTTATTTAACTCACTTGAATTTTTAGTCTTCTTTTTGATCACAATTATCATTGGAAATATACTGAAAAATAGATGGCAAAGGTTATTCTTCTTACTTGCCAGTTATTATTTTTACATGGCATGGCAACCATCATCAATCTCGTGTTCGGCGATGGCGGACAGTGGATTAAAATACTTCTCGGACAGAATGTATTGTGATCTTAAAATCAATCCTTATGTATTTATTTTAATTTTTTCAACCTTTATTGACTATTTTGCAGCAAGAGCAATTGAATCAAAACAAGACGGTGACTCCAAACGAGGTTGGTTACTTGTTTTATCTCTTGTTGTTAACATTGGAACACTTGGTTTTTTCAAATACACCGATTTTTTATTAGGTGTGATAAACGATATCCACTTATTAGGTTCCTTTCAATTTGAAAAACAAAACATCATATTACCAGTGGGAATCTCTTTTTATACATTCCAATCTATGAGTTACACCATTGATGTTTACAATCGTAAGATTGAGGCCCGTAAATCCTTTTTAGACTTTGCATTATATGTAGCTTTTTTTCCTCAATTGGTTGCAGGTCCCATTGTTCGTGCAGAAACTTTTTTCCGTGATTTGGATTATCGTCTAAGTGTTCATAAAGAACACATTGAAGCAGCTTTTGCCCTAATTTTAATCGGATTTACCAGAAAAATTGTCTTTGCTGATAACTTGGCAAAAGTCGTAGATTCTACATTTGCAAACTATCAAAATTTGAATTCTATCGAGATATGGACAGGTGCTTTGGCTTTTGGTTGGCAAATTTATTTCGATTTTGCGGGTTATACGGACATTGCAATTGGTGTCGCCAGATTGTTCGGATTTCAATTTAATGCTAATTTTAATTTTCCAATGTCATGCAAAAATATTGCAGACCATTGGTCTAGATGGCATATCTCCTTCTCCACTTGGATACGTGATTACATCTATATCCCCTTAGGTGGATCAAGAGTCAGTGTCATTATGTACATTCGTAACATCATGATCACTTGGTTATTTGCCGGATTGTGGCATGGTGCTGCTTACCATTATGTGGGATGGGGCATTTGGCAAGGAACTATGTTACTAACTCATAAGTTCTACGGTGACACTCCTGTTTCAAAATTCCTAAATGAAAAAGGTGGAAAATCATACGAATTATTCTCTCGGATTTTTACCATGTTTTGTTTAGCATTTGGTTTTATCATGTTTAGAGCAGAGACAATGGAAAAAGCAATTCCGATGATGAAAGCTTTGTTATTCATCAACGATTCCGGAGTTCCCATTACACGTTGGATGAATTATCGATTTGGAATTCTGTTAGTCATTTGTTTTACAGCAAGTTACATCTTCTCAAAGAGACAAATCCCAACTTTACTAACAGGAAGTTGGATGAAATATTCAATTTTTGTTATCGTGAATCTATTACTTTTACTATTATTTGGAGTAACAGAAAGTCAGAACTTCCTCTACTTTCAATTTTAATTATGAGCTTAACAAAAGAAACAATCCATTTTTTGAAAGATAAGAAGATCGTTGCTGTATTTATTTTTCTTCTGCTTTTTGAACTCATATTACAACTGGGTTTTTACAAACCGTTTTTGAAAAAGAATTCTTATGCATCCAATATCAATCGTGTTACCGAACATGTTGTATCAAAAAAGGAAGTTCTAAATCCTGATATTCTGATCGTAGGAACATCTGTTGCGTTCGAAGGTATCAGCATTCGTATCCTCAATGAGAATTTGAAAAAATTAGGATGGAAAACACAATCCATTGCTGTCAGAGGATCAGAATTAGTGGTCCAACATCGTATTTTAGAAGAATACTTAGACCAATTCCCTAATGTTAAAATCATTCTTCATGTAATGGAACCTGGCATGCCTTGGGTTGATCGCAATTATGTGGTAGACCCAACTCTTGCAATGTTGTCCGAACTCGGAAATTTCAAAGCGATACCAACCGTTTTAGATTTTGAATACCAATTAAATTTTTCGAATTATCTCTATTTAATTTCTAAATCGGTAGCCTATCGAAAAGATATGTCGGATTTTGTGATTAATTTCAATGAACGACTGAAAGCCATCTCGCGCAAAAATAAAAATCCAAATGAAAATCCTTGGGATTATGAAAATGATCATCCCGAATCGATTGATGAGTACAATCTAACAAGTGTTGAAGATTGTATGAATCGACTTGCACTAAACTTACCCATCGAAATTCCAAAAGGTTCCAATCCTGATCATCGAAGGATGTTGTTTGAAACTTGTGGAATTGCAAGTATTGTCCCCAAAGATTCAGATGCTACCGAAGATACAAAACGTTATTTTCGAAGGCTTACCAAAATGTACGACTTTATTGGGAATCGAAAGATTCACATCATCAATGTTTTTGCTCCTTATTCAGACGTTATCCGTAAAGTCAATAACGAAGGACGCATGAAAGTTTGGAATGATGGATTATCAGAAGCATTAAAAGGACATCAAACACTTGATGAAATGGACTTACAAGATTCGTTAGGTGATAAAAACGGACAATTCTGCTTTGATTTAATTCACTTAAACCAACAAGGTATGATTGAATTTTCAAATATCCTTTCCAAAGAATTGGAGAAAAAACTTGGACCAAAATGAGATCACCCTAAATCAATTACAAAACGAAGTAAATGATTGGATTCAAACGATTGGTGTCCGCTATTTTTCGGAACTTACAAATTTAGCAATTCTTGTTGAAGAGGTAGGAGAATTGTCTCGATTGATGGCAAGAAAGTATGGTGATCAATCTTTCAAATCAGGTGAATCGGCAGAACAGATTCCAAGTGAAATTGGAGATATTTTATTTGTTTTAACTTGTCTTGCCAATCAAATGGGGATTTCTCTCCAAGACGTTATCAAATCAACCATTCAAAAAAACACGAAACGTGATTTAAACCGACACAAAAACAATCCAAAACTTTAAAACTTGGTTTCTAGTTCAAATACTGGAATACCAGCTTCCCTACGAATTGCATTCCAATACGCAGATAAATGAGCTGGATGAGAATTCATGTCGGATATACAGTATTCAAATTTTTGTTTAAATCTTGGATCGTTTTCTAAGTAAGATTTATAATCATCATACTCATCCAACATAAGTTGAAAAAATTTTGTTTGACCAATAAAATCATAATCGTCACGAAAAAACATATAAGCATGTGCCAAATCGTGCAGTAGATGCTCAAAAGCGTCTCTCTTCCCTTCTACTAATGTACCGGCAATTGCATCATCCCAACTAATCGTTGCATAACGTATTCCTTTGCTCTGAGATTCTAGCATCTCCAAAGAGGTTGGATTATAATCTATGAGTTGAATGTTCCATTCAGATCGACTCCATTTCCAAAGTGCATATCGAACTGTATCAGGCATTCCATAAAACCTAACTACTTCTAAAAAGTCTTTTGAAGAATCACGGTTCGGAAGTTTTTGTCCCATCCGGAGAAATGGATGTCGTATCACCCTCTTTTCTAAATATAAAAGTACAATTTGATACGCAACTTCACTGCCAGTGAGATTGTTGTTTACCCAATCAGATTTTAACTCTAATAATTTTGGTCTGAGCTCACTTGCTTCCAATGAGAGCAAAACTTCAGGTATACAAATCTTTTTAAACGAACCATAAATTTGTCCCTTGTCATGTGGCATACTATTCTATCAGTCCGTAATAGTCGGTTCCCTGATTGAATAATCCACCAGATTCACCTCCTAAAAACAAGAAAGTTCCATCAGAAAATTTTACACCACTATGTTTGGATACACTAACCCTGGACATTCCCATTTCATAAAAACTATTACTCTTGGCATAATCCAATTTTTCAATCATCCGACTTGGTTCACTTGTATTATAACGATAAGCTCCACCATAAAATAAAACTCCACCATCCGGCAGTTCTAAAGCAATACTCCATTCTCTTCTATACAATGAATTTGCAACTGTCAATATTCGATTCTTTGAAACATCATATAACATCGTCGCATTACTTAAATTTGACAATTGTGCACCATAAATCAGAATATTCCCGTCTGAAAGTTTCAAACATTTCAATGCACCAACTGGTGTTGGCAAACTAGGTCCCCAACTAAATGTTTCTGTATTTGGATCAAAAAACTCGGTAGTATCTTTAGGAGCAAAAATTCCATCGGATCCACCAATGATCATCACTCTTCCATCATTCAAAACCACCGAACATGAGAATGATCTTGGAGTTTTTAACCGATTAGAAAGTTGAGTGAATGTTTCAGTACTCGGATCATAAATCTCAGCAGTGTTTAAAGTAGTAAAATACATCCCTGGCAACACTGGTGTATAATCTCTAATACCACCAATTACCATTACTTTTCCATTCGGTAACTTTACAATGTCATGCATATGCCGAGGTTCCACCATAGAACCAGATTGAACAAATGATGTCGTTTCAGTATCAAAAATATAACTTTCATTGAGTGCAGTCGTCACTGAATACTTGATCCCACCTGTAATCAGCAATCGTTTCCCATCTAACATCAATCCTCTTTCACCACGATGGATTTCGGGCAAACTAGGATTCGTTAGTTGGAACGAGTTTGTCCCACGTCGAAGGATCTCGGCACTTGAATTATATCCATAAATTGCAATTACATCGCCATTCTGATTTTGGAATGCATCAAATTCAGAACGTCCAAAGTTTAAAGTAGGTCCTGCGACTAAACCTATCAGTCGAATTGTGATTGTATTCGTTACAACATTTAGAGCCTTATCATTTGCATTTGGGAAACCAAACGTAATGGATCCAGGTTCATTCGATTTAAAATTTGTTTCGAAATAAACACGAAATTTAGTATCACTTATTTTTTGGATAGAGCGAAATACAATAAAAGGAGCTAATTTTCCACTCAAAGAAGGTAGTCCAAATTGATTGAGAGGCTCAGAACTTTCAAAATCCCAATACCGAGCAGTAAAAAATGTATAATCAGTAATTGGTAAATACGAAACCAAATTAACAGTTGGTAATTTTGTATCAATAATAATGGGATATTTATCTTGTGATAAAGTTTCACCTAATCCAGATACAACGCTAGATAAATTAACTTCGTAACAACCATCACTTGTAATAGGGTCAAATTGAATCAAAAGTTGATCATTGCCTATTTTGGTAAAACTAATATTTGAAAATGTTTGTTCGTTTAGATTAGCAAGAAATGAAGTGTCTAAGGATGCAAGCTCTCGGTTACATTGTAATAAAATCTGGTCAATGTTGCCAAATGATTTGGTATTTGACTTTTCTTTGCACTCAAATGCACCAGCATTTCCCACGGAAGCAAGTAAAAGACCTGAAATTGATTTTGGATCAAAAACATTCTTAAAGTCACCCGGAACAATGCATCCAAAGAATAAGAATACAAATGAGAAATAAATTTTATTCAAAACTATATTCCTCCGTGTTTGCAAGTATACTTCCTATCCTACCACCTAAGATCATTCCTCCGCCAGTGGCAGAGTATTTGATTTCGCATCCATCCCATCTTGCATTTAAGGACCTACCAGTCAGATAGAATCGATTATCAGATTCTGACCATGATTCTGTATCCAAAATTGAATCAAATGTACTACCATTGACAGTTCGATATTCCAATCCACCTGCGATGATAATTTGGTCTTTACCATATGAAAACATAAAGGAACTTCCCCATTCTCTTCCAAACAAAAGATTTTTATGGTCACGAATGGTATCCGTCGTTGGATTATATATTTGTGCTCGTAAGATTGGTTGGTTGTCATCAAATCGGGAACTGATTCCACCTAAAATTAAAACTTCTCCATTACTTAATGCATGAGTAAAATGATTAAATCGTTTTATCACTCTCGCAGAGGAAGTAGATAGGGTTTTCGTACTGATATCATAAATTTCAATACTATCGATTGATCGTGCATAATAATCGGATGGGTTAGGCCCTGTTACATCCGATCTTTCCCCTCCCGTAATGACCACCTTACCAGCAATTACCGAAACCACCTGTGATTGTTTACCGCGAGAATCAGCTAGGTTACCTATGGTTTCAACCGACATACTGAACGGGTCGGTAGTAACATGAATCAGTTCTACCATTGAAATTGATTGAAACGGAGAAAAGGGAGTAAGACCCCCAACGACCAAAACATCACCATTTGGCAACACAGTCATTTTATGAAGTTGTCTAGGAGTCGTAAGGAATGGTCCTTCAGTCCATGTATTTGAAATTGGATCAAATATTTCTGTTGAATTTAAACTTCCGTTCGATGGATTGCCAACCTTCCCACCATATCCTCCCGAAACCAATAACCTTCCGTCCAAAAGCTTTACGATTGCAAATTCCTGCCGACGGTAGATCATATCGGGAGCAAAAGTGAATTCTTTCGTTATAGAATTATAATATTCTGTACTACTCAATGTTCCATTCCCATTAATCAAAACACCTGACTTAGCTCTACCACCTAAGACAATTTTACGACCATCATCCAATTCCATTCCTACACAAGAACGCCTAGCAATGTTCATATTAGGACCACTTTTGAAAGCAAAAACCTTTACTGGAACGGCAATGGTACCTTGTGTATTAAATGCTTTATCTTTTACTCCATTAAAACTAATGGTAAGAATTCCTCCGTTAGCATTTGGATTCCCAGCAAACAACAATCGAATATTTCTTTGTGAGACGATGATATCAGAAACAACTAAAGTATTCTTTGCATTCCCCGAAAGACTTACCTGGGATAGATTGCCATCCCAAACAATTTCTTCGTTTGCTTCTACATCTAGAAAACCAGATTGCAATTCAGAGATATCAATACTATTTCCTGTTTTTAATTGCAACATAGGAGGAGTTGAATCAATTTCGAATTCAAAAGACTCTGGATTCACCAAAAGGGCTTCGTTCAGATAATAGTCTTTTAAATTCAAAGTGAATTTTCCAGTTGTTACCGAAGGTGACATCCGTATTTCATATAAAAACTTACTTCGCGGAATTACCTGTGAAATAGGATCCAATCCAGGATTAGCAATTGGCAATTTCAAGCCGTTTGCTTTTGTCGTAAAATCATGATTTGTTGAAACATACAATACTCCACCAGGTTGAACACGATTAGAAGAAAACTCCATTTGCACAACCGAATCGCCACCTAACATAAATAATCCTAAGCTTAGTGGAGACGAAGGATCCAATGGATTGGAACCTGCTGGAATTTTACAGGATACCAATAGTAAGGTGAAAAAGAAAAATCTAATCTTTCCCATAAACTTCCACTCTGGTATCTGTTAGCGCTGAATCCCCAAAAATCACAATGCCCTTGGTAGTCAGAAAGGCAGAATGTTCCGATCTTGGAGACATCATTGTGTCTACTATAAAATTTTTACGTTCAAAATGATCATATAGTTCTAAAATCCCAGACTTAAAGTAAGTGTCGACTCCCCCAGTGAAAAAAACTTGTTCATCCGAAAATCTAACAATGGCACTCCCATTTTTAAATCGAGACGTAAACCCAAGACTAGTAGTAGATGATAAAGTTTCGTTCCATGATTCGATCGCCTTTGAACCAGTGCCTTCGCGATTCATCCCACCAAATAACACACGATCCATATTCGGCATTTTTATATTAGTTACGTTTGATCTTGCGGTTGCAAAGTTTCCTGGTAAACTAGTCAAACTAAAGTTGTTCGTGTTAATTGTAAAAACTGTATTTGAAAAAAATGCATAAGGATCCAATCGATCTTTGCCACCAAAATATAAAATGCGAGAATTCGCTTCGTCATATTCAGTAGCATGGAAGATAATCCCTATTGGGAAGTCAGAAGTTCCATTCAGTATTACAGAAGAATTCCCAGTTACCGAAATCAATTCATGGTCTTTTGTGACAGCAGAAGGATCAATTCCTACTTGGAACTGCCCTCCTGAAACTAATATACTTCCATCTCCAAGGCATACCATCGAATGACCGTAACGTCTCCTCGCCATACGAAAGGAAAGTTCTGTTACTGTTTCAGAAGTTGGATCAATAGAATAAATTTTGTCTGAAATTTGAGTGGTCGCAGATACATTCCCAGCGACTGTTTTCCCACCCGAAACAAACACCTTTCCAGTTTTTTGAACACAGATTGATAGCCCCATCAAACCTTCGTTTAATGAAGGTAATACCTTTGATACACCTGTCTCTGGATCCCATATTTCTACTGTTTGCAAAGTTGTACCAGAAGGGTTAACTCCCCCAACCAAAAGGATTCTACCATCATTTAAGATTGAAGTTGTAATTTTCCCTTTTGCTTCCGAAATCGAACCGTAAAATCTTGGGTATGGAAATCGAAACTCAAGTTGTTTCCCTGGGAATGAAAACTCATTCATTGATTCTGGTTTTGAAATGGATAAAAGAACTGGTTCCCTCCATTCAGACCTTGATGAAACAGAAAACAAAACTCTTAACCGGGTATCCGATAGCGGGAATACATCACGTAAAATTAAATCATTTTGATAAGGATCTGAAATTTTAAAATTTGCTTTTGAGAAATAATTTGCTCCTGGTGCACTTAAGTCTAAATCCAGGTATTCTGTTTTTACAAAAATAGGATAATCATTTTGCTTATATCTGGAAGTGATCGTTAATTCATCACCCAATCCCAATCCTAGTAATACAACAGCAGAACTTCCAACAATATTCGCTGGATCAAAAACATTCTGATTGGGTGCTTTTACATTACAATGCAGAACAAAGATGATTGAAATTAAATTAAAACCTAATCGCATAACCCAATTTCCCAACTCGATTGATTCCCATATAACCTTGATTTTCCAAATCTAGATCTAAAAAAACACCAGATTTTTCTTTAGGATTTGGGCCTAACAAATAAAAATCAAACACATTTGCAGACCAAATAAAGAGTAATGCTGTTAAAGCATGCGATAAGTTCGTTCGCGAGGTCTCCATTTGTTGTCTATGTGGTTCAATTAGAAAGTAATTCAACACTACAGTCTCTGCGATTCTCGGATTCGGAGGGATCCCAATTGCAGATTCATATGCATGTTTGTCCGATCGGAATTGGTTGTATTGGTATCCAGCATATAATACTCCCAAAGCAAAAATCGACATGTAAATTTTACCTTTTTCTTCCTGTCCTCTCGCATATTGCCCCCAACCAGGAATTAGGAAGGATCGAAACGCATAAGTTGGGTTATATGGATTGAATAAAGGTGCATCTGCCAAAGAAGTTTCTGGATTCACTGCATAAGTTAAGATTGTATCTTCTGCTTTTTCCGCATATTCTTTGGTGTACGGTTTTTGTAATTTTTGATTTTCTTTGGTCCAATCTTTCATGGATTGGATTACATAATTCGACAATTCAGAATAGGTTACCTCACCATTAAAATTGGAATCTGCTCTACCTTCTAATCCATAAATCAAATATTTAGTATAAATTCCATAACCAGATTTTGGATCTTCAAAACTGGAATAACCTACTTTTGTTGAATAAAATACAGAGACAATTTCTGAGTCTTTAAAACTTGTACCCTCTAAGTATTTTCTTCCAACTTCTTCTTTTCCATCTTCCGGATTTCTGCAAGCATCGATAAAAAAAACGACACGTTTGAGATTAAATTTTCTAGTTAGTTCAATTAGATGTTCAACAGCAATCCCAGTCTCAAATGGTTTTTGGGGATTTGCATCTTCTGGCAAAAGATAGACTTTATCATTATAATCAACCACACCATGACCAGAAAAATAAAAAACGAAAAGATCGTCTGGATTGGTTTCTTCTAATACTGATTCGAGTTGAGTTAGGATATTAAATTTTGTAGGTATGGAACTTACAGATCCTTCTTGGACTAAAGTTTGGATACGATTATAGGATCCATAACTGAACAATATTTTTGTCATCCCAAGCGCATCATTTTTTGCCGTTTTCAAATTGGCTAGGGACAAGTCCTTATATTCACTAACGCCAACAACAAATGCGAATCTTTTCCCACCTGGCTCAGCTTTCAAAAAACTTGGCATCGCTATAATTAAGAATATTAGAATTTTTGATTTCATTAAAATTGTTTATTCAGATGCCAGTTCTTTTGCTTGGTTTTCCAAACTTGATGTATTATCACCCATTTTTCTAGCATTTATCACAACTTTTCGATTAATTTCTTCCATTTGGTGAACAACAGCAACCATTTGTTCTTTATCTTTATCTAATACTTTCGATTCCTGGTCCAATACTTTGGAAATCGATTCAATTAAATCAAGAGCTTCCAGCACTTCATTATTTATATCTTTTTGTGAATTAATTTTGGATGTCGCTGTTTTCATCACACCACTTAGCAAGTCATATTTAGATTGAAGGGATTCAGTTTGATTTAAGGCTGTAGACGCCAGTTCTGTTCCTTCTTGAATATAGCGGTTTGAAGTTGTGATGATTTTCTTAATCTTCGTTGCATTTTCATTGGAATTCTCTGCTAATTTCGCTACCTCTTGTGCAACTACTGCAAAACCTCGACCATGTTCCCCAGCCCTTGCCGCTTCGATGGATGCATTTAAAGCCAATAAATTGGTACGATCAGCAATTTCTGCCATGATATCATTCACTTCACTTACTTCCTTTTGGGAAATATTGACAGAACGTAACCTTTCTTCTAAATTTTTTACAGTTTCAGAAAGTACATTACTTCTATCCTGGAAATCACTCATATTTGCATTGAGATCTTCCACTACTTTCCCAATTTCAGCGATACTTAACTTTAATGTGTCTGATTTATGATTGAGTAAGGTTATTTGAGTATGTTGTTTCCCAATATTTTCGACTGACGTTTGTATACTCTCTGAAAATGAAGAAACAAATTCTGTAAGATCTCGAATCGAAACATCTTGCGATTCGATTTGAAAATTAAAATCATTAGTAAGTTCACGAATACTTTTGAGTGTATTGAATAATTCAGAACCAATTCTATTTAAATCTTGGTTCAGAGTGTTTGCATTTTCTCTTTCCAGTTCCGCAAGTTTATGTTTTTCTTCTGACTCATTTTTGATTTCATTTAATAAATTTAAAACCGTAGAAGTGAGGTAACCAAAACAAATTAAAAATAAGATTTTAAATACTTCATTTGAAATGGCAACCGTTCCCTTTTCACTTTGTAATCCTTCTGCCTCTTTAAAAGAAACACCTTGCCCATAACCGATGATTAATATTAATACCAAACAAAAAGCTGAGTAATAAGTGCTCGTGAGTAAAGTCCGTTTTGAAAAGAGAAATGCAGAGTAAACAACGTAAAAATAATACAATACATATAAGGTTGGTGATTTAATTAAATCGGCAGCAACTGTACTACCACCCATCAGTCCAGATGCAGTGACTGCAAACAATACGGTAATATCCAAAACAATGAATAATTTCGGGAAAAAAGTATTGAGTCTGCCAATTTTAAATAAATAGGCCTGCAAACCTCCGTAAAGAAACATACACGTGATTCCTACCAAATAACTTGTGGTTTGAAGGGTTGTGGACGTTTTGAACGATCCTAAAGTCGCAATAATATAAAAACCAGCGAGTAAAAACCTCACTCGATTGACATAAACTGGGCCTAACTCTAACCAATTCTTTTTCTTCTGAATCGATTCTAAGGATCTTTTCGACATAGGATGATCCTTTAAGATTCAAAGTGATTGGAAAGATATTTTCTTTTTTTAGTGAATGGAAATAGAAAGTCAGTTGACAAAATATAGTTTAATATTAAACCATTTAATATGGAAACAACGAACCCAATCACATCCAGCATTCAAAAAAAATTCTACCCTGCCTCTGAAAGAGGGCATGTCAATTTTGGTTGGTTGGACAGCCACCATTCCTTCAGTTTTGGCCACTGGTACCACCCAGACAAAACCAATTTTGGCGCACTCCGAGTACTAAATGATGATATCGTAGAACCTAGCATGGGATTCGGCACTCACCCCCACCAAAATATGGAAATTATATCCATTCCACTCTTTGGAGAATTGGCGCATAAAGATAGTACAGGTACGAACGGTATTATCAAAACGGGGGACGTACAAATCATGTCTGCAGGCTCTGGGATTCAACATTCCGAATTCAATCACAGCTCTGACAAAAAGGTGAATTTTTTGCAAATCTGGATCTTACCAAAGGTGGCCAATATCCAACCTAGGTATGACCAAAAAACATTTTCAGAAGCTGGTCGTTTGAACCGATTCCAAACAGTCGTATCCCCAGTTGACGAAGAAGCAGTTTGGATCAACCAAGACGCCTACTTTTCGCTCGCTACCTTGGAACCAAGCCATACACTCTCATACAAAGTGCATGCTCCTAACCAAGGGATATACGTATTCCTCATCCAAGGGAAAATATCCACTGAAGGTACAAAATTAGAACGTAGAGATGCAGTAGGACTTTGGGGAGTGGATGAATATAAAATCCAAGCAGATGTAAAATCCGAATTACTCGTCATTGAAATTCCAATGAAATAGAAAAAGGTATCCTTGGAAACGAAGTCGGAAAGGAGATCTGGGAATACAAAAAAACCAGATCACCTTTCCTTCATAAACAGACTGTATTCCAAAGTTTCACACCATTTGCCTTTAAAAACTGCCATTCCCTCCAAAATGTAGATTAAATCGGAAATTGGCCCATTTGTTCCCTTTTCCAAACCCGTTTCGGCTCCCCCAATCAATCAATTTTCAAACGTCTGGCCCTGAAACAGGGCACATTTTTTTCAATAATACGCAATTTTTTTCGTGTATTTATATTCGCGAATTATATTTATGTATATTAAGGGCTATCAAGTTGGATTGGCAGCACCAAGGAGAATTTCAATGAAAGGTTTCAAGTTTCTCATCAGTTTTCTGATTTTATCGATTTCTACCCAGTTAGTGGCACAAACAAACAGTGCCGGAATATCGTCAAAAGATGCATTACAACGATTGGTAGAAGGGAATTTAAGATTTGTACAAGGAAAATCAATTCGTCCAAATCAATCAGTAGAACGTATTAAAGAAGTTTCAAAAAAGCAAAATCCGTTTGCAACAATCGTTGGATGTTCTGATTCGAGAGTTCCAAATGAAATCATTTTCGACCAAGGACTTGGTGATTTATTCATTTTAAGAACAGCAGGCCAAGTTTCGACATATGCTTCTTGGGGTTCAATTGAATTTTCTGTGGCAGTGTTAGGAGTCAATTTGATTGTAGTTCTCGGCCATACGAGCTGTGGTGCCGTTGGTGCTGCTTGTAAAGCTGATGATGTTCCTGGTCATATCATTGCTTTAACCAATTCGATTAAACCAGCGGCAGAAAAAGTAAAACACATGGAAGGTGACTATTTGGACAATGCAGTAAAAGCAAACGTTGCATTCCAAGTTGTTTCCTTACGTAAACTAGACCCTATCCTTTCAAAATACTATAACAAAGGCCAATTACAAATCGTTGGCGCTGTTTACGATTTAGAAACAGGGAAAGTAAATTATCTTTCCGAAGAATACATCTCTACTATCACAAAATAGGTAAATAAGATGGACATTTTACATGCATTAGTTGCAAATTTACAAACTCCAATGTTCCTAGCATTTTTGCTAGGAATCATTGCCACCATCATCAAAAGTGATTTAAAATTTCCAGATGGTATGTATGCAGGTTTAACTATCTACCTTTTATTCGCTATCGGACTAAAAGGAGGAGTTAAATTAAGTAATACAACCTTAGTAGAATTTTATAAACCAGCAATGGCGGCATTGTTCTTATGTATTTCAATCCCGCTCATAGCCTATGGATTACTTACCAAATTTGGAAAATATGACAAAGCAAATGCAGCTGCCTTGGCAGCGCACTACGGATCGGTATCTGCTGTTACTTTCAGTGAAGCTCTCGCTTTTTTGGATTCATTGCAAATCACCTATGAAGGTTTTATGCCTAGTATGCTTGCTATCATGGAAATTCCTGCAATCCTTGTAGCATTATTACTTGTAAAAATGAATCCGACGGATAAGACCGAAGAATCTTCTTGGGGGAAAATTATACACGAACTTCTAACAGGGAAAGGAACTTTATTACTACTAGGTGGCCTTATCATAGGAATGATCTCTGGGAAAAAAGGTCATGAACAATTTGCTCCCCTATTTGAAGCACCATTCCGTGGAATGTTAATTTTATTCCTACTGGAAGTTGGGATTGTAACAGGAAGGAGACTTGCCGATCTCAAAAAAGCTGGTGTATTTTTAATTGGATTTGGTATTCTTTTCCCAATTTGCACAGCTATGTTTGGTTTGTATTTAGGAAAATTCATTGGATTATCCATGGGTGGAGCAATGGTTCTTGGGACACTCAGCGCAAGTGCATCCTATATTGCTGCACCTGCAGCTGTTAGGATTGCGATTCCGGAGGCGAGTCCTGCCATTTATCTCACAGCATCTCTTGCCATCACTTTCCCTTTTAACCTATCAGTTGGATTACCTTTATATTTAACTGTTTCGAAATACCTTTACGGAGCTTAAAATGAAATTAGAAAAGGCAAAACTCATCACAATTATCGCTGATGAAGCTCTCCAAGATCGATTAGTGTCAGAGCTTAAATCTGTAAATGTCAAAGGGTATACAATCAGTGAAGCAAAAGGAGAGGGAATCAATCACGAGCACCTAACTTCATGGGAAGGAAAAAACATCAGATTAGAATCATTGGTTTCGGAAGGTAAAGCGCTAAAGATATTTCAAATTATTTCGGATAAATATTTAGAAAAATATCCTATGGTGATCTTTATGAATGATGTAGAAGTGATTCGAAAAGAAAGATTTAACTAAAAAATTAAAAAGTATGGCCAATGTCTAAATAAAATAATTGGTCCTCACGTGAATAAGCATAGTCCATTAGGATTACGGTGGCTTGGTCCCAAATCAACCGTAATCCTAATCCACGTGAATGTTTATAATCCATTGTGCTTACTTGTTTGATTTTATCCCAAACTCGACCAACATCGTAAAATGGAACGATACTCAATTGGAAAAACTGATCCCACAGTGTAAAACTTCCAACTCGATACCGAAGTTCAATATTATAAAAACCGATCACAGGTCCTACAAAACGTTCCTGCCTATACCCACGTAATGTATTTTGTCCACCTAATGCTCCCATAGGACCATCAATGGAAAATAAATATCGATACTCAAAAAAAGGTACTTCGCCTTCAATCTTAGTCAGTGCTGCTCGTTGTGCGATGACAAACTCTTCGAATAATTTAGGGAATGGTTGGTAAAAATTTTTAATTTGTCCAAAATGCCTTAAGTAATTGAAATCCGAACCTATTGTTCTTTCCGCTTTATTGACATTGTATTCGATGAGCCAACCCCGATCTGGATCTGGTTCGTAATCTCTTGTATCAAAAGCAATCCCGCCCCTCACATAGTTTAAATTTCCACCATTTACACCAATGATTTTCCCAGAGTTTGAATCTTCTGTTAATTTTGAAGAATCTTCAACTGCTGGAACCCTAATACCAGTTAGTGGTTCTTTAGCATCAACCGAATTTCCATCATACCGCCTAACAATATTTTTCGAAAACTCAACACCTCCCCAAACTCTAAAAACTTGGAAAATCGTTTTATCAGCGTTGAATTGACCATAAGTTGTTTCAAATTGGTAGTCATGATAATGTTGAGTCGATGTTAATTCACGCCCCGGGCCTCTGTTTTTTGCATAAGAATTGGCATTCTCAAAATCCGAATAGGTTGCGTTTCGAACAATTCTGCTCCCATCTGCATTCCGATCTCTGAAATACAATGGTTGTAAACTTTCGGTCCCAACACCAAAATATTGGTTATAATAACTTGCATCATGGCCCACATAGGATCGTAATCGGTAGGCTGTATCTAAAAAATAAGGAGCATCCCAAGCAAGATAATTGTTCTCAGTGCCACGATTGGTTCGGTATACACCGACATTGAACATATGTTCATAGGGTGTATACTTAAAGGAGGAATCATTTCTGGTCCCGTTATAAAATACATTGGCTAAAAGACCAAGTCCAGAACCATTAACTGCATCATTCCCAAAAAGAGGTAAACCAGTTGCATACCAGCCTTCTCTTTTATTGGCGAGTTCCTTTTCATCTAACTTTTTGAACTCACCCAACCATTCGGGAACATCAGAACTTCTATCTTCCGAATAAATTGGAAAAACGACGATCGTTGATAAACATACCAACTCTATCATCGATTTCCAAAATGACATGAACTTATTTTACTTCGCGGACTTGAATCGTTTCGACTCGATCCTCTCCGGCAATGATGTCGGATAAAATAACTACCTTTTCTCCCGTTTGTAAGTATCCATTATTCACTAAAGTTTGAATGGCTAAATTAATCGTTTTTTCTGGATCAGAAGAGAAATCCACTCGGTAAGGGATAACTCCTCGTGTTAACCAAAGCTTTCGTCTAACGGATGTCATATTAGTGAACGCATGAACAATTGGATACCTTGGGTGAAAAGATGCTAAATTATTCGCAGTAATTCCACGTCTAGTGATGGCTATGATTGCATGTGCTTGCATCGAATCCGCTAAACTAGCAGCTGATCTTGCCATTTCTTCCTTTTGGTCTTTAGGTTTTCTTTGTGCAGCAAGACCTAAGTTAATCGACATTTCCATTCGACGTGCAATTTTATCCAACATTTCAACACAACGAACCGGGTATTTTCCCATTGCCGTTTCCCCAGAAAGCATGATAGCATCAGCTTCCTCGTAAACTGCATTCGCAACGTCAGTGACTTCCGCTCTTGTAGGAGAAGGATTATGAATCATCGATTCAAGTAAGTGAGTCGCAACAATAACTCGTTTCCCTTCTTCTTGGCAACGTTTGACGATACGTCGCTGAACAATCGGGAGTTCTTCAATTTCAATTTCAACACCCAAATCCCCACGCGCTACCATGATTCCATCGGAGGTTTTGATGATCTCATCTAAGTTTTTTAGACCTTCTTGGTCTTCAATTTTGGCTATGATTTGTGCATGGTGTTTTTTCTCGTCGATGATATCTCGCAATTGTAAGACATCTTCTTTCGATCGCACAAACGAAAGCGCTACAAAATCAATATCCTCTTCTAAACCAAACAAAATATCCTTTTGGTCTTTTGGTGTGATCGAAGGAATGTTTACTCGAATTCCGGGTAAGTTGATATGTTTTCTAGAACCTAATTTTCCGCCGTCTAACACAGTACAAATTAGTTCATTTTCTCTGATTTCTTGGACTGCGAGGTTAATCAAACCGTTATCAACTGTGACCTTATCACCTACTTTTAAATCTTTTACGATATCACGGTAGTTTACAAAAACACTCTGCGCTTCCGCTTCCATACCAGGTATGATATGAAATGTAAACGTTTCTCCAACTTTTAAGTGTAAGTCATTTTGTACATCCCCAGTTCGAATTTCTGGCCCTTGTGTATCCAGTAGAATCGAAATTGGATGTTTGTGTAACTCATCCTTGTTTAAAGATTTTATGATTCGAATGATCTTACGGTGAAATTCATGGTCACCATGACTCATGTTGATCCTTGCGATATTCATCCCTGCCAAAGCTAAACTTCGGATCATTTCTTTGGATGCTGTCGCAGGCCCGATAGTGCATACGATCTTTGTTTTTCTTGCTCTTAGTTGTTCAATTGCTGGCATAATCTTATGGTTTTAGTTTGGGTAAAATTCGGTTTAAAAAATCTAACTGCGATTCCGCAAGGTCGAATTTTTCTTGGTTGGGGAACTTATCATTTCTTTGGCGTTCACTTTCAGCAGAAACTTTATCAAATAGTTTTTTGCCATGTCGTTTCAAATACCCAGTAGAAATCAAAATGGGCCAAGGAAACTTTTCTCTTTGGTTACGGATTGGGAAACTGTAGATTTCTTTTCCGCCAAATTTTTTTAAGAAAAAGATCAAATTTTCTTCAGTAAACTTTCCATTGAGTTTGGATAAAACATACTCACGATCAGGATACACACCGAACTCCCACGCTTCATCCAGGATACGAACAATGGATTCAATGGATTCTTTCCATTTTTTTTCTTCTTCAGGGCTACCTTGCTTTACTGGTTCTATATCTTCATCATCATCTTGTGCATTGTTAGAAGAATTAGTTTGTGAATGGCTTTGTTTCGATTTTCGTTCTGCGTCTTTTTCTGCTTCTTCTCTTTCTTTCAACCTAGCTTTGACGAGTTTTTCTTTTTCTTGTGATATCTTTTTAACTTTCTGACTCGCCAAATCTTTTGTGAGTTGTTGCTGGAGTCTTGCTTTGATGGGAGGAATTTCGAATTTATGGACAGTCATATTACCCATAATCATCCTCCATAACCTTGTAAGAAATGGCAAAAACTGAAATAAACTTTGAGCTTCAATTTCTTCTAAAAGTCTTTTTGGGCTTTCATCATTCAAATGCAGTGTCACATTCATTTGATTCAGCACACGGATTTCTAGATCAGAATGTTTGATTTGGAAGGTTCGTTTTGCTGATTCAATCGCCTGAGGGATACAAGATTTATGTAAAATAAATTCATTGAACACTCGTTTGTCTGCATATTCAGTGTACAAAACTTCTGGCTGAGATAATAACATAGCGCGAAATTCATCTGTCAGCGGTTCTCCACTCACACGAAGTAAATTTACCTCAACAATTCTACCTGCTTCTGCCAGGAAGGCCATTAGATCTTCAATTTGTTGTTTTCGTTTTTGTTTTTCTTCTTTTTCTCTATCTTTTTCGATGATTTCGTTTAACACCAAACACTCTTCCATAAGAGTTTTTTGGTCACCATAAGATTCATTCATATATCCTTTGATCTCGGTTAATATGTTTTTCGGCGAATTCCAAGAATCTTCAGTAATCTCACCCATCACACCCAAATTTTTTAACGCAGGATAAATGGTATTTTTTGCATAATCCACATAAGCATCATACCGATCTGAAATCTCAGAAGGACGATTGTATAAAAATACACTTTTGTTTGCTGGCCTCGAAGCAGAGTCGTTTCGAAAGAAAAATAAAATTTTATCATCTACCAATTGTTTGAGAATTGGTTTGAGGTGGATGACAATCGTTGCATCTTTTTGCACCTTTGTTTTGTCATACGGGCATTGGAATAAATTCCCTAACTCTGTAGAAGCATACGTATCAAAAAGTCGATTGGCATCAACAGCTGCTTTGATGACTTTCCGCATTTTTTCTTTACCAACATACTTACGTTTTTCATTGAACCATCCCTTGATGGCAGATGTTGAAAGTTCGTTTAAACCAAGTGCGTATCGGAAAGCCGTTCCACCATCAGATGTAGTTGGTCTTGCAAAAACTGTATTGTGTTTGATGTAGGTTTTAGGATTTTCTGGATCCCCCGCTTCATTCGGATGGAATTCCAGAACATTTAATTTTTTGATGATTGCAGGGTTTTGTTTATAACTTAGATCGATTACATAATTTTCTGTGCGATCCCTATCAATGGAACTATCCCGTTCAATCTGTTCTACATTAGGTAAAACTTTGTTTTGTAAAAATTTATCTGTCCATTCAAAGATAACAAGTAGAACTTTATAGATCCCCTTATAGGAAAAATCTCCACGAGAATCCATAGCCTGCACCTTTTGGAGGCAGGCCGTGTAGTCCATGACTTTTAATTCTGGGAGATTTGGATCCAACATTTTGGTAGAGAGTCCTTACTTAAAATATCCTTTTTTATACAATAACTCAGCATTCAAAATAGCAGCACCAGCAGCACCTCGAATCGTGTTATGCGAAAGAACTACCCATTTCCAGTCCAAGATTGAATCTTCTCGTAACCTTCCCACAACAGTTGTCATTCCCTTTCCTGTGTCTAAATCGAGACGAGGTTGAGGGCGGTCGTTTTCTTCGCGGTAAAGAATAGCGGGGTTCGGTGCAAACGGCAATCCCAATTTCTGTGGTTCCCCTTGAAAATCTGCCCAAACCTTTAAAATCTCTTCTTTTTTTGGTTTTTTATCAAAGGATACAGAAACACAAACAGTGTGCCCATCAAATACAGGAACTCGGTTACAATGAGCAGAGATTTTAAAGTCTGCGGATTTGATGACACCACCTTCCACTGTCCCCAAACATTTTTGAGGTTCCACTTCTGCTTTGTCTTCTTCTCCACCGATATAAGGCACAACATTCCCAAGGATGTCCATGGTTGGAACACCTGGATACCCTGCACCTGAAATTGCCTGCATTGAAAATAACATAACAGACTTTAATCCAAAAGCATCCATCAGTGGCTTAAGTGAAATCGTCACTCCCATAATTGTACAATTGGAATTTGTGATGATTTTCCCTTTTGTTTTTTGTGCAGAAAGAACATCCAAATGATGTGAGTTAACTTCTGTAGAAAGGATAGGAACATTTGGGTCCATTCTATGGTTTTTGGAATTGGATAATACCATCACTCCAGCTTCCGCATAAGCAGTCTCCACTTCTCCTGCAATGGATGCATCTAGACCACTAAACACAAGTTGCACGCCTTTTGTTACATTTGGATCTGGTAATGAAATGATAATATCTTTTGCATAAGAAGGAATGTCAGAAGAAATCTTCCAACGAGACTTCATCACTTCACCATAAGTTTGGCCCGCACTTTTTTCAGAAGCTGCTAAATGAGTCACCGTAAAATAAGGGTGATTCTCCAAAAGTTGAATGAATCTTTGACCGACGGATCCTGTTGCTCCCAGGACTCCAACTTTGATTTTTTCCATAATTTTCCTTATCTAATGTAAGGATTGAAAAACATGTTATTTCGGAAAGAGATTTCCAATTCTTTCCGCATAAATCGAATTCATTTGTTCCATTCCTAGATAAGTGAAGTGATGAAAATCGGAAAACCCTTGCATGGGAAGTACTCCGTGGATGTCCCAAAAATGTACGGAACCTGAATCCAAGGATTGCAGAAAAAGCAAATGGTCCCGATACCAGTCTGAATCCTCATACCAAGAGAGAGAGATTGGATTTTCTGGGTTATTGATGAGCAAAAACGGGATATTTCGAGTTCGAAAATGGTCTGCGATTTTTTGTAGGTAACGAAAATGAAAAAAGGGTCGGAATTTTTCATTTTTGATTCTTTCTTTAGCAAGTTTTAATGCGACTAAATAACCGATTCCAGGTCGTTTGTCCAAACCTTCTAACAATCGATAGTAAAAATAACGAGTATAGGTCTTATCATCCATCCCTTTATAGCGATAGTCTTCCGTACGAGGTTCCCGTGAGTATTGGACATCCGACTTTGCCACTTCTAGGCCAAAGGTCTGTTCCAATCGGACTCCCATGGGATCATAATGGTAATCCAAATAAGCTCCCGTAGCTTCATTCGCATACCATACTCGTTCCAAAGTAGCAGTGATTTGTTTGTTTTCCCGAAAGAAAATTGGATCCAAACGAACATTCGTCCATCGAGCATCTTTTAGGTTTACTACTTGGTTTGTATCACCATTGGAAAAGGTTAGTTTACAAGTGGAACCAGCAAGCAAATAGGGAGTGACTTCTAACCAAATCCCTTTTTTTTCCATTTTATGTGTTGGGAAAAAACTAAATTGTTTCCCTGTCCAACCAAGTCCATTGACTCCTTCTGGAATGTTGACACCCATATAAGAATGATAACTTGTATTTCGACCAAATCGGTGTTGGATTAGGTTCTGTAGGTTTTGTTCGTAAATGTCTTTGTATCGGTAAAAACTGAAACCAGAAGATACGATATAACGAGATAAAGTTTCCGTGTCCATCTCAGAACCCACTTCCATTAGTGTTTCCCAAGGAAAAACCCATAATGATTGAGGTGCTTCACCAAAGGTTAGTGCATCTCGTATCATTAATGACTCATCAACTGTATCATTCCTTCCATCCGGAAACAAAACATACGTTCGGTGGAGACGATAATCAATAAAATTAACAGGATAAACTACTAAGTCGGGTTGCAAGGGTGTAAGCCAATTGAGAAGTAAATACACATACAGAGGACTATTGCCAGCATACGCTAAATAAAAAACATCTACATCTAATGAATATTTCTCCTTTAAGGTTTTTTCCAAGGACCGCGCATCAATGGAATAATAGGCTACAGAACTTCCCACGATGATGATCCGTTTTTTAATTTTGGGAAGCGAACGTATCCTTTCATATTCATATAAAAAATTGAAAAAATGATTGGTATTCCAAGGAGATTCATTTGGCAAAAGGAATTGGATTTTTCGGAAAAACAAAGTATCAATCCCGAACAAAAAGACAATCAGACAAGTTAGGAAAAATATTCGTTTTTTCATCTTAATTCCTAAAATACAAAGTAAACAAAAGGTTTACTTTCAGCAGAATACAATACGATCATAATCAAACTTAAAACTGCAATAAAAGCCAAAAACGCCAATTTTCCTAAGGAATTTTGCATTTTTTCAAAAATCGCTAACAATTGTTTGTTTTCCTTAAACACTCGATTCCCGATCAAATGGCCAATCAAAACCAATACAAAACAATAACCAAATTTCATTTCGAGAGTGTATGGTAACAAAAAACCCTCTTTTTTCGTAAAAATCCCCTGTAGGTAACACAGGGAATCACCCAAATTTGCACTTCGGAAGAATACCCACAAAAGAGTGACCGAAAAAAAAGTGAATAAAACTTTGAATGGCTTCAGTGCCGGTAATGCCTTAAGAGAGTAACGAATCCCTACCCATCTTTCCATCACAAGAAAGATACCGTGCCCAATCCCCCAAACTACAAAATTCCAAGAAGCACCATGCCACAGACCACCAATGGCCATCACAAGGATCAGGTTACGATAGGTTAAAAAAACTCCCATACGATTTCCGCCGAGAGGAATGTATAAGTATTTTTTTAACCACTGGGAAAGTGAAATATGCCAACGAGTCCAAAATTCTGAAAATCCACTCGATAGGTAGGGCATACGGAAATTCTCAGGCAAATGGAATCCAAACAGAACTGCCGTGCCCTGGGCAATATCGGTATATCCAGAAAAATCGCAGTAAATTTGGAGAGAATAGGAAAACATTCCCATCCAGAGTGCGCGGGACGACATACTGCCAGGATGGGAAAAAACGATGTCTGCGACTTCTGCCAGATGGTCAGCCAATACCATTTTTTTGAAAAGACCGAGTAGTATCAAAAATGTCCCAAACAAAAAGGGGATCTTTAGGAAGTGGAGAGGCCTTCTGATTTGCGGCAAAAAAGACTTTGCCGTAACGATGGGACCTGCAACTAACTGCGGGAAAAAACTAAGAAAGAGGAGGTAAGAGGAAAATTTCCTTTCGGGGACTAGTTCCCCTTGGTAAACATCCACTACATAAGAGATTGACTGGAAGGTATAAAAGGAAATTCCAACGGGCAAGAGCCACTGGCTCCAAAAGGCGTCTGGGCTTTGAGTGGAACCAGCAATAGTTGCCCAATTTTCAGCAATAAAATGACCATATTTAAAGAACAAGAGTAACCCAAGACTATTTGCTAGAGAAACCAGCAAAAGTAAGAGGCGGATTTGTTTAGATTTGGAGCCGTGGATCCCCCAAGCCAAAACAAAGTCGACAAATGCGATCCAAATGATTAATAATAAGTAATTAATATTCCAAAAACTATAAAATAGTAAACTAATAACCAGCAAATAAAGAAGTTTTATTGTTCTATATTTTGATTTATTTTGTGCACTTTTTTGCCTAAGTAATCGGGCATCCAAAGAAATGGAATGCCATAAAGATAGTGCTGTGATTAAAAAAATCCCAAATAAGGCAGAATTAAAAAGCATATTTTAGCTTATATTTAAGCATTATACATTGTATTTGCATTTCACCCCACAATTGGGACAAGTGCAGGTGACTTCGGCCTTCACGCGACGGCCTTTTGCACCTTCTACCTTGCCAACTGCAACAAATTCAAAAATAACACCTTCTGGCACAAAGTGACCAGACCCGTACTTGGCCGTTCCTTCGATCACATTGGAGCAGGCGTGACATTTCACCCTTAGACGTATTGTTTCTGCCATACCAGGAAAAGATGAGGAGGACTCGCCACCCAGGCAACCAATATTCGCTTTTCTGCCAATTTTGCATGTTGATGAAACTGAGCTACACATGACATTTTGGCAGCTTAAGCTATCATTTTTCCGATAAAAAGGGGAGGGAATTTGCCCGAAAATACGGGGTTACGCATAGGGAGAAATGCCTTCTGGAGGACAGTTTTTTGGCTTAAACGCCCAGATTTCGGCAATTTAGGTCGTTTTTGGTCAATACTAGGCACTTGTTTCTCTGTTTTCCAATTCCATGGATCAGCAAAGGAACTTCTCTAACGACTACAGTTCCCTTGCAAATTCGGCTTATTTTCTGGGAATCAATTCCCTGCGTTCAGCTCGTTTACTCGGTTCTTATTTGGAAAGAAATGACCGATTTTGGTCACCAAACCACGAGGGAGATTGGAAGTCGCGAACATGCCTGAATCAAAACGGAACGATTCCGCAATAACCGCAAGGGATAGGTTCCCTGACGAAATTCCGGCGGTAATTTTTTGTCTGGAATTGCCGTAATATGGGCCGCCGAATTCTAGTCACCCTCTCCTAATGTCGCCCCCAACAGGGCACTCGCTGCCGAAGGTTGGTCTCTCGGAATGATCTCTCGCCATTGCCATGCCGAGCTTCCGGCAATTCTGGCCTTCCATTTCCGTCCATCTTAATTGCCTAAATATAGGTAGTTTTTCTTGGTTTCAAAGATCCTTTCCCCGAAAAATCGGATTTCGCGTAATGAGGAGCCTTTTCTAAATAGATTTTGGTCATATTTGCCCAATTTTAGGCAAAAATACACACCCCAGGGTGCCTCTCGGGGATGGGTGTATTTTTGTCAATTTTCGCATTTTCCTCCTGTGGTGAGCACAGGGAATGAATGGCAAAGGGAACCCCATGAGATGGTGGTCACATGAGGAGCCCTCGTTTTGTTTATTTTTTAGTTTTAGATGTGGTGGTGGTTTTGGCTTTTTTTACAGGAGACGAGGATTTTGAACTGGGAGAGTCAGATCGTTTGTTTTTTGCGCTAGCGCTGGTTTTGGACGTAGGTTTGGATTCCTTTTGACTCCTGCGAGAATTCCCAGACCCTCCAGCAACATTTTCTTCTTGGGACAGGACTTCGCTTGGCATTCGCCCATTCCGTTTGACCATATAGATGAAATGTCGGACGTACTGTGTGTAAGGCTCATGAATGGCCTTCGGATCAAATTCTTTTGGCTCTTGGAGGAGTTGGTTGACGAGAGCCAATGGGAGGTCGTCCTTACTAGTTGCCATGAGAATCTCCAATCGCTTGCAGATCTCAGAGTCATTGACCTCAGTAGACAGTTTTCGCATGGCGTTGAGAAATTTTTGGAAGGCAACTCGCTTCGGTTGAGACATATCCCCAGAAAACCAAAAAGTCCTGGGCTGGCAATCGATTTTACAGGTAGATTCTCCACTTCCATTCTCGGCTCTGAATTGTTCCCCTGAAAAGTCTGGCAATGGGACAAACCCAACCCCTTTTTTTCTGAAAGAGAAATGATTGAAATGGATGGTTGATTGGATGTAAAAATCTGGAACGTATGTTTTTCTAATTGGGTGTTTGGGATTTGGAAGAGATCTTGTCTTTCCCTTTCGTAAGTTGGAATGGCAAGCTCTTGGTTTGAAACTACCACAACTTCACTGATAACACCTTCTCTTAGTTCGATGGCAGGAACAAGTGGATCGTTTAACAGGACAACTGGTTCTTCCCATTCATTTGCAAATAGGCCTCCTTGGGAAAAAAGGACAAAAACCAGAGCACAAAAAAACGATGCATTTTTTTGCAATTTTTGTGCCAACTTTTCTGTCATTTCCAAGAAAACCATATGAATATCCATAGTTTTCCCCGAAATTATAGAAAAATAAAGCATTTTTTAGTGTTTTTTCTTATTTTTTATACAGGGATGCCCGGACTCTGAGTTTCCATTCCCACAAAACAATTTCGTGTTCTAGGTCTTTGGCCGAGTCTTGTTCTTTGGCTAAGAGGGCATAAATCATATGAGAGATGTCTTTTGAAAATCCACCATCCAATTCTTTTTCGAAAGCTTCGACTTGGAATTCCAAAATCAAGACAGCCAACCGAAATGCTTCGTTCATGGCAATGAGTTGAGGTTTGACTGTATCCAGTTCAGGTTTCTTATACTCATTTTTGATCATTACATCCAAAAAGGTTCGGATGAACATTACATCGTCAGAAGATAAATGGAAATCGAGGAGGAGTTGTTTTACTTTATCTAACTCCATAGCACGGAGGTGGATCCTAGCTAAAAAAACTGGGTTCTCACTATATGTATTTAGGTTTTGGTTTTTGGCAACATCCGTCGCACGCACCTTGTCATAATCCACCACTCCCTTGTCTTTGGATTCTTCGGTTTTTGGAGATTGGGATTCTGCCGAAGTATTGATCCTTTTTTTAATCACAAGGATGTTCATACTCGGGTATCGGATTTTAAACGAGACCATGTCCGATCTGGGGATTTCTTCATCGACAACCAAAAATTGAGCCTGTTCCCCCCGCTCCCAAGCTGCCATCAAATCTTCTTTGTTTTTGTAATGGTAAATAACAACAGGTAAAACATCACTTTGGCTTCCAGTTCCCAGATAAATGGTTTTGATCTCATTCGAGAAACCATGTTGGTACGGAATGACCATCTTTCCTGCTTTTACATTGACGAAGGAAAGTTCTCCCAAATGGAAATGGGAAACGTCAAAATCATCTCCAAAAAAGCCCACTCTCGGGACGTTGACAACGATGGAATTATTTTTGGCACCTTTTGGTACTTCGGGACCTGATTCGGTAAAAACGACGTAGGTCAGTTTGGAAATCCGGACTTTTACGAGAAACCCTGCCGGAGTTTTCCGTTCTTCGTATACAGTATCATCCATCTTTACATCAAACCAAGTTGTTTCATTTTATATTGGAGAGAACCTCTCGAAATTCCCAATGCCTTTGCCATTCGAATTTGGTTTCCCGAAAAGATACGCATTGCCAAAAGAATCTTCTGCCTTTCTAAGGCTTCTATCCCTCGCCGCAAGTCTAAATCTTCGGCATCCGGAATCTCAATATCCATCCGGTTCCGGCCGACCAGAAGATCAGGAACATCTACGATTTTGGTACGACAAGTTAAAATTCCAGAGAGAATGGAACTTCTCAATTCAACGAAATTTTCTTTATAAATTCGATTGAGAAGTTCCGCTTCACCGGCCTGACTCAGAGTAAGATCGGAGCGATTTTGTTCGTGGCATAATTTTTGAAAAATGGACTGGATGATGTTTGAAAATGTAGGTTTTGGCAAATGATTTAATGCCGGTAAATACACGGGATTTTTTTGCAATAATTGGAGGAATTCAGGGAGGACTTCTCCGCTTCCATTTGAATCACCCAAGAGAAAGAGGTTACCCTTGTATCCAGATTTTGCCCACCAATCCGCAAGGATTTGTTGTTGCCCTAAGGAAAAATGTTCTGGGTTCGTAAATACCAAACTTCCATAATTTGACTCGATTCCCCATTCCTGGAGAGCTTTTTCGAATTTCCCAAAATGATCGGGTACGGATTCGACAACGAGAAAGGGAGCCCCCGAATACTTATTTAGGTGAATCCATTTCGCTAAACTTTTTTTCCCTGATCCAGGGGCCCCAAAAATCGAAACCAATTTTTCGGATCCGAACCGTTGGATCGCGGCATCTAGATTGGGAATTTTTTCTCTGAATTGGAGATACGATTCATCAGAATCTTTTTGCTCGGGACGAACCATCTGTGGTTGATTCCCACTCCACTCTTTCCCAATTTTATCTGCAAAAAGAGAAAGGAGTGCGAACATAGGAAATGATGTTTCACCTTCAAATTCGACGAGAAGGAAACCAATACTTTCTTTCGCAACAATCCGGATCGACATTGCATTTGTTGTTTTTCCAAACAAAGGGAATTCTTTCCCAGAGAAAAAAACCGGCTCTCTGGAAGTCATAAGAGTCTCCCATTCCGCAGAACCACGATTCAGAAATGAATAGTAAAAACCATCTTCTCCGTAGCCAAAACTAGCTGATTCATAAAACGAATCTTCGTCTTCTGCTTTGAGAACTACGACACCGGAGGCCAGTCCAAACTCGGTACACAACTCTGCCCACAAAGAAGGAAGGATTGTTTCCATCCATTCTTTGCCTGTTTGGCTGGACGCAAACAAGGATGCGGTATGAGGGGGCATGCTATGAAACTGTTTAAATTTAATCACTTTGTCAAGTACGTACCAGTTTGAATGTCGGATGTCCGACAGAAACAGAAGAGATAGTTTTTGCTAATTTTTGCCATGTCGGATGTCCGACAATGTAGGTAGAAATGGACAAAAATTCCTTTTTTTGTTCCCTTTCAAAAATACAATTGATCCCAAATTTTCCAATGGAAAGCATACCAAATGGGAAGGAAAAAGAGAGATAGATGATCACCATTGCAGTTGCAAATCAGAAAGGCGGAGAGGGCAAAACAACTACTTCTTTGAATCTTGCCATGGGATTGGCTCGCCGAAATCTCAAAACTTTACTCATCGATATGGATCCCCAGGCAAATTCTACCGGAATTTTTCTAAATCCTGAAACTGTCGAAAAGGACCTTGCCCATTTATTCCAAAATTCGGCGAACATGAAAGACATCATTACTCCGGCATATAACGAGCATTTGTGGGTTGCTCCATCTAGCATGCGTTTGGCGGAAATGGAAACTGTTTCGGTGAACTCGGTAGAAGCACCTTATATTCTTAGAGACTCACTTTCCGGACTCAAGGATTTTGACTTTGTCATCATAGACTGCCCACCCTCCCTTTCTATTTTCACAGTAAACAGTTTGGTTGCTGCTAATTACGTTTTGATCCCACTCCAGGCAGAAAAATTTTCGATGGATGGGATTATGGGGCTACAACAAACCATCTCCTCAATTAAAAAAAGGATCAACCCAGATCTGGAAATTTTAGGTGCCCTCATCACCCAATTAAAACCTCAGACTTTATTGACGAAGACAATCTTACCAGTCCTCACAAAGTATTTCAGGATTTTTGAACATACGATATCTGATGGAGTTGCGATTGGAGAAAGCCATTTGGCCAAAAAATCCGTCTACGATTACAACAGGTCGTCCAGACAATCCCAAGAGTATGAAGGTTTTATCGAGGAGGTTTTAAGTGAGCTTAAAAAGTAAACGCCTAGGAACTCTCGCCGACATCTACCAAGCTGAAAATTTGGACGGGACCATTCGTACAATCCGAATGGACAGAATCCAACCTTCGGAACACCAACCCAGGCAAGAACGAAAAAAAGGGATCGAAGAATTAGCCCAGACTCTAAAAGCAGATGGCCTTTTACAACCCATCATCGTTTCAAAAGGCGAAAAAGAAGGCAGTTATAAAATCATCGCGGGAGAGAGACGTTACCACGCTGCCAAATCCTTGGGATGGGCAGAGATTGAGTGTAAGATCTTAAACCGACCCGATAAAGAAATCTACAAACTTGCTGTCATCGAAAACCTGCAAAGAGAAAACTTATCACCCTATGAAGAAGTGGATGCCCTACTGTTTTTAAAAAATTCGTACCAGTATACGGACCAGGAGTTGGGCGACCTATTTGGAAAAAGCCGCAGTTACATGACGGAAGTTCTTTCGATTACTTCCATGTCCAAGGCCGATTTGGAGAAATGTAAAAAGAACGAAATTTACAATAAAAACCTTCTCGTGCAGGCAGCCCAAGCAGCGAAAAAAGGAAGTTTGGATGAATTCCTCACCCTATACCACAAAGGTGCACTCAAGACCGTAAAAGATGCAAAAGACTTCAACAAACAAGTAAAAACAGGTGATGGGGTAAATCCAAAATCTTCCCCTCTTTCTGGTTACAAAATCAGACGCACTAGCAGTGGGATCCAAATCCAATCGGAAGACGAAATTTTGCTAGGAGATATTTATAAATTCATCAGAAAAGAACTTTCAAAAAAGTATGGTGACTCGGCATAACCCAAACAAGTACTTAGCAGTCAAGTACTTAGGAAAAAAATTTTTAGCCCGAGTAGGGAAAAATACTGTACGAACTTGACAGTTACCAGAATCCGACAATAATGTGACATAATAAAACTTTTGATAGGTTTGAGCAAACACCTTTTCTTGAGAGAAGGTGTGGGGGCATTCTATTGCCCTAACCCGATATATAAAAAAAATCCCCTGGAACACCAGGGGGTCGGGGTTTCCCGAAGGAATGTTGTTGGATGAGACATAATTAACATTATGTCAGATAATGTCAACTCCTTCGAATTATTTGCTTAAATTTAGTTTAATTTTTGCAGAAATCGGAGGAGCTTCCTTGAGCGACCAGCGACATCCCTATATCCGTCTGATGACCGACATCATCGATTCTGGTGTTTGGGCAGGGTTATCCCATGCTGCAAAGACGTTGTATCCTGTTCTTTTAAAATTCAGTGACTACAACTTCAAACCCGTTTGGCCAAACACAGAAACCCTCATGCGCCTCACAGGATTCAAAACCAAAAAATCGATCGTGACTGCCAAAAAAGAATTAACACAAGCAGGCCTACTCTACCAAGTTCCTGGAAGTGGGAGGACATCCACAAGGTATCATTTTTCTTTCCACTACGAGGGTTCCAGAATTACCCCTCTGGGAGATACATCGATACACCTCAGAGGGGTCGAGTCGGAGGTCGCTGGGGGATTCAATTCACAAGCAAAGGGGGTTACAGATGGATCCCCTAACCATATTAATATAACTATATCCAATACAAACCATGTACCAGAAACAAAAGACCAAAGCGAAAGTAAAAGAGACTCAAAAGAAGGGAAAAAAGACTTCGAAACTCTTGTCGATTTATTTGGCCCTGAAATTGCTTTAGAAGCATATCGTAAAGCTGTGGACCTTCATATGGAATCGAATGTTTCGTATGTACAAACCCTTTGTAGGGAATTGGTGAGTGCCCAACGAAAAGAAGTGCTTAATTCTGGGCATGATTTGGGAAAGGAGTCCACCCTGCCCCACTCAGCTTCTTGGTCTGGGTTTTTGACTTGGGCTTCGAAACAATTGACAGAATCATCCTTTCGCCAATTGGAAAAAATCCAGGTGACAACAGATGGAAATGTAATCATCGTCACCTCTCCGATTCTTGGGCATTTACGCCAAATCATCCAAATGTATTTCACAGAACGGGTAAAACCGGTAGTGCTCGTAGTGTTTACAGAAAAAGAAGAAGGCTCACGTGTCGGTGAAATTCGATAGACTGAATAGAAAAACGGTATTTTTTGGAAGGAATCATAACTGAAAAAGCGCATGAAAGATCATTTAATTCGCACAAGCCACCCCTACTCTTTGCCCATCCAATCTGTTTCCACAACAGGAACGTATGAAATCAAAAATAATGAGTTTTTGTCATTTTTTGAAGAAAAGGAACAGTCCTCTCTCTCCTCCATCATTTTCCAATTCGACGATGTTGTTTTTTTTAATGGGATCGAGTTATTGCCAGGAAAGGATGGATTGGATTTTTTCCCCGATTCTTTCCGGTTTGAGTTATCCCATGATGGTAAGTATTGGGAACCCATTTTACAAGAATCATCCTTTCGCAAATCATTCAAAACTTCCGCTAAATGGTTGTTTTCATTAACAAGCGCTCGTTATGTGAAGTTTATTTCAAAAATTTCAAGAAAAGCAAGTAACGGGAAAAATAGGATTAGTTTTGGTCCATTAAAAATCTTAATCAGTGGTGTTCAGTCTATCCAAGTTAGTTCTGAGTTAGATAGACTCTATGTGAAAGAGAATTTATTCGATACGAGGCCTGATTACGGATGGTCTTCTAAGAAAAAAGAAGAACCTGCTGATGAATATGTGATTTTGGACATGGGATCAGTGAATCGGATTGAAGAATTTCGGATGTTAACGAAAAACGATGCCATCACCAATTTTCCGGAAAGGTTTATTGTTTATTACAGCGAAGATGATCTAACTTGGCACCAGTTACATGAAGAAAATTATTTCTTATCCGAGCCAGGCACTTGGTACAAGTGGCGTTTTCCACCTGTCAATTTACGATTTTTAAAAATTGTTTTTATCGATGAAAAACAAGCTAACAAAAAAGAATACACTACCGAAGTTATTGAGCTCGAATTGTATTCTAGTGCAGATAAAAAGGAATCTGGTGGCCCAACCAGAGAACCACTTCCTTATGCTTCTGTTTTAAGATCTGGAATCATTCGACTCGCAGTTGATGGTGAAGTAAAAGAAGGTGTTGTTGTTCAATCTAACGATAGAAGGTTAAGAGACGCAACAACCGAATACCGTGGGATTGTGGAACTTGCATCTGACGGAGAAGAAAAACCAGGTGTTGTTGTCCAAGGAAATGATAAACGCCTAAAAATCGCCACTGAACTCACTCATGGACTCGTGAGACTTGCGAGGAGTGGAGAAGCAAGACCGGGTCTCGTTGTCCAATCGGATGATGAGAGGTTACGGAATGCTTCTACAGAACACCCAGGGATCGTAGAGCTTGCGTTAGATGGCGAAACACGTCCAGGGGTTGCCGTGCAAGGCAATGATTCTCGATTAAAAATTGCGACAAAAAAATCGGTTGGACTCGTACAACTGGCGGAAGCGGGTGAAACTGCAATCGATAAAGTGGTAACAGGTGACGATCCAAGGTTAAAGGATGCCACAACCACTGCAAAAGGAATTGTACAATTAGCACCAAATGGTGGAGAGGAAGCTAATACAGTTGTGCAAGGGAATGATAAACGTCTGAAACTTGCCAATACGGAAGCACATGGAATTGTCCAACTTGCACATTCAGGCGAAACTAAAGCTGGTGTTGTTGTGCAAGGAAACGACAAACGTCTCGCCAAAGCAGGGTTTGACGATGCAGGTATAGTTGTATTGGCCAATCATGGAGAAGCTGTCCCTGGTAAGGTCGTATTGTCCGATGATCCAAGATTGTCTGATAAAAGAGAACCGAAACCTCATACACATCCATACGCTGAAAAAGATCATGATTTCAATTCCCATACTGGATTATTAAAGATTACAGGCGAAGCTGAGTCTATTTCTAAGGGATTTGTTCCACCACAATCAAACGATGCGATCATTTACGGTAAAAATACGAAAAATGGCTCAGGTCTTGTAGGGGTCTCTTCTGGTTCTGGAGTTGTTGGATTTGGCGATTCCATCGGAGTTTACGGTATATCCAAAGGGAAGGAAACAACTCGGTCAGCTGGAATTTTAGGTGCCGGCACAGCGTCACCAGGTGGTAGGTTTGTTTCACAATCAGAGTTCGCCCTTGTTGTTGATGGAAAAGGAATTCCTGAATATGAATTAATTGGTTCTGGGAAAGCAATTTATGCTAACGGTGAATCGGTTTTTGAAGGGAACCTTCGCATAACGAAGGATGGAGGTGAAGAATGTATCGCTCGTTATTTTAGACTCGATGGAAAGGATGTTATTACTTCTGGTGATTTACTCGTTGCTACCGAAGAAACGGGAGTTCTCGGGAGGAGCAAACACCCCTACTCTACCAATGTGATCGGTGTTGCTGTCACAAATGCTAATGTTGTTTTTGGTAAAAAAGAAAAAGGCGTAGAATACGTGCTAGTTGCACTTCTTGGAATGGCGAAACTTCACGTGGATGCTACACAGGTGCCCATTTACCCTGGAGATCTTTTGGTATCAGGACTCACTTCTGGTCATGCGATCAAAGCAGATCCTTCCAAATTAAAACCAGGAATGTTGGTGGCAAAGGCAATGGAAGCTTGCAAACGAGATAAAGGACATATCCTTTGTCTCTTAACTTTCTCCTAAAAACAACGGTAGTGTCGAGGTGGGTTTTTTGATAAAACCTGCTTCAATCGCTCTTTGGAAAAGGTAAGACACAGCATCATGTCCTTCTTTTCCCAATGATTTTGTAAATTCATTCACATATAAATCAATATGAGCTTTGATTACGGAATCTTCTTTATTCTGAGAATTTTCTTTGATGTAATCCATCATTGCTTTAGGTTCTTGGTAAGCATCTCTTAGGCTTTTTTGAAGTTCCGTTTGGAATTTGAGCGCTTCTTCTCTGGAGATGTCCCTTCTGATGGCAATGGCGCCAAGAGGAATTGGGTATCCTGTTGATGATTCCCACCATTCACCAAGATCAACTACCTTCTCGAGACCTCTTTCTTCGTATGTAAACCTTTCTTCGTGAATGATCACTCCTAAACTATTTTCTTCCGTTAAAAGTTTAGGAATGATTCCATCATAACGAAGAGGAGTTGGTTTATGTGTACCATTTGTGTAAAGGGATAATAATAAATTGGCAGTAGTCAGTTGCCCCGGGATATATAGAGATTGGCAATTTTCTAAGCTGGTATTAGTATTTTTTTTTCTGACGAGAAGTGGGCCACAACCACGTCCTAAAGCAGAACCTGTTTCCAATAATATATATTTATCAATGATGTGAAAAAAGGCAGCAAATGAAAGTTTGGTTACCGGGAATTTACCTTCAAATGCAAATTCATTTAAGTTTTCAACATCGTAAAGTTCTTCTTTGACTGGATAACCTGTGTTACGAATCAGGTGATAGAAGAGAAAAGTGTCATTTGGGCAAGGTGAATACGCAAGTGAAATCATAATGCTAAAAAATATTCCTTTGTTGGTGTGATGAAAAAAATGCGAACTAGTAAAAAGAAAAACAAAGTAAGTGAGGTGCCAAGAAAGATCTTAAAACTCAGTTTTTTGGTTACACTTTCCAGAAGCAAACAGAAAGGTAAAATGAGCGTAAACATTCTGCTTAGATTATCAAAAGACCTCCAGTACCCCTCTTCTGCAATGGTTATGACAAATAAACTTCCAAGGATAGGAACAAGTAAGTTTAGATCCTTTTGAAATGAGTTTCTGATAGATGAGATAGAAATCATAATCATACTTAAAAACGAAACTAGGAAAAGTAGTTTGGGAATTTCCTTTAGTTTGAATTGAAATTGGTTATGGTCAAAAAAACTTTTTACAAATCCAAATAAAGGAACATCAGTCATATCTTTGAAACCAAGTGGGTTTGTCCCTAAATGATTTGGGGAGTTTTTCCATCCGAAATATAAAAAACCCAAAAACAAAATACCTGGTAAGGAAAATAAAAAAACTTCTTTCCATTGTTTATGGTATAGGGCTCCCAAAACAATCGGAACTAAAAATAGAACTCCCAACTCTCTTGTGAAGACTGTGATCAAGAAAAATAGAAAAGAAAAAGTTAAGTTTTCTTTTGTATAAAAATAATAACTAATGATTGCTAAACTCACAAAAAAAGAATCAGCAACTAATAATAAATTGGAATTTAACGAATAAGGAGAATGAATATAAAACAAAACGAACCATTTTGATTTTTCGGGAAGTAATAGGTATAAACAATAGACTGAAAATAGAAAAGTCGAAAATAAAATCGTAAGGGTTATGAGCGGGTAATGTTCACTACCTAATAAATGAGAAACATATCCAGAAATGAGAGATAATCCGATTCTATGGTAACGAAAATAATAACTATCTACAATTAAGTTCCAATCGGAATCGTTAAACAAATCTTTTGCGAGTAAGTAAAAAAATTGTCCGTCATATCCGCCTGATTTATATACGACAAAATTTGGATCGACTAAGTTTGGATTGATTTCATAGAATCCTTCCCAAATCCCAATTAAAGCAGACAGTGAATGGTTGTAGGGAGATATTTTAAATTGAATGATCCCCACTACTCCCAAAATGAAAAAAAACATGGTAATCCAGAGTTGCCGCGGTTTCACACTCCCATTTTGTAAAAATTAATAGATTTTGAAAGGAATTTCTCTGGAATTTTAACAAGATTCTGACAGTTTGTATCCAAAGTTGGGGCAAATGAAAGAAGTTCTCGTTACCATACAAACGGTTTATCAGTATTTGGAAAAATTGGGTCCAAAAAAGTCCTTTCAAATATTGAAAAATTTGGGATACGAAAAACTTCTTTCCCTTACTGGAAAAGTACCGAAGGAACGCCTCATCGTTTTAACACAGAAATTGAGTGAAGAAACAGTCGTTGAGTTAGTGAATCAAATCCCTGAAAAAATTTTGGTGGAGATGATACGTGAAAATGATGATGATGATTTGGTTTATTTCATTCATTCGTTATCGATTGCAGATCTTGCCATTGTATCTAAAAGTATCCCTCCACACGATGTGGGTCTATTGGCAAAAACATTAGGTCCCGAAGCAAGTGTTGAAGTTTTAAAATCTCTCGGTATCCAAAAGTCGATATCTTTACTAAAAGAAATTCCAATGCGAGATTTTTTATGGTTAGTTGATAAAATTCAGCTTCAGCCTATCATTCAATTGGTAAATGAACTTTCCGTTGCAGATTGTAAAAAATGGATCAAACAAAGAGGATTAGAAGAATTACCGATCCTTCTCAAGTTTTTTGGTGTTTCGAATGTTTTGGAAATCTTTAAAAAATTGGGTATGAACCAAGCATTAGCAATGATGCAACTTTTGGGTACAAGGGAAATGATGGAATTATCGGTTCTTTTGTCTAAAATGAATTTAGACTTACAGAACATCCCTTCCCATTTACATTCCAAACCCGTTGTTTTGGAAAAAGAAAAATCAAAAATACCGCCAAAGAAAAAAGCTGCACCTAAAAAGAAGAAGGTGGTTAAACGTTCCCATTGACGATTGGGAAGTGAATGGTAAATTTACTTCCTTCACCCATTTTACTTTCAACAAATATTTCTCCGGACATCTTTTCTACCAGTGATTTAACAATGGAAAGTCCAAGGCCTGTTCCACCTATTTTTCTATTATCTGTGGATGGGATTCGGAAAAATCGATCAAAGATTTGATTTTTGTAGTTGGGATCAATTCCGATTCCAGTGTCTTCAACTATGATTTCCACTTTCCCGTTGGCGTCGCGTAACGAGATTCCAATTTTCCCTTTGAATGTGTACTTTAGTGCGTTGACGTATAAGTTTGTTATAATTTGCGAAAATTCGAATTTGATGCCACGAATCAAAAGGCCTTTTTTCAAAGAAAGTTCCCATTCAATTGGTTTTCCTTTTGCAAGATGAGAATTCATGTGTATGACATCTTCAATCACAGGCACAGGATCAAAAATTTCTATCACTTCGGCTTCTTTGTCTTTTTCTCGCGAAGTTGTTAATTTTAGCAGGTTTTCGATTAGAAAACTAAGTCTTTTTGCGTTTTTATCGATTACTTCCAACATATTGATATGTTCTTTGTTGAACGGTAAAGAAGAGTCCGATTTAAAAAATTCTAAGTACCCACGGATATTTGTCATCGGGCTACGTAATTCGTGGCTTACATTGGAGATAAATTCATGTTGGAGTCTTTCTTGTTCTTTTCGTTCGGAGTTAGGTCGGAATTGAACTTGGTATCTCTTTTTTGGAGATAAGAGTATGGACGTAAAACTGATATCAACTTCCAGTTTGGAGCCATCTTTTACTAAAATTTCTACATCAGGAAGTGATAACATTGTATCGGAAGACAAGTCGGATCCAAACCGTAATTGGTTGGATACTTGGTTTCCGATGATGATATCTTCGATATTCATTTTTGTGATATCACCTCTGGTATATCCAGTTAAAGAACGGAATTGGTTATTTGCTTCCAGGATACTCCCTGTATCAGCATCAACTAAGGCGATCGCCTCTCTTGAAAATTCAAATAGGTAACGATATTTTTCTTCCGAGTATTGTAAGTCAACTGCGGATCTATCTAATTTAATTTCCAAAATTGAAATTAAATTTTCCAATTCAGTGATCTCTTCTCTTTGTAATTCGATTTTGGCGTTAAATGAATCTAACATTGAGTTTACGAGTACTTTGACTCTGTTGTCCAGTTGAAGTGTTTCGTCGGTGTTAAGCCGTGAACTGTAATTTCCTTGGAGCATATCCAAAACCAATGAATTGACATCAACAATTAAGTGTCTAACTGCGTTTAGTTTTCGGTAATTGATTTGTGAAGGTGCATGTAATTTTACATTTGTTGGTTCTTGGAAACTGGATAATTTTCTAACATCGAATACTTTTTTAGGTTCCAGAGCTGATAAAATTTCTTCAAAGTTTAGAGCAGCTTGAACAGCCTCTGGTTGGATGACCCTTCGAATTAAACGAAAATAGACATCTTTTAGCAACGGGAAAAGAGTTGTTTCGTCACCATGGTAAGAAAAAACTCCTTTTTGGATTAATGGATGTTCGGTGAGAAGGTTTTTTGTTTCTCCTACTCTTAAGTGCGGGTAAAAATGAGAAAGTTGAAGGTCTTCCCATAAATTGCCATGATACTCTTTGTTTGCATTTTGAAGGAAATCTATGGCTTTTTTGACAGCCAATAATACTCCTGATATTTCTCTTCCAGTTTTTAAAACAGCGTCACCACTAAATGCAAGTAAGGTGGAGGGATAAATCGTACCTTTTTTTAGTATGGGAAGTTCTAAGCTATTCGCAAAGTCTTGGAAGTTCCGGAGGAAAGGACTTGAAAATGGATCAGATACAAGTCCTAAGCAATTAGGTTTTAAAAATTCTTTTTCTTCTAAAAAGCCAGGTGTGTCAATGTAACGCACTTTTACAGGATTTTTAGGTGCATATTCTTCTAGGAATTTTTCAGCGAATAATCTTTCAATAGAATTGATATGTGGAACAGGAAGGATATAGGCTTTATTTCTGGTTAAGTCTTCTGGTTTGAATTGAAATCTTGAATAAAAAGATAAAGGAGAATGATAAAGATAAATTCCTCTATAGATTCTTTTGAGTTTTGATTTTTTTAAAAAACTATCTTGTAGGTATGCAATGGTCGGAACTTCCCCTGCTTCCACTCGTCCAGCATCCAATAAAGGTAAAATAGCTTTGTGGTGAGTATTTAGGTGTAGTGTAACTTTAACTCCAAATTCTTCGAAGTAACCTTTTTTGTAGGCAACCACGATGGGTAAGGAGCTGAGTCGACTTGTAATACAAATTTGGATCACTTGGCAACAATTCCATTTATGGGAATCGTTGCCAAATCTTTATGAGAGGAATTTGTCCTAGGTAGAAAAAATCTCCTGAAGAAATTCTGTTGTTCTTTTTGTGTACTCTGAGACTTCTTTTTCGTCCATTACCTTGGCAGAGAGTAAAGACAAATCGTAGATGACACGTGCCAATTTTTTTCCTTTCTCTGGGTTGACTCCCTCAAACGCCTGTAAGGCGAATTTTACAAGAGGAGATTTTGAGTTTACCATCAAAGTATGAGACTTAAGCATTGATTTAGTGTCTTCTCTGTTAAACATAGAATTCATTTCTGTCATTCTACGCATAAATTCAGGAAGTAAGATAACCCCTGGGACATCTACTGATTTTAGTGCTTCTACTTTGACTTGAACCCCTTCCTTTGGTAATGCAACTTCAAAGAGTTTTGCGATTCGATTGGATTCTGTTTCATTGGATTCGTTTACAATTTCAGTATTTGATTCTTTGTCTAAAACTTGATCAGCGATTTCTGAATCCACTCTTTGGAATTTCCAATCGGGATTTTTACCCTCTAAGTGTTGGATGAGGTGAGAATCAATTTTAGAATCAACTAAGAGGGCTTCTAGTCCTTGTGATCTGAGTAGTTCCATATAAACAGAACCCATTTCTGTTTCATTTGCATAAAAGATTTTGTTTTGATTCTTTTCTTTGTTCTTTTCCCAATATTCAGAAACAGTTGAGAAACCATTTTCGGAATTTTTAAAGATGATATGATCTGTCATTGAATCATAAAATTTTTCATCTGTTAGTACGCCATATTTGACAAAGATAGATATATCGTTCCAGTTTTCTTCATACTTTGAACGATTCTTTTTAAAATCATCAATCAGTCGGTCTGCTACTTTTTTAATGATATGGTTGGAGATTTTTTTAACGAGTGGATCGTTTTGTAAATACGAACGTGAGACATTCAGAGGTAAGTCAGGTATGTCGATTGTTCCTTTGAGAATCGTTAAAAATTGAGGGATTAACTCACTTGCATTATCACTTACAAAGACATGATTGCAAAAAAGTTTGATTCCATTTTTTGAAGCTTCTAATTCATGTGTGAGTTTTGGAAAGTATAAGATCCCTTGTAATCGGAAAGGGTAATCCACGTTGAGGTGGATATGAAATAAAGATTCCCCTGAAAATGGAAACAAGTAAGAATAAAAATCCTTATAATCTTCAGGAGACAGTTTAGAAGGTTCCTCAGACCAAAGTGGTTTTTCTCTATTTGCTTTTTCTCCTTGGACAAAGATTGAAACGGGCAGAAAATCACAGTATTTTTTGATTAGTTCCTTCAATTTCCATTTATCAAGGTATTCACCTGATTCACTGTCCAAGTACAGAGAAATTTTTGTACCTCTAGTATTTTTTTCAATGGGTGTAATTGAAAAGTCAGTGCCTGATTCACTTGACCACATAACCGCCGATTGGCCAGACTTGTAGGATTTAGTCTCAATGGTTACTTGTCTAGAGACCATAAAACTCGAATAAAAACCTAGACCAAAATGGCCGATGATCTCTGCTTTATTTTCGGCATTTTGGTATTGTTTGGCGAAGTCTGTGGCACCAGAAAAAGCAATTTGATTGATGTATTTTTTAACTTCATCGATGGTCATTCCAATCCCATTGTCTTCGATGGTTAAAATTCGTTTATCGACATCAAAATTTAGGTCAATGCGGTAATCACTTCCACCTTCAAATTCTTCTGTCAAGGCTACTTTTTTTAGTTTGGTGATTGCATCACTTGCGTTGGAAACAAGTTCCCTTAGGAAAATATCCTTTTCGGAATAGAGCCATTTTTTAATGATCGGGAAAATGTTTTCTGTTTCGACACTTATTTTGCCTTTTTCTTCAGCTGACATATGTTACTCCTTTGTTTTTAATGTTTTGGCAATGTGTAATGCCATCATCTTGTCTTTTTTCGATAAGTTTTTATATAAATGGGAGAGGTCAGTGTGATTACTGATCAATTCGGTGAGCCATATGGAATCGGTTTTTGGTACTCCCTTTTTTTCTAAATGTTCTGTTAAGAAAAAATCTCTTTTTTTGCCAAAACTTTCAACCATACGAACAAAAGAATTGGTCTCCACATTTAGTTTATACTTTTTAAGTGCTACGTAACCAAGGATTCCTAAAACTGCAAGTAAAACTAAAGAGAAGAAAGGTAATTCTAATTGTAATTTTTCCTTTTTTGGAGGAATTACTTCCGCTATTTTCCTCTTCGGTAGAATTTGAAATTCTGGAAAATTGATAGAGATTGTTTTGTATTTTTTTTCTGCTAGGGAGAAAAAACTTAATTGGATAGGCTCCACTTTTTCCATTGGCATTTTTTCGATTTGATAGCTGTAAAGAAATTTTACTTTTGAAAGGAATCCGTATTCTCCTGAGTCTAGTTGTTGGAAATTTTTTACTTTTGATTGATTGATACACTGAATCTTTTGATTAGAAAAAACCATTGGTGATATTCCTTCAAATCCACCTTCTCCTTCTATCATGATCTCAATGTATGCAGTTTCACCAACATACACCTGTTTGGGAGAGCTGAGGATGTGCATTTTAAAGTTCCCAATAGCGCCTCTAAAATCATGAGGTGAGTTTTTTGGAAGGTCTAAAACAATGACCTTTGCAGGTATTGTATCAATTGTTTGTTGGAGTGAATTGAATCGTAAACTATCGCCTGTTATGAATTTAGTTTTACCTAAAAGGAAACTCCCTGATCTAAGTGCTGTTAATCCATAAATTTCTTTTGCAAACACCAGAGTTTTTTTAAGTACATTATTCCTTACGACTTCTGGTTCGATTTGAACTGTCACTTGCCTTAAAGTTTCTGAAAGAAAAAATGGAAATGAGATGGATTGGTTCGGGTCTCTCTCTAGGAAAGGTTGCCTATATTGATCATAGTACAAAACAAAGTAACCAACTATAGGTTCACCTTTGTAAAATACCGACTTATTCGTATGAAAGGATACCTCTGGATTTTCTCCGGTAGTTGGTTCATCTATATCAAACGGAAAAGACTTAAAAAAACTATTTGGTGGATTTTTTGTTTTTTTACTGACTTTAAAGTCAAAAGGAGGTGAAGAATATTGTTTGCCCGCATACTCAACCGTTATTTCGGGTAATTGGAAATTTCCTTCTTGTTCTGTATCAACGTAAAAGTTGATGATTTGTGATTTAGATACTTTGAAATTTACGATTTGAGTTTCGGTGCCACTCCCAACATATCGTATTCTGACACCATTACGTTTTACGTTTGTTTGTAATGTTCGAAAGGGTTTGTCTCCATAAGCTTTTACTTCTAATTTTGCAAATTCTCCTAAAGAGAATTCGTTTGGATGGAAAAAAAATTCCACTTCCGTAGAGTATAAGTTTGTAATAGAGGCAAAGAGAAAATAGAATACAAATGGAATCAATTTACCAAAATTTCTCATTATCAATTGGACCTCCCCGTTTATTTTTTAAAATGGAGTCGTTGGAAAATGGCTCAAACATCCTGTCGATATCGGATTGCTTTTGTTTGGAAGGATTCGTTTTGTCATTTTGTGGTTTTGATTCTGAAGGATTCGGATTTTCACCATTCCCTTGTTTTTGGTTTTCCGATGGATTTTGCTTAGATTGGTTTTTTTTCGTTAAGTGTTCTATGTTTTTTTTTGCCGCGATTTGATTGGGGTTATGTTTTAAACTTTCCACATAGGAGTTGAGGGCATTTTCTTTTTGGCCTAATTTACTAAAAATGTTTCCCAATGTTAGATTTGCTTTTGATTTGAGGTTGGAGTTTGATTTAGGATGGGAAAGAATTTTTTCTGAAAGTTCTTTTGCTTCATTGTACTTTCCTAATTGATAAGCACTTGCTGCTTCATTGTAAATTAATCTTGGGTCATCTTGGAAGTATTCCTTTGCGTTCAAAAATTCTTTTTGGCTCTCATTGAAATTCTGGTTTTGGTAAGATTTAACTCCCCTTTCTACAGCATTCCCTCCTGGATCCAACTCCCATGCCTCTAAGCTATGTTGGAAAAGGATGACGCAAAATAAGAGAGTAATCATTTTGAGTGGGGATTTTTTCTGAAGTCCAATGGAGAAAATTCTTTCTAGTAATAAAAACAACAAAGAGAGTAACAAATATGGATGTGCTCCATCTTCATTTTTAAATTTTTCCAATCTTTGGATCTTGTTTTTTTTCATCACCTTCACTTTGTCGATAAGTTGGAAACTCCCATCAGGATAAAAGGATATGTTGGAATATTCGCCATTATATTTTTCTGCGATCGTTTCTAAAAATTCCTTATTTAATTTGGATACTATAACATTGTCTCCATAAGGTGATTCCACCAAATTGGAGTCATACGTAACAAATCCGCCTTTCCCGGTACTCGGATCCCTAAATTCGATTGGTCCACCTTCTTCTGTTCCGACCCCCCAAACCATTACTTCATTTTCTAGATCCGGTAACGACTGTTTTTCGTGGTCTTCCCCGTCAGTAACAATGACAGTGATAGATGATCGAATTCCTTGATTTTTTTTAAGTACCTTCCCAACTCTTTCTAGAGCAACTCCTAAATTTGTGCCTTTTGTCCCTACCATTTCTACACTTAACGATTGTATGTAATCTGAAACGGCAGATAAATCAGTAGTCATCGGACAAAACGAAAATGATTGGCCTGCAAATACAATGATCCCAATTCGATTACCTTTTAATTCAGGAAGTGTCCTCAATATTAGATCCTGAAAACGTTTCAGACGATTTGGTTTAACATCTATTGCATTCATAGATAAACTTACATCGACTACAAATAAGATATCCGTAGATTCAAATTCCTTTGTAGATTCCACATCAATTGATTTGATTTTGTATAAAGACAATAAACACAAAATGAGAGCAAACAATAGTGATAGATAACGTAAGAATAATAAAAACTGATTGGAAGTGGTAAGCCTTGAGTTAAATTCTAAATGTTTTTTTGTAAGTTGTGAAGCTTTGAAATTGATGAAGATTTTGATACTAGCAACGAGAATTCCCAAAAGAATGGTGATAGATCCAAATAAAATGACAGTTTTCATTTCCATTAGAGTTTCTCTTGTAAGGGGTAAAATTTTAGAATTAGATTTAAGAATAGGAATAGAAAAACGACAAACACAAAGGAAGGGAATTTCGTTTCTTGGATTTCAAGAGGTTTTGAAGGTAATTCGACAACCTCTAGCCTATCGATTTCGTTTAATACTTCCCCCAAAACCTCAGGCGATTCAGCTCTAAAAAATCTTCCGCTGGTATCGGATGAAATTTTCTGTAATGATTCATAATTTACTTCGTATTGGCCTTCTTCTTTGCCAATACCTATACAATACACTTTGATGCCTAATGTTTTTGAAGTATATGCTGCTGTTTCTGGATCTAGTTTTCCAGTATTTGATACTCCATCTGTTAAAAGGATGATTACTTTTGATTTAGCTTCTGAATTTTTTAATCGATATGTAGATAAAACGAGTGCATCTCCAATCGCTGTACCTTGTTCTTCTATATCTTCATTCGAAGTATCTTCAATTAACTCATCCAAGGCAGTTCGGTCACTTGAAAGTGGTGACTGCAGATACGCTGCTCCTGCAAATACAACAATCCCTATTCGATCATAAATTCTTTTTTGAATGAATGCTCTTAATAATTCTTTTGATACAGAGAGTCGATTTTTTGGTAAAAAATCATAGGAGTTAACCATAGAGCCCGAGATATCAAGTGCGATCATAATATCAACACCTTTAGTGTTATCAGGCATTAGGTTGTATTTTGCTCCTGGACCTGCGGAAGCAAAAACCAAAGATAACATTGCAAGATAAATCAAAATCTCATTAAAAATATAAAATTGTTTTTTGAAGCTTACCCAAATTGTTGATTTATGCTCTTGGAATCTGTCGGATTGTACAAAAAAAATAGGGCCATATGGATTTGTTTTCCATTGATAGATGAAAATAATTATGATTGGGATCAAAAGTAATAATAAATATGGTCTTTGGAAGTAATCCATATTATAAAAGAAAATCCTTTTTAATACGATTCCAAATGATTCTCGCGTCCTCGTTTGAAATCGTATTACTATTTTGATTGTATTTTAGGTCTCTAAAATAAAGTCTTAAGTCTCGAATGGAAGAGTCAGGTATATGAGTTTTATCATGTAAAATTGCTAAAAATTCAGAGTCAGTTGTGCCTAATAAGTTCTCTTCAAATTTTTCCGAGTATACTTCCTTTAAGTAATTACTAATTCGAAATGTAAGTTCTTTCTCGTCTATAGTTTCTGAATTGAGATATTGTTCTAAGAGGTGTAGTCGTTTAGTAGATTCTAATAATTTGGGAGGTTTTTCCCAGATAGCATCGATGATCTTTGGCTTTGATTTCCAATATAAATACAAAGCATATAATAAATATAAATTCAAAATTGTAAAAGCGATGAGTCCAATTAGTCTCAACGCATAAGGACCTGAAAATTGGATTGGTGGTTCTATATCTTCAATTTCAGTTTCATTGCCTGTTAAGTTGCTAAGGACTGAAATTTTAAGTTTCGAATTTGTTTCTATACCATCTTCCTTCCAGTTCACTGGTAAAAAGAAATCTCCAGGCACAAAAAAAATAACGGAAGCAGTGATTTTATTTTTGTCTTTTTTTACAGTTCGAATTTCGAAGGTAGGCAAAGTATGGTCTTCGTAAAACTTGCCTACTTCTAAACTAACGTCTGATACATTATTCTCCCATTCAATGGTATATTCTATGGTGTCTCCAACATATAGATCTCCTGATGGGATTCTTTCCTTTGGTGCAGGGAAAATCGAAAAAAGAAAAGCAGAGAAAATAAAAATATAAACTATTTTAGCCATGTTTTTGTGATTTGAACAAAGGAAGGATTTGGTTATTCAATTTTAAACTAGGGTTTATTTTAATTAGTTTGTTCCCAAATAAATTTTTTGCTGCCGTTTTATCTTCGTCATAAGTTGTCATTGGACTTTTAAGTTTGATCCCTTCCTGTGAAATTGGCTGAAACCACTTTAACCAAAATGGAAAATTCAAATCATCGATAGGATCCGAAATCCAAATTCCATATTGGTCCCATACTTTGGGGATCGAAAATGTTTTTGTCCAAATTGCTAGATGATTAAAATCACTGATCCAATACGTAACTGCATACTTTGGATGGATTTTAAATGCATATTGGCTTGCTATTGTATAGTTTGTTTGGTTTCCATGTTTCTGTTTATTCAGATTTTCGAAATAAGTGAGCACTTCGGTTTCTGTTTTTAACCATTTGTTGGACGAAATTGTCTGATTCGAAAAACTGATTAAAAAAATTCGGTTCCCTATTTTGATGTGAAATAATGATAAAAATAATGCAATTTGGAAGGCAGTTTTTGCTTTTATACCTTCCATAGATTGGCTTAAATCAATGAAGATTAGAATTGTGGCATCTTTTTCTTCGTAAAATTCTTTTGTATGGAGTTCGCCAGTCCGAGATGTTACATTCCAATCGATATAACGAATGTCGTCACCGTATTGGTAATTTCTTACTTCTTTAAAATCAAGCCCTCTTCCCTTATCATTCGTAAAGATAAGTCCTCGCCTATTTGAAATGAATTTTTTCTTAGATTCCCATTGTAAGACTTGGAGTAACCTTTTTAGTTCGGGATCAAGCATTTTAAGGAACTTCCGTAACTGTTAAAATCCTTTTGATAATGGAAGTCGTGCTTACATCCTCACTGATAGCATCAATTGTTAGGTGAAGTCGATGTTTAACAATTTCAGGAAAATACCTTTGGATGTCCTCTGGTATGACAAACGTTCTTTCTTCTAATAAGGCATTAATTCTACTTACTTTCAGTAAGGCAAGACTTGCTCTCGGGCTTACTCCATGTGAAAGTAATACTTTTAAGTCTTTGTCTGATGTGGATTCTGGCCGTGTATTGCGTGTTAATTGAACGATATAAGAGAATAATTTTGGATCAACAAAAACATGGTTTGAAATTTCTGATATTCGCTGGATTTCCTTTGGTTTCATCACTTTTTTCAGTGATTTTTTTTCAAAATTTACATTCCCGTGTTGGTGAAGGATTGAAACTTCATCTTCAAAACTAGGATAATCAACATTTACTTTAAAAAGAAATCGGTCTAATTGTGCTTCTGGAAGCGGATAAGTTCCTTCTTGTTCAATTGGGTTTTGAGTTGCGATGACAAAAAATGGAGGATTCAAATCAAAAGTTTGGTCCGCAATCGAAACTTGTCGTTCTTCCATACATTGTAAGAGTGCAGATTGCACTTTTGCTGGCGCGCGATTGATTTCGTCGGCTAACAATACATTCGTGAAAATTGGGCCTTTTCTAATTTCAAATGAGGAAGTTTTTGGATTGAATATATTTGTTCCAATCAAATCTGCTGGTAATAAATCTGGAGTGAATTGAACTCGAGAAAACTTGGCATCGATAATGGATGCTAAGTTTTTAGCGACCAATGTTTTTGCAAGGCCTGGCATACCTTCCAATAAAATATGTCCATTTGCAACAAGTGCTACAAATAGGGATTGGATCACTTCATCCATCCCTGATATTGATTCCGCTAATTCCGACCGAATGAGTTTCATTTGATCGGAGATTTCTTTGATTTGTTCTTTGTCTATTTGCATTGAGAAGCAGTCATCTTTGGCATTGGTTTATCTATCATGTAATACTCTGTTTTACCACCGATTGTCCAACATCCCATTTTTCTACCTTGTGGTTCAACAGGACCTCTTCCTAATTCTTTTCCATCTTCTGAATATTCAGTCGCATCTTCAGTGGAACGAATCACCATTCTTTTTTTTCCAGATGGATAGAAGTAAGTATAAGGTATACTTGGTTTATAATTTAATTTTAAGTCTTGGAGTTCTTCGTCAATTTTAACAATTGAAAAAAACATTTTTCCTTCGCCTAAAATTTTGCCTGATTGGTCGTAAACTTTTGCAGATTCTAACATACTTTCATTGGCCATATTTCCATGATAGGCGACTTGTCCGTTTTTATAATAAAACTTCCACTCACCAGTTCTCGTATGTTTTCTTGGTCCTGTACCAAATAAATTTCCATCAGGATAGTATTCTTTCCAAATCCCTGTCCTTTCGTATTTGATATCTAAATTTTCAGAGTTTTCTTTTTTAGAATAATTTCCTTCTGCTAAGATATTCCCTTTGTTTCCAAACATTTTCCAAAGGCCAGTTCTAACATCTGCAGAATAATTCCCTTGTGACTCTATGGCACCATCTTTATAATAATTTATTTCTAATCCATTTTTTAAACCATTGGAATAGGAAACTTTTGTTTTGATACCATTACCATCGGAACCTACAAAATAATATAACCATTCTCCATCTTCTTCATTCTCTTTGAAGGCACCTTTTTCTACCCACTCACCTTTGTTATTTTTTCGGAAGTACGGACCATTTTTTTTGTCATCTACATATGTAGTTTCAGAAGATACGTTCCCTTGTTTATCGTACGTTTTGGCGATCCCTTCCTTTTTGCCATCGACCCATGGAGTTTCCGCAATGAATTTTTGAGGATTTTCTGGATCAGGTTTTTTCCAAATCCCTGTTTTTTTCCCGTCAACGTATTCTCCGATTTGGTCAAGTGTAGATTTATACTTTGGATTTTCAGGAGTTGACCCTGGTTGTTCGAATTGAATGTATTCTTCCCAATAACCATGTTTAGGGAGTGATTTAATTTTTGGTGCTGCAAATTTGGAAACCTGGTCTTCTGTACATTTTGTTCCACCACATTCTGCTTTCACTTCTCCAACAGCTCGAATTCCACCTGAATTTTTGAATCGTTCGGTGCGGATCCATTTACCCTTTGTTAATTTGAGTTCAAATTCCTGGTCACCTGATCCATCTTTTACTGATGCACCTGAACATTGGATTAGCAATGTTGTGATCATTAATGCATAAATTTTTCGATTCATGTTTCTATCCTGTCAAAGAGATGTGCTCGTTTCAATTTATTAACAGATAATAATTCATTCGCAATCGCTATTTTCCCGCCTGTCAATTTTTCTGAGAAAAATCTTGGAGGGAGTATATGAAATGCACCCTCCCCTTTTACATATAGAATTTCCCCATTTAAGGAGGTTAATTCGCATTCAAGTAATACCTTTCTTTTGGCCTTTTTTATGGGCCATGCACGAATTAATAATTCTGTTTCGACAGGAGTTGCTTTATGGAATTTAAAACTCATTGTATCCGTCATGACGATGTAACCTAAATGGAAACACAGTCCTCCCATTGCTTCGTCTAACACTGTCGACAAAATACCACCATGCACGAATCCTGGTGCACCATTATAAAGTTTTTTGAAATTATATGTAAAATTTACCTCTCCAGTATCATCGTGGAAAGTAAAATCTGCTACAAGCCCAAGTGGGTTTTCCTTTCCGCAACCAAAACAAGTGTCATGATGGATTTCGTAACCATGTCTGGATGGATTTTCGATAGGTGAATTCATTGTGTGTCCTTTGGAGTCTCTTCGTTTAGAAATTGATGTATGACGTGTGCAACCTTTTCCGGGTGATCCATATGCAAGTGATGACCACCGCTTAAAATCACTTCGGATAAGTTTTTGATTGCTGATTTTCTATTAGGGAAGGCATTTGCAATCGGGAAATTGGATTTGTCGCCTAGTATGAGTAATGTTGGACAATCTATTCTTTCGCAAAACGAAACTACTTGTTCTTCCGTATAACGAAAAAAAGAATTAAAATGTAATCGAATATCCCGTCTTGGTTTTAGCCCACGTGGAGTTTTTTCAATTCCTCTTTCCATTAGCACGGAAGCAGAATTTTCTGTCATGTCCCCTGCTCTAAGGCGAATCGTAATCGCGGACTCCATATCAAGAAAATAGGTTTCTTTTTTCCCTCTTGGGTGAAGAATCTGTCTGATTGCCTCCGACATGATATCAGGTGCAGCTTGTGAAACATTTGTTAGTGGGCCAAGAGCTTCAATCAAAATAAGTTTTTTGATTTTTAATAAATTTGTACCAGCAACTAACGTGGAAATGGCGGCTCCCATTGAATGGGCCATTAATATAAAATCTTCTATTCCTAAAGATTGGACGATGGATACAATTTCTAATGCGTATTCTGCAAAGTAATACACTGTGTTTTCAGGTTTGTGGCTTGATTTGCCATGACCAGGGAAATCAATTGAGATGAATCTATACTCTGGAAAATAAGGAGCAAGAGGTGCAAAGCTATTTGCATTGTCGAGCCAACCATGAAAACACAGAATTGGAATGCCTTGTGGATTCCCCCACTCCAATCCCTCGATTGAGTGAAATTTGGTGCGAATTGAAATCGGCAACATAAATATATGGTTTCTCGGCACCTTCGGATTGTAAACATTTATCTGGCGAAATAGACTTGATTCTTTATTTTGCTCTGATGGTATTTGTGGTATGTTATTTCTTCGGCTGTGTGTAGTTTTTTTAATTTGTGTAACCACAATATTGGGACAAAATAGAACATTGAAACAATGTGTCTCCTTGGTTGATTGTGAAAAAAAGGCAGATCTCACTTCCATTCATAGAAAAAAAATAACTTTCTTATCTTTTGGCATCAATGAGTTTTCAAAAGATGCGACAATTCAATCACTCATTCCTATTTATCTAAAAAGAGCCAAATCGATTCTTCTTGAAGCGAATGGAGATACTGGTTACACTGGAGAAGTTATACTAAAGGTTACTCATAAACCAGAATACAAACAGGCTCAACTACAAAAAGCGGAAGAAGACCTTTCCTTCATAGAGAATCAATTAGCTAAATGTTCTCCAGAACAAGTTAAAGAATTTAATGAATTAAAAGGAATACTTCAAAATTCTAAATGAGTCGTTTTATTTTTTCTGTAATTTTCATTTTCTTTAACTTTCATTGCAGTCAACTATCTAGAGAGGAACAATTACATGATGAATGTAATACAACTCGAAAGAATGGATATTTGTATATGATACCTATCCTCCAAAAACACACACCAGATGGTGCAACCGATACCAATACGATCTATTGGATTGGCAATACAGAATTGGCTTATAAAAAATGCATTTCAGAAGCAAAGAAAAATGAGTTCAATTTACGTTCCAATTGATGCATCATTTGCTTCTTCTTGGATTAGTCTTGAGCCGGCTCGAAATGTTAAATAACTCCAAACCCAACTGATGAGAGTGCTCATCTTATTTTTGAATCCAACTTGGTAAACAAGGTGTACAAAGAGCCACCCAAACCAACCCATTATACCCTTTAGCCGTATTCCGCCAAACTCAGCAACTGCATCTGTCCTTCCGATGGTTGCCATATTACCTTTGTCAAAATATTGAAATGGAATTAAGGTTTTATTTTTTTCAATTGATTGTATGATTTTAGCTACATATCTCCCTTGTTGCATGGCAACAGGAGAAACTCCTGGCAGAGGTCTGTTTAAACCTTTACTAAAATTGGCAGCATCTCCAATAACAAATACATTTGGATATTCTATTGTTCTGCAAAATTCATCTACAACGATTCTATTCGCCTTATCCTTGTTAATTGAAAGTTTTTGTGATAGTTCTGAGCCCTCAACTCCTGCAGCCCATATGATAGTATTAGATACAATCGTTCTATCTTTGAGGACAACTCCCGTGTCGGTTATATCCAATACAGGTGAGTTAGTTAATACTTCAACTCCCCTACTTTCTAACTTTTCCTTTGTGAAGGAGCTGGATTTTTCGCTGAATGCATTTAATAATCTTGGACCAGCTTCTATTAAGGTTACTTTTGTCATACCCGAATCGATACTACGTAAGTCTTTTCGAATGATATTATGTGATAACTCAGCAATGGAACCTGCTAACTCAACTCCAGTTGGTCCTCCGCCAATAATCACATAATGCATTAAACTTTTTGCTTTTTCGTAATCTCCGATTAATTCGGCTTGTTCGAAAGATAATAGAATCTGTTTTCGAATTGCCAATGCATCTTTTAAATTTTTCAATCCTAAGGTTTTTGATTGCCATTGAGAATTTCCGAAATAACTGGTTTTTGCTCCTGTAGCAATTACCAGATAATCATATTTTTCGTTATGGTTTTGAAATGACACTTCTCTTGTATTAAAGTTGATACCTGTCACCTCACCATATAAAATTTTTACATTTTTAAAATCGGTTGTTATAGATCGAGTTGGAATCGCTATATCTGCTGGAGAAAGTACTGCAGTTGCTACTTGGTAAAGTAATGGTTGGAACAGATGATGATTCTTTTTATCGATTACTAAAATTTCAAAGTTTTCCTTGTTCCCGAGTGATTTGATAACTTGTAGTCCACCAAAACCAGCACCAATGATAATAATCTTTTTCTTTAATTGGGACACATTTATACTCCTAAGTAATCTAAGAAGCCAATAGAACAGTTCTCTACTAATTCTTGAACGTTTTCAAAGTCCTTTTCACTTCCATAATACGGGTCAGGAACTATATCAGGTCCTGTATCAGAACGAAATTTTCCGAATTTAAAAATTTTATTTTTTAGGGCTTCATCATTTGTTAGACTTAGTAATTCGTTATAATTGTTATTATCCATAACAATTAAATAGTCAAAGTATTGAAGATCCTTAGATTGTAATTTTCTAGATCGATGGGTCAATTGGATTCCATGTTGAAGTGCTGCTTTGCGTGTCCGAGGGTCTGGTAGTTCTCCATCGTGATAACCAGATGTACCACAAGAATCAACTTCGAACATGTGATCTAATTTTCTTTTTTTTATTAAATTTTCGAATGCACCTTGAGCCGCTGGAGATCGACAAATATTACCCAAACAAATAAACAGTACTTTAATTTTATCTTTCATTTAATTTAAATAGTAAATATAATTTTTACCGCATTCTCTTAGCCATTTTTCAGCTATTTTAAAATTAGGATTTTGACTTTTTACCAAATTCCAAAATTTTTGTGAGTGGTTGTGCTCGATCGTATGTGAAATTTCATGTAAGATAATGTAATCTATAATATAATCTGGGCAATGTACTAAGCTTAAGTTGATTGATATATAATTTTTGGAATTACAACTTCCCCATAATGATCGCATTGTCCTTATGCTAATTTTGTTTACCTTCGTTTTTAAATTGAATTCAAATTTTTTTACTAATGGTTCAATTTTAGAAGTTAATAGGGATTTTAAATAATGTTTTGCTCTTTTCTTTCTTAATATCTCATTTTTCTCTTTTTTTACATAAAAACCATTCATAGGATCGTAGAATGTCTTTTTGTCATTGAAATAAATTTTTACACTTTCCCCGAATATGTGAATTGTTTCACCGTCTTCAAATTTGAGGCTCTTTGGTAAATCTTTAGGGATTTTTTGTAGTTTGTTTAAGATCCAGTTTTGTTTTTCGGCGATAAAGTTTTCTAATTGAATTTTTGAAATTTTTGCTGGGTGTTTTAGTACGACCCTACCGTTTAGATATACAGTTAATGATATATTTTTACTTTTTGTGATTTTTCTTTCAATTTCAATTTGAGTCATTCGTTTCTATTTTTTCTTTAATTCCTGATTCTTGTTTTTCTGCATTATCGATGCCGTGGTTCCATTCTATTTTGTTGAGAACTCCTAATTCGATTGAAAAGTCTTTAATATTGATATGAGATTTAAATCCAGAGACCAGATTTGAAGTCAAATCAGCCACGGTCAATCCTCCTTGAGAAGTGAATCTCCCTTCTGAGAAAAATCGTCTATGATTGAGTCTAAAATAACTTAACCATGTTGGATTAAATTGGTAACCTACTTCAATTTTAGAACTCCATCCGAAGCCATAATTTTCAGAGAAAAAGTTAATCGATCTCTGAACATGAAAATCTCTGGTTTTTATCCTTCCGATTGAAGGCATAAAACTAAAATCGAAATATAAATTGTTTTTGGAATATCGATAACCACCACCATAAAAAAATTCCCACAGATCATTAGAGTAACTTAATCCTAATCCTATCGGCGCATAAAAAACAGGAGTTGATTCTATGTATTGATTCACATCATAAAAAAGGTATTTGAAGTAGGAATATCGGGCTCCTGTTGCTATGAAAAAACCAGAACCTTCTTTCCAGTAATCAGGATTTGCATCCTGAAAATAATAACGACCAAAAAGCTCGATTCTGTTTTCAACAATGGTAGATTTACCTTTTCCGTCGGCAAAATTTCTGCTTCCTGAATATACAGTTGCTGAGTCACGGTAACTCCATTCTCGGGTTGCAATATTTGTTGAATTTTCAGTCGAAACTGTTCCTAGAAAAAAATCTTCATCCCTAGCTTCACCTGATTTTTGATTCCAACCCGTTGTTTTCAGTTTTCCATTAATTTCCCATCTATCTTTTGTATAAATTCCCTGGATTCCAAATAATGTGAAAGTGCGCGGGAAGGAAATTCTAGAACCACCACGAATACCTGATAAATTTGGGTATTTATTGCCTGTTTCAAAGATGTACTCACCTCCGGATTTTTCGATGGATGGTCCCCAAATAACTTCAGATTTCGTTGGAGTAGTAATAACTAGTAAAGAGGTAAAAACGAGGAAAAATTTGAAAAAATTTTGCACCAACTTAGAATGAATATTACCTCAATGTTGTAAATTCGTAATTTGATTTCCTCTAGGTGTTTTGAGGAAACTTGGTGAGTTAACATCTCCAATTAAAATTACCTCTTAGGGGTGAAATGATTTCACCCCTAAGAGACATAATTAAATTGACAATAGTCATCAAGATACGATGGTTAGAGTAGGTTAGGTAAAGTGGAAACAGTTTTTGATTCTGAAGAGGCTGCAAAATTTGTTGGGATAAGCCTCGATGATTTTCAGCAGAGGGTAACGGCATTAAAAGTTCCTGGATGGAAAACTGGTGAATTTAAGAAGTCGGTACTTTCCAAATATTTTGAAATCAATCATTCGGAAGGATTTGATAGTAACGTTATAGCAATCTCTAACCAAAAGGGAGGGGAGGGGAAAACAACTATCAGCTTATACTTAGCAGAAGCACTTTCGGAAAAACATAAAGTATTATTAATTGATTGGGATCCACAAGCGAATGCTACTCAGTTATTTCTAAATGACGATGTTACTTCAATAATGGATTATTTGGGATATCGTGGAAAAAAACCAAGAAACATTGAACCCCTTATCAAAACAGTAGCGAAGAATTTTGATTTATTACCTTCCACATTGGAACTAGCAAACCTGACAACACCTTATGAAAGAGATGACTTTGAATTATTAAAAGAGGCGATTTTACCATTAAGATCAAATTATGAATATATCATCATTGATTGTCCTCCTTCGTTAGGATTAATTTTAGAAAATGCATTGATTTGTGCAGATTATATTCTTGTACCAATTCAAACTAGGGCATTTAGTTTACAAGGGATTCGAGACTTGTATGAAACCATCCAAAAAATTCAAAGAAAAGCCAATCAACGATTAAAACTTTTAGGTGCTGTCTTAAATCAATTCGAAGGCCAAAAAGCTTTGGCTGGTTTGGCAGAGGGAGTTAAAAAATATTTCCCTGTATTTGAAACCGTTATTCAAAGGCGTGAATCCATTCCGCAGGCTCAGGCAAAAATGAGTTTTTTATCAAAAATCGACCTAGCAACTATGAAAAATTTTCGAGAATTGGCAATAGAGGTTAAAGAGAAAATCAATGTCCAAAAAAACTGAATTCCAAGCCTTAGATTTAATATCAGCTTATTCTGAGAAAAAAAAGAATCCTTCTCATCTTGAGTTAAGCCAAATATTTCCAAATCCAACCCAACCTCGGCTTATTGGTAGAGAAGATACTTCTGATTTACTCCCTTCCATGGAACGACTAGGTCTCATAGAACCCATACTGGTTCGAAAAGAAAAAGGTAAGTATTTAATCGTTGCTGGTGAACGAAGATACCGTGCTGCATTAAAGTTGGGCTGGAAAGAAATACCAGCCATTGTAACAGATGCAAACGAAGATGTTTGTTACGAAATGTCTTTAGCAGAAAATGAAAAACGAAAAAATTTAAATCCTTGGGAAGTTGGAAAGGCAATCCAATATCTAAGGAAAGAAAAGAAAAAAACTGCCGATGAAGTTTCAAATCTTTTAGGTTACAGTGAAAGGTATGTTAAACAACTTAGCAGTATAGCAAGATTAGATCAAAAATCAGTAATGGAATTGATCATAAGTGGTAAGCCATTGTCAGTCAAAAATTTAGAAGATTTACTAAAAAGAAAGGAAAATAGAGGGGGTGAAATCATTTCACCCCGTGTTGGATTATCGCAGACTAAAATTAGCATTAATGTCGGAAAACTAAATAGTAAATTGCGCGAGAGTTTTTTAAAGGAATTAAACTCGCTCAAAAAAAAATACGGTATCAGTGAATAGGGGAAAAATGAAATCAACTTTAAAATTAAAAACAATAGATGATATCGAAAAAGAATTATCAATTATAATCACTTGCGAAAAAAAACAAAAATCAGACATTACATTATCGCAAATTTTTGATTTTTTGGCTGAGTCCATTGAATTATCCATTCAGGGAGTAGGGTATACTACCAAAAGAACAACTATAAATAAACTTTTAGGAAAATATAAATTTGCGAAACTTATATCAACTGGCCATTATACGAAGGCAAATCAAATCCCCGGTTTCCCACCTAAAGACTTAGGTGATCCAGAATCTGCACAATTAAGATTAAAAACATCTTTAACGGCTTTTAAATTACATTCTGGACCGTTTGCTGACCATCCAGTTTTTGGGGAACTTGATAAAAAACAATGGGAGAAAATTCATGGAATTCTAGCTTCTTTTTTGTTTGGATACATACAGTTGTTTGGTGATGAGAAGCTAAGATTCACGAAAGATAGAGAAAATAAAAAAGATAGAAATTTTTCTGAAAAAAAACAAAATCACCACCAAAGAAAAAATGAAGACAAAGGTGAGTCCAAACCAAGCGGACACAATAATAGAAAATGGAAAAATAAAAAGAAAGCCCATTATAAGGGAAATAGAAACCAAGGAGGTGGACCTAAATGAGGATAACGTTAGTAAGCGGAAGTCATAGAAAAAATTCACAATCATTAAAAGTAACAAATTTTTTAGCATCAATTTTAAAAGATAAAGGCATCGAAATTAAAATTCTAGACTTAGGTAATTCACCATTACCAATTTGGGAGCCTGGAATGTGGGAAAAAGATTCGGAGATAAAAAAGTTTTGGAACGAATACAACCAAGGATTGTCTGAATCGGATGCATTTGTATTTATTACTCCAGAATATGCTGGTATGGCAAGTCCAGCGATGAAAAACTTTTTCCTATATTTATCTGGTGGGGACATTTCTCATAAACCAGGGCTTATAATAACGGTATCAAGTGGAATGGGTGGAAGTTACCCAAATGCCGAATTGAGAATGTCTAGTTACAAAAATACAAGAATCGTTTACATTCCAGACCACGTTATTGTGAGACATGTAGAAACACTTTTAAATTCGGAATCACCAGAATCTAAGGAAGATACATATATCCGAAGTAGATTAAACTATGTTTTGAACGTGTTAGTAGAATATGCAAAAGCGTTCACAGCTATTAGGTCAAGTGGTGTGATTGATATAAAAACTTACCCTTTTGGATTATAATCGATATTAAAATTGGAATTCCTACGTTCAATAATAGTGTCAATACATACCCAAAAAATGGACCTCCAAAGGTATATGGATCTACACTGTGCATAAAGTGTATGATAAATGGATGCAGTAGGAAGATAAATAAACTTTGATTTCCTATATAACTGAGGATTTTGGATATTGATCCATTGAAATCATTCAGGTATTGCCAAACGAATAACAGAAATAGTATCGGATATATGGTGTGGTGATTTTTTAAGTCTGTACCAAATAAATGACTAACTATTAGTACCAAAATTAAAGATAAAACGTAATAAATTGATAATATAAATTTTGAATTCTGATTGATTTCAGAATTCGATTGTTTTGTTTTCCCTATATGAATTCCTAGAACGAAGAAAAAAATATAATTGAAGATTGAAATTGAATGGTACTCAATCGGTAAAAAAGTATCAAAAAACCCTAAATTGGATATCACGTTGATTAAAAAGGAAATTAATAGGATTATATTTCGCCAATTATCTTCTTTCATGATTGGATTCAAAATATAGAATAATATGTAAAATTGTAACAACAAAGGTACAAAATAGAAGGGTGTAAACACTTTACCTAAAGCATAAAAAGTAAAAAACTCATTGAGTGAATAATGATTGTATTTAATCCAATACCCAAAAATTGAGAATACCGTATAAGGTACAACTAAGTGCCTAAATTTTGATATCCAATAACCTTCCTTTATTTTTAGAAAAATAGCTGATGTCAGGATAAACATTGGGACAGAAAAACGTGCCAAATTCGATAACATCAATGTATTATGGATAATAAAAGTATCACCAGGATGAAAAAACTGAAAGTAAGAATGGATATGAATCATTACAATTCCTATCATTGCAAACCCTCTTAATACATCAAAACGTGATTCTCTGCTATTTTTTGATTGGTTTGGCACTGGAAATAATAATGGAATGCGGAAGAAGTAAAACGTAAGTGCCAACATCCCTGCTAGTATGATCCCTAATAATTCCCATTCCATATCGTAATTGTCCTTTTCGAACATTTTCATTTTATATTTCAGGATGGAAAGGAAAATGAATTCAGATTTTAGCCAAAATAGCCAAAAATAGATATAGGAGTCACCATTTTATGAGCAAACTCAACATTCCGCCGAACCAAAGGATCTTCAAAGAAGGGGAGTTGAATAATGCTATGTACATCATTTTGCAAGGGAATGTAGAAATATTTTTTACTGTTAATAACAGCCAAACACGATTGGCGCTCATGAAACCTGGGGATTTTTTTGGAGAAATGGCTTTGTTTAGTTCCAATCCAAGGAGTGCAACTGCAAGGACAATTACAAACTGTGAATTAGCAGTAATTGAGAGTAAACAACAGTTAGAAAATTTCTTGGTTAAAAATCCGAAATTCGCAGCCAAGATGGTTTCTATTATGGCGGATCGATTGGCAAAAACAAATGAATTATTAATTAGCAGTATGGAAAAATCTGTTGCTAAGAAAATTGAATTTAGTACCGAATTAGGAAAAGATTTAAAAGAAGATTTGGGAAGTGTTTAGTTTTAATCCTATCAACCATAAATAGATGGTAAGTTTTTTTTGACTAAAGTGATTTCTAATATAGGCGCATAACTGAGTAAATTCTTCAAATTGACCTTATGACCTTCCGCGAGTACAAATTCTTTCAATATTTCTAAAGTTTCTTCGGGTGATAAACTTGAGATAAAAGGGTATTCTGGATGGCCAACTAAATTGAGTTCGTCAGCTAAATTCGGGTCTTCTAAATCTTTTTCTTCCAGTGTAAGTAATAATTTCCAATCCATTTTTAAATAAAGAGATTTTGGTATTCTTCTCTATGTTCCTCAAATTTTACTTTAAAACGATCTTGCATTTCTCGAAATTCTTTTTCTGAGTGAATTTCAAAATAATCCAAAACTTCTGGTTCAACAGTAAAGTAATTCCCTTTTCCTTTGCCGATATTTGACAGGATGTCTGCCAAGTATATGATTTGGCATAAAATGTTATTTCTTGATTTACACTGCCAAGGTTTGTGATGGAAACGAATTACGTCTAAAATTTCTTCAGGGAAATGCCATTTGTCAGAAATTAAATAACCAATCTCCGAATGAGTTGTTCCAACCGTGTATTCTTCAACCCATTCCGAAATTTCCGTATTATCGTCGCTTCTCAAGACTCGGATCTGATTCACTTGGCTTAAATCAAGGGATAAGAGAACCATTCTTCCTAAATCATGTAGTAGGGCAGCGATTGTTGCAGATTCTAAAAGTTGGAAGTGTTTTCGCTTTTCTTCTAATAAAAATTTCACATACATAGAAGTTTTGAAAGAGTGAGTCCAAACTAGAACTTGTTTCGCATAACGAGAGTTAAGTATTTTTTTGGCACCCAAGGCCAAAAAGATTGACTCCAGGTTTTTTAGACCAATTCGTTTCACTCCTTCAACAACAGAAACAATAGATTTATGGACTCCAAATAATGGTGAATTTGCAATTTTGATGATTTCAGCCGCGATCGCTGGGTCTTTTTCAGCTTCAGTCGCAATTTCTTGGAAAGTAACATCTTTCTTTTTTGCAATCGTGATTAATTTATTAATTTGAGCTGGCAATGGCGGAAGTGAATTTACTTCTCGGATCAAAAGGTCTTTGATGCGTGATTGGCTATCTTTTGGGATCAATTGTTTGGGAATACGAATGATCACTTCCGTATAGTCTTCACCTGTTACCAATTCGAAAAATTGGTTCGGTATTCCTGAATTACGAAGTAGGATATGAATTAATACAATGCCAAGACCAGAACTTTCCTCATTGTCTACGGATTCTCGGTAAGCATCATTGATATTTCTATACTTTGTTGAAGCTTGGACCCTTCTAACGATTCGATTTTTTTCTTCTGGTAGGATTTTTGCATTATTGCGAACTCGAAACTCAATAAAATCCTCTTTGTACATTGTACTAAGAGAGATAGAATAATTTGATTTTTCTAAAGATGAAAAGACTCGTTTGCGATGGTGACCAAATTCTTCCTTATAAAGACTAATCCCTCTTGCATAATCTTTTTCATCCCATAAGTCTAACCCTTGTTCTGAGAAAAAAACACGTTTCCCATTGGCTTTACAACCATTCACTAAAAGTTCGCTTAGGATGGTGAATAAAATCTCATGGAGGAATTCCAGAGAAATACTCCTAACCACTCGACCAATCCAAATGTCCAATTCCGGACAGTCGATTTCCGAAAAATGGACATATTCTTTGGTGATCAATTTTCCAGAGAGAAAGTCCTCCTGGAATGTCATGAGTGGGGGAATCGACATGATAAAACTGTTTTGAACCTTGTTTCTCTTTTTGAAAACCGAAAATTTTATTTTGAAATTTACTTAGAAAATCCGATAATAGTAACTATGGAACTCTCGAAAAAAAGCCTTCTCTTTACCATTTTGTTCAGTTTAGCAGTTGTTTCAATCTCTGCACAGGACACTAAACCACAAACAACAACTACCGACGTGAATCAAGAAAATCACGATGCCAAAGAAGGCCAAGACAAAGAGTTGTTCGAGTACTACTATAAAACACGTCCAGAAAATTTACCACCTAATAAAGCAAAACTCGAATATAACCTGATTAAGACGCTCAAAAAAGAAATCATGAGTCGTGATTATTCAAAAGAGTCAGCAGAATCAATCAAAAAAATAGATGCAACTAACATCCAATACGAAAGAGTTTATCGAGATAGCAAATGGTTACGTGGGTTTATGACTCAAAATACACATCTCAATTATATGGAATATATGTATGTTGTGAAATATGATAAATATATGTGTTTTGTTACTTTTGATGTAAATCCTGAGAATTATTTACAACAATCACGTCAGTCTCATTTGGTTTTTTCTGGGAAGGATAAGTTCGAAGTAACAATTCCGAAACCCTAATTGCCAAAAAAACAGCCGTTAAAGTAAGGAAATAGTAAAAACTAAGTTTAAAATATTTTTCTAAGTTCTCTAAAAGGGGGAGTGGTTCTTCATTCCCCATTATTCTCGAAATTGCCGTAGGTTTTCCTAAAATTAGCAATTCCTTCTTATAAATTTCAATTGTATCACCTAACCTTAATCTTTTGTAAATGGAATAAGGGATTTTTTCTGTAGATTCATATAATGATCCATCAGATAATCCAAAATTATAATGGCATTGGTAAGCGATAGGGAATTGGTTTTTAACTCGAGACAATTCTTGGACTCTCGCAAAACTTCTGTTTTTCTCATTGATGAGCGATGTGGACTCCTCTTTTAGGAAGGAGTTTTCGTAGTAAATGAGGGAATAGAATATAGAAATCACTAAAAAGGAAACGAAAACCGAATTGGATATCCAAACGGAAATTCGTGGAGTCATCTAGGACTTAGATGGCTCCTCAAAAGACTTCAAAGCATCTTCGCGATCAGAAAAAAATTGGAATGCATTGGATAAACCTAAAAGATGAAACACTTGTAGGATAGAACTTGTTACACCAACAAGTGCCATTTCCTTGTTTCGTTTTTGTAAGTTCATTTTTACATCTAAAATCATACGTATTCCTAAACTAGAAATGTAACGTAATTCAGAAAAATCTAATATTAAATGTTTTCTATCGGCACCAACCATTTCATCAAGTATGGTTTGTGTGATTCGGTCTAACGGACCAGATTCCATCCGCCCTTTAATTTGAACAATGACAGTTCCATTGATGCGTTTTTGTTCGATTTCGTATGGTAAGTCCTGCATGGATTCCCCTCTCTTTAGTGGAACGACTACAAATAATTTCTCAGGCGATAATTTGATTACCGCTTTTGCATATGGTGGAAAAGGGTAGTGTCTCTCTGTCAGAGAATCCACTGCCAAACCACCATTCATTTCGGAAATAACTTCCACTTGATCCAAAGCCCTAAAATCTGCCAAGGAAAACTCTGTTTCTCGTGATTTGACTCGTATTTCTCTGGAATACACGTGGAAAAATGGCTCATGTTTCGAAAACGGAGGGAATTTTTTAGGGAAACAGGAACTGATCCAACCTGTTGATCCTGCACCCGTGTAAACAAGTAAGCCAGAACATTTTTGTTCCTCCTTTTTGTCCAAATAGGTGATCCAAAATCTTGAAGTGAGATCTGGGCTATTGTTTCGGATGGATAGTTCACAAACAGCTGGAACAGTTTTAAGTTTTGTACCATTTGGATACACAATTTCGGTTTCTAAAAGTGACCAAGACTCTATTTTTGTTTGTTTAAAATTGTGTTTCACGGCTTCACCAAGTTCTTCCGCTGTAAAGCCAAGAAGTGCACCCACTGAAGAATCTGGATCAGAATTACATCCAATCAAATGAGTACTACCAACCAAATGGGCTACATACGTAAAATGATTATCACCACCATGTGCGACGACTAAATCATAATTCGAACCAGATTCAGGGTCAAAGTGTTCTCGGAAAACAAAATCAGCCTTTGGAAATACATGTGTTTTTAGATACTCACGGGAACGAATTTGCCTTTCGTGGGATTCAAATGTTCTTTGGAATACATTTGGATTTTGTTTTGTGACTTCCTTATAGGCTTGGATGGAACCATAAGTTTCCAGATCCAACTCGTATTTGGTTCGTTTGAAAACGACAACGATCTTCTTGTATTTGATGGAAGTCATGAGTTTTGGAAGAAATTCCCATTTTCCTTAGGAAAATAAAGGTTTTTTTACAAAAACTACGATTTTCTTAAGGAATTTTAAGAAAAATTGTATCCAAAATGATTTTAATCTTGTACCAAAACAGGTAGTTTTGTAAATAATGTGTAACCGTTAAATGGTTTAGAGGAAAATCAAAGTATGGCAACAACTCCTACCCCAATGAAAAAGTCCGAAATGCTCAGCGAACTCGCTGAAACAACTGGAATGACCAAAAAAAATGTAGCAGCATTTTTGGACTCTTTCGTTGAACTCGCTTACAAAGAAACTAAGAAGAATGGTGCATTTGTCATTCCTGGTCTAGGTAAACTTGTTAAACGTAATCGTCCGAAAAGAAAAGGTAGAAACCCTGCAACTGGTGAAGCGATTGTTATTCCTGCAAAAACAGTTGTGAAATTCACACTTTCTAAAACTTGCAAAGACGCGGTTGTACCACCTAAAAAATAAAGTCATTAATTCTCCCAGGTGGGAATCTACCTGGGAATTTTATGGAAAAAAAACCATATCCATTCTCACCGTTTGAAGACTCTCTCGTAGGGGAAAAAACTCTACTTGTTTGGCAAGATAGCCATCATTCTGAAAAAAATTTAAAAGATCATCTACTGATGGCTTTGGATTTAAAAGAAGACCAGTTAGTATTCACTCCAAACGCCATAAAACAAAAGTTAATGGTTTCATATCCTACCGAAATTAGGAATTTAATTGCTAACAATCAAACATCTGAAATTTCCAAATTACTGATTGCGATTGCAAAAGGGAATACTCCAACAAATTCTCAACCAGCTTTAGATATTTGTTTTGAACTCATTGAATGGTTGTTAACTGGATTTGATTTGGATGAAGTTTTAAGAGAAACTTTGTCATTATTATTCGGAATCACATTATCAATTGAGTTTTTAACATCTGTTCGTGCTGAGTATTTCAAAGAGTTACGTGGTTAAATAAAACGAACAAAATTATTTTTTGGTTGTCAATTTGTGAATTTGGTTCAAAATTTGGAGCAAATAAGGATTTTTGGTAACTTCTATGCAAACTCGAAACATCTATAAATGGGGATCACAAGAAGTGGAAGAAAAACTTCCCTCACATACATTGGATTTTTTAAATCATCAATTCCCAGTATCAAACGAATTTAAATCTTCTCTTCCTAAAGGTGAACTTCCTTTAAAACCATTAAAGAAATCGAAGTTAACTCCTACAGTTATTTCAAAACTTAAAAAAATTGTGGGGAATGCGAATGTTTCGTTAGACGATGTTAGTCGGGCAAAACATTCAATGGGAAAGTTTTATACCGAGATCTATAAAGCTCGGTTCGGTGAAGTATCGGATGTAGTCGATGTAGTGGTCTCTCCTAAAAATGAAAAAGAAATTGAAGAAATATTAATACTTGCGAATGCAAATAAAATTCCTGTCATTCCTTTTGGTGCAGGATCCACCGTCACAAAAGCACTACAGGCTCCGAAAGGAGGAATCTCCCTTGATTTGTCTCGATTGAATCGCATCATTGAATTTAATGCAATTGATTCAACTGTAACTGTTGAAGCTGGTGTGTATGGGCCTGAATTAGAGAAACATTTAAATGACAGGGGATATACCTGCGGACATTTCCCACAATCCTTTGAATTTTCAACTGTAGGTGGTTGGATTGCGGCAAAAGGAGCAGGGCAAGCATCAACGGGTTACGGTAAAATAGAAGATATACTTCTTGGGTTAACAGCCATTACACCTTCTGGTAAATTTGAATCAAGAATTTATCCCGCAGCTTCCATCGGTCCTGATATGTTTCGTTTGTTTCTTGGAACGGAAGGAAGTTTCGGTGTCATTACCAAGGCTACTTTAAAAATCCGCAAATACCATTCACAAAATTCTGCAAAAGGTTCTTTTATATTCAAAAACTTTGAAAGTGCAGTTGAGACAATGCGAGAAGTAATGCAAGGGGGATTTGGAAAACCTCATTTTTTCCGAATCCAAGATCCAGAAGAAACAGATATTTCTTTTCATATGAGTGGATTACATGGTGGAAAAGAGGATCTTTTTCTAAGGTTTATTGGTTACAAACCAATGCAAAGGTCACTTATGCACATCATCATCGATGGGGACCCTTCTTATACAAAAGAAGTTTTGAAGAAAATCAAAAAGATCGCTAAACGAAATGGAGGATTCTCCACCGGAGAATCACCTGTTAACAAATGGCTACACCAAAGGTATTCAAGTGCATACTTGCGTGATTATTTAATGGATGAAGGCATTCGAATTGATACCTTAGAGACAGCTGTTAGTTGGTCAAACCTTCATACTCTTTGGGAAAACACACGAGCATATATCAAAAGTTTTGAAAATACGTCATGTATGGTCCATATATCCCATGCCTATGAAAATGGAGCAAATTTATACTTTATTTTCATAAGCCCAATGGATAAACAAAATGAAGTTTCCTCATTTGTTAAATTTCATAAAGGAATTATCGATAGTATCCATGAAAATGGTGGATCCTTGTCACATCACCATGGGATCGGAAGAATGTTATCTCCATGGATGGAAAAGGAAGTAGGGAAAGAAGGGCTTCGTATCCTTTCTTCTCTCAAAAAAACTTTTGATCCAAAGGGAATCATGAATCCAGGTGGATTGTTGGGATTAAAATAATGGGCGTTTCTGAAAGGAAAAAAAGAGAATTTGCACAAAGAGAAACGGACATTCTAAATTGCGCGATTGAACTTTTTCGAACAAAACATCCATCGCTTGTGAAGATGGATGATATCGCAAAACATTTGGAAATTGGCCGTGGTACGATTTATCTACACTTTAAAAGTAAAGATGATTTGATGGCTCGTATCCAATATGAAGATTATGTTCGTCTTCGGGGAAGGCTAGAAAAAGCTTTCGAAGAAAAAACTGCTATTGAAATGTCTAGGCGTGCCATTCGAGCCTACATAGATCATTGTTTAGGTGATAAACATATGTACCTCGTTGCAAAACAATGTGGAGTTAATCTAAACATAGATAATGTTTCGGAAGACATGAGAAAAATGCTCACTGACGAAAGAACAAATCGATTGTCTTTATTAGAAAAAATTTACAAACAAGCAAAACTAGAAAATCTCATCAACTCACGAGGAACCTATCCCAATGTGGCCGTTGCATGGGGAATGATACGTGGTGCAGTAGAAGTGATTCTCGATGGGCATTTTCAAAATGAAATAAAAAGTGAAAAAGCTTATTTAGAAACGATAGAACATGTTTTATTTTTTGGATTATTTTCAGGTGGAAACAAAGGAGAAACATGATGAGAAAGATAAAGGTAATTTTAAATCCAGTTTCGGGTGGAGGTCTTTCTGCAAAAGTTTGGCAAAAAATTGAACCTATTCTCATCCAAAAGGGGATTCCCTATTCCTATGAAGCAACTACCAAAGAAAAAGCCGCAAAGGATATCGCAAAGGAATCTGTAAAACAAGGGTATCATTGGATTTTGGGCATTGGAGGCGATGGTACTTTCTCAAATATCATCAATGGACTTTTTGAAAATGGAAAATTGATCAATCAAAATGTTGTATTTAGCCCAATCCCTGCCGGCCGGGGAAATGATTTTATCAAAACGGTAAAGGTTCCAAAAAATCCGGTAAAAGCTTTGGAACAAGTGTTAAATGGCAACGAAAGACATATTGATTTAATTGATGTAACTTATACCAAGCCCGATAAATCAAAAGGTAAATATTTGTGTTTGAACTTGGCTGATTTTGGAATGGGTGGAGAAGTTGTATATAGAGTGAACCAATCAAAATTAGGTAGGATTATTGGTGGCAAAGGTGTATTCCTTTTTTATACAGTTGTTTGTTTGTTTTCATATACGAATAAAAAAATCACACTCACACTTTCCAAATTTGAGAAAATCACAAATAAATGTAGGTTAATTGTTTGTGCAAATGGCGAATTTGCTGGAGGAGGAATGTGGTTTGCACCGAAAGCAAAGTTAGATGATGGAAAAATGGATTTATTGGCAATCCAAGACGTTTCCGTTTTTGAAACGCTTCGAAAATTTGGAAATCTTTACCAAGGAAAATTATCTGATGATGCAAAAGTAATTTCAAAACAAATTACTGAACTGACAGCAGAGTCAGAAGAAGATGTATTTATCGATGTAGATGGAGAAAATATGGGGCAACTTCCTGCTCAGTTTAAAGTTCTTTCCAAGGTATTACCTATTAAATGTTAAACTTATGAAAAATAGCACCAAACAAGAAAATTCGAGATTAGATCATTTAAAAAAAGAATACGATATTCTTGTCATTGGAGGTGGGATTACAGGTGCCAATGTTTTATGGGATGCGACACTAAGAGGTTACAATTGCCTTCTAGTGGAAAAAAATGATTATGCATCTGGTACGAGCCAAGCTACTTCCAAACTAATCCACGGCGGACTACGTTATTTAAAGAATTTTGAACTAGGTCTTGTGCGTGAATCTTTATCAGAACGAAGGTATCTAGCAAAAATCTCTCCACATGCTGTTCGACCTATGGGTTTTATCATTCCGATTCGGTCTCTCTTCCAAAGGATCCAGTTATTGCTAGGAATGGAGTTATACAATTTATTATCTTTTGATAGAAACAAAGAAATTGACCCAGATGTTCAACTTCCCAGATACCGATGGAATTCTGTTGCGGAAACAATTTATAAGGTGATGGGACTTGGTAGAAAATCACTAAAAGGAAGTTTCCAATACTACGACTATGCAAACCCAAATCCTGAGAAACATACTACTGAGTTTATCCTTTCTGCTAAAGAAAAAGGTGCACATGCTTTTAATTATTTGGCAGTTACTACCTTAAAAAAACAAAATAGCGGTGGTTATACGGTAGGATTAACAGATGAAATCACTGGCAAAAAAGTTTTGGTATCCGCTAAGGTAGTTGTCAATTCGGCAGGACCTTGGGCAGATATAATCGAATCAATGGCGGGGATTTCTGCTGAAAAAAAATTAGTTCGATCTAAAGGGATCCACGCAGTTGTACGCAATATTTGCGGAAATGAATGTGTTGTATTGTCAAAACGAGATGGCTCACATTTATTTGTGATCCCATGGCGTGGGAAAACAATCATTGGAACTACTGATACTGCATATGAGGATGATCCAGACAAATTTAAAGTTAAACAATCTGAAATTGTTGATTTGATAGATGAAGTGAATTTCAGTTTTGGTTTTGCAAAATTAACATTAAAAGATGTCGATTATTATTACGGTGGATTAAGACCACTTGTAGAGGATCCAGGTAGTACGGAGGGAACATACTCTGCATCAAGGAAGTCGGAGATATTTCATTATGAAAATGAAGGTTTCGCTGGATTTTTTTCTGCACTAGGTGGAAAATACACAACAAGTAGAGCGGTTGCAGAAAGTTTAGTGAATGCAATTGATACTTATACAAAAGGAAAACTTGTTCCTTGTGTTACAAAGTTCACACCATTACTCGGTGGAAGATACCAGAATCTTAAAGAATTAGTTACAGAAATTCAATTTAAGTTTCCACAAGTCCCCGGCATTAAGTTAGATACATTAGTTAAACGGTATGGCAGTTTAACATGGAAAATATTATCATTAAAAGGATTGGATACATATCGAATTCCAAATGGTGAGGTGTATTATGAAGACGAAGTGGAATACATTGTGTTAAATGAAGACATTCATCATTTAACTGATTTTTATTTTAGAAGGTCTGGTGTAGGAACAGTTGGGAAAGTAGAACCATCAGAACGATCTCGTTTAGATAAAAAAATTGCTAAGTTACTTGGTTGGAGCGCAGATCGCCTGAAAGAAGAAACCAAAAAAGTTGATGAACGTTACCAGTGGTTTGTTGATTAAGTGCCCAGAATAAAAATCGATATTCCAAATCATAAAATATTTGAAACATCCTTATCTGTTCGAATATCAGATATCAATTTTGCCGGACATTTGGCACATGATGCAATTCTGACTCTAACACATGAATGTAGAGCTAGATTTTTCCATTCCCATGGATGGACTGAGATCAATGTAGAAGGGAAAGGGATAGTTGTTTCTGATGTGGCTATCGTTTATAAATCAGAAGCTTTTTTCCCTGATGATCTAAACATCCAATTGTATGTAGATCAAATTTCATCAAAATCATTGGATATGTTATATGTGATCACACATAAGGATGGAAAAGAAATTGCTCGTGCTAAAACTGCAATTGTCTTTTTTGATTATTCGGAACGGAAACCTTGCCCAATCCCAGCAGTGTTTTTAAGTGTCATCAAAAAAGAATCTAAGAGTTAGTTTTTGTCGTTTTGAGCTATTTTGTTTTGAATGAGAGATAAAAATTTTGTTTCTTCTAACTCATAATTGAACTTATGAATGCCACCTAAAGAATTGAGTCTGACAGCTTGATTCCAAGTATTGGATTCCATTTTTTTCCAAATCCCAATTCCAAAACGGCCATATTCATTTCGAATCCACTGCATAAGTTGAGTTATAGTTTCTATATTTTTATCCTTCCGTTTCGAATATGTTAGAATAAAATTTAATAGTTCTTCTATCCCTTTCTTTTTTACCACTGATGTTTTAAAAATTGGTGGAAGTGACTGGTCAGGGAGAATGTCTTTGATAAATTCGAGAGTGGACTCTAACATATAATAACTTGAATTGGCGAGGGATTCTTCATCACATTTGTTGATGATAAAAGCTTCCGGAACTTCCATAATCCCAGACTTCATAAACTGAACTTGGTCACCACCCAAAGGTTGCATCACAAGAAATGAAATATCGGAAATGAGTGATACTGAAATTTCGTTTTGTCCAATACCAACCGTTTCAATGAATACATAATCAAAAATCTTTCTTAAAAAACGGATTACATGATAGGTATAGGGATTAAGTCCACCTAATTCAAGTTGAGATGGTTGTGATCGAAAATAAATCCTTGTGTCCCTTCTGGGAAGAGTGACTCTTGTTCGGTCTCCAAGTATCGAGCCACCACTGATATTGGAAGAGGGGTCAATTGCCACGATTGCCATTTTTTTGTCTGGTGCAAAGTCCAGGAACAAACGACAAAGTTCTCCGAGTAACGATGATTTGCCGGCACCAGGAGTTCCTGTGATTCCAATGGTAAGACCTTCTTTGGCATTTGGTTTTTGAGATTGGATTTCGTTGAACAAACTTTCTCGAAATCTTAGATTATTTTCTGTTTCGATTTTGGAGATGATTTTAGCAATGGGAAACTTCTCACCAAGAAGTGCTTCTGAAACCAATTGCGATAGTGTTTCTGTGGAATCCATCAAAGAGTGTGCCATTGTAAAATGAGTTAAATTCAAGGTGAAACCTCCACTAACATTCATATCGAAATGTAGTGGAGGCAGTTGGATCTCGTGTTTAAACGAGGGCTGGTTCAACCGAAATGATATCAATGATTTTGTTCATGATCGACATCAAATCATAATCTTTTGGAGTAAAGATTTCACGGATTCCCATTTTTTTCAGTTCTTCAAAATCGGATTCTGGGATGATCCCACCAATCACAACTGGGATGTTTGCTTTGTAGTGAGCAAGTTCATCAAATAGTTGTTTTGCGATTTCTTTATGGGAACCAGAAAGAATGGAAAGTCCAATCACATTTGCATTTTCTTCCACCGCAGATTGTACGATTTCCTCTGGAGAAAGTCGGATTCCGGAATAAATCACATCAAACCCACTGTGTTTTGCTGATACTGCAATCATCTCAGCTCCATTGGAGTGGCCATCAAGTCCCGGTTTTCCTACAACAATTTTTGGTCTATGGCCATGGGCTTTTGTGAAGGCATCCACTTTCCCGCGAACAGTTGCTACTTTATCATCAGAGAGGAAAAGTTTTTGTCCGTCTACACCTGTTGGTGGGTTATATTCGCCATACACTTCGCGAAGAGCATCTGCCCATTCTCCTGTTGTCACAAGTGCTTTTGCACATGCAATGGAGTATGGCATAAGATTTTTTCCATCTTTTGCTGCTTGTTTGAGTTCCTCTAAAGATTTTTTAGCGAGTTCTGCATTCCGACGTGTTTTTGCTTCTGCCAATACACCTAATGTTTGTTCAGCGGATTTAGGATCAACTTTGAAAATACCACCGTCAGAGTCAGTCATAAGTGGTGATTTGATCCCGTCAGTCCATTTGTTTTTACCAACAATCACAAGTTCATTGGAATTGATTTTGGAAAGCCTTTCGGTTTGTGATTTCACGAGTTGTGATTTCATATAACCATTTTCAATGGCAACAAGAGCTCCACCCATATCGAGAATTTTTTGGATTTCCAATTTGGCTTGTTCTTTCAGGGCTTTTACTTTTGATTCAATGACTTTTGATCCTTCAAAAATATCTGGGTATTCTAAAAGATCGGTTTCATATGCTAATACTTGTTGCAAACGAAGTGACCATTGTTGGTCCCAAGGTCTTGGAAGCGAAAGGGCTTCATTCCATGCTGGTAATTGTAAAGCACGGCATCTTGCGTTACGAGATAAAGTTACACCCAATGCCTCGATGAGGATTCTCCATGCATTGTTTTCTGGTTGTTCTTCTGTGAGACCAAGTGAATTTACTTGTACTCCATAACGGAACACTCTGTACTTTGCATTTTTGACACCGTAACGTTCTTTTGTGATTTCTTCCCACATTTCTGTGAACGCACGCATTTTGCACATCTCTTCTACAAAACGAATCCCAGCGTTGACAAAGAAGGAAATCCTTCCCACACACTGTTCGAATTCATCTTCTGTGAAACAGTTTCTTTCTTTGATGGCATCTAACACAGCAATCGCTGTTGCAAGAGCAAAGGAAAGTTCTTGTACAGGTGTTGCACCCGCTTCTTGTAAGTGATAAGAACAGATGTTAGAAGGGTTCCACTTTGGAATATTGTGCAGACAATATTCATACATATCCACGATGATTTTCATCGAGTCTTTTGGTGGATAAATGTATGTTCCTCGTGCCAGATATTCTTTGATGAGATCGTTTTGAGTGGTTCCGTTCAGTTTTTCGAGGGGGACTCCACGTTCTTCCGCAAGTGCCACATAAAGTGACAAGAGCCACATAGAGGTTCCATTGATGGTCATCGATGTGTTCATCTCTTCGATTGGGATCTGGTCAAATAAAATGCGGAAATCTTCAAGTGAGTTGATAGGAACTCCCACTTTTCCGATTTCAGGCCTTGAGACTTCGTGGTCGGAGCTATAACCACACTGAGTGGGTAGATCAAATGCAATGGAAAGCCCTGTTTGGCCTTTAGAAAGGTTCTTTCTGTACAACTCATTGGAGGCTTTTGCGTTGGTGTGCCCTGCATAGGTCCTAAAAATCCATGGTTTGTCAGGTTTTCCCTGTCCATTCTCGTCAACGAGAAGGTAATCTTTTTTTTCGGCGGACATTCTTTGCCTCGTTTTATAATTTCTATGTATAATTGAAAATCTTCTGGAATATTTTCACCTAAAAATTTATACAGGACTAGGCAATTTAAGCCTTTTCCAAGATGCGCGAACCTAAACCTTTTTCACCAATTCCATTCATTTTTAGCATCTTACTCTTAAGTTTGGGTTATGCGTTGTTCTCATATTTTAGACCATTCCCAACGACAGAAACAGAATGGGAATTTTTGGCAAATGCCAAAGCTGCAACGGAGGAGGGGGGACTCATTTCTGCAAGAGAACCACTTGCTTTTTGGTTTGTAGTCACTTGGAAAAAAATCTTTGGTAGCAATTACATTCCATCCTTCATTGCGTTAGCTGGTTTATTTTATAGTTTGTTTTTACATTTCTTTTTGTTGTTACTCAGAAATGTAGAATGGAAACGAAATCACTATTTTGTGGTTTATCTTGCTGCCTTTTTACCGTTTTCCTACGGATTCCCCACTTCCTATTTCACGGAAACACTTTGTTTGGTATTTTTGTTACTCGTCTTTTTGACATTTCGATTAGAGAAGATGACAGACTTACTGATTTTTCCAACATTCACTCTTCTTGCATTTTTCTCTAGTTTTATCATGTTCTATTTGGGTTTCACATTCTTTGTGATTTTCACAGGGATTCGTGGTTCGAGAAAAGCAGCACAAAAAACATCAGTTTTTTATAAGAAAAAAAATGTTCCGTTTTTATTTTTACTTGGGTACTTAGCTTTTTTTGTCATCTCACTTATCTTTTTCTCTTACTCCAATTTTTTTGGAGAAAAATCGATCAGTTTTCTTTTCAAAACTTGGTACCAAATAGCATTGATGATATTACTTCCTATGTTAACCATTGGGATTGGACATATATTATTAAAAACAGAAAAAGAACTGAATACAATTACAGCCTCTGTTGTCTTAGGCATTTCAATCCTTGTTTCCGTGTATTTTATCTTTAAGGATTTGCGTTCTTCTGCCAAAGAACCTTGGGATACACAAACCAAAAATTTAACCAAATCATTTGGTCAGGCACTTGTACTCAAATCAGATCCTATATATTTACCAAAAGAGTTTTCCTTTGCTTTGTATTTCCAAACAGGTACCAAAACAAAATATTTAAAAGAAACAGTGATTCCTGATAAATCCTTTTTGTATGTAGAAGGGATATGGAACCAAGACATCCAATTGGTGCAAAAATCTGGATTGTTCCGAAAATCGAATCGGTCGATTGGAATAGTTCCATTGAGTGAAGACGATGTCCTCATCCAAAAAACTACCTTCGATAAAATTAAAAATGAAAAAAACCTAAGTTTTATCTCTAAGAAGATAGAAGAATCCTTTACGAATGTTCCCGCAAAGCGCCCGTTTGACGAATATACGGCAGGATTACAAAAAAAGTTTGGTTATTTGAGTTTTTACTAAATCTTAAGAACTAAAGTCTTTATAAAAACGTTTCACTTTAGAAACATATTGTTTTGTTTCCTCATATGGTGGAATACCTTTGTATCGTTTCACAGCACCAGGACCTGCATTGTAAGCGGCAATTGCCTTTTCTGGATCCTTAAATTCTTTCATTAGACCTTTTAAGAATTTTACACCACCAGTGATGTTTTCTTCTGGATCAAAAGGGTCCTTTACACCCAAACTTTCTGCTGTCTCAGGCATTAGTTGCATGAGACCCATTGCCCCTTTGGGAGAAACCGCATTCGTTTTAAATCCAGATTCTGCCTTCACCATTGCCTTTACTAAATTTGGATCCATCCCTTGTGCTTCAGCTATGGATTCGATGGTACCAATGAGATCCCCTGTTTGTTTGGCTCCACGAGAGAGAGAAGGCTCTAAGGATTTTCCTGTCTCAGGAAAAGGAAGTTGGATGGAATCGTTTGAAACGGGATTTGTTCCACTTGTTTGTTTTGCCCCATTTTGTTTGTTCCATTCCTTTTCTAACAGTTCAGGGAAGGAGACAAGGGTACTAGGGTTCTTTGCCAATTGGGACAAAGATTCCATTCGGCCAAGGACAGACGAAACAGACGGGATATCAGTGAGTTTCACACCATTCCCTTCGGTCGAAATTTGGAAAACTGAAGTAAAAAATTATGTCTCTTACTGAATTTTGGAAGTTTGGATTTGGTGGAGGTCTTTTGGGCCAAGAGGTTTTACAAGGTAACCTTTCACATTGGGGAAGGACAAACTTTTGGATTGGTCGGAAGGATCAATGGAAGAAGTGAGAATGTAAATCGGGATTTGTGAGATGGGTGTGATCGTTTGGATTGTATCCAAAAACTGCCAACCATCCATGATCGGCATATTCAAATCTAAAAACAAAAGTTCGGGTAGTTGTTCTGAAGACTGTAAGGCAGTGAGTGCTTCCGATCCATTCGGGTATGTGAAAATTTCAGAAGCAAACGATATTTTTTCCATGAGGGTTTTGATGAGGAAAGTTGTAACAACATCATCTTCAATCAAAAATACTTTGGATATTTGGCTCATGATTCTGGAAAACTTCTCTCAGAAACTATCGATTTCTGGAAAAGAAGCAACCAATAAAATGACAAAACCACCCATTATAAGGAATGAGGAGAGGTTAAAACTTCTGGCCTTAGTATCTCTTTTAGTTTTTTTTCTTCTAAGAATCCAAGTTCAAGGACAATGGATTCCACAGATCGATTTTCGGCAAGAGCTCGTTTGGCGACTAAGGTTGCATTTTCATACCCAATGTATGGATTGAGGGCAGTTGCAAGACCTGCTGATGTTTTGACTCTGGATTCAAGAACTTTTCGGTTTGCTGTGATTCCTGAAACACAATTGATTTCCAAAGTCTTGCAACCGGCTGTTAGGTGCTCAATGCTTTTGAATAAACTATGGGCAATGATTGGCTCAAATGCATTCAATTGTAATTGTCCTGCTTCTGCCGCCATAGTGATCGTGATATCATTTCCTATTACTTCATAGGCAATTTGATTGACCACTTCCGGGATGATGGGATTCACTTTGCCTGGCATGATGGAGGAACCTGCAGCTTTTGCAGGCAAATTGATTTCATTAAATCCACCTTGTGGGCCACTCGAGAGTAATCGTAAATCGTTACATACTTTTGACAGTTTGGTAGCGATTCGTTTTAATACTCCAGATAATTGGACAAATGCACCTGTGTCTTGTGTTGCTTCGATCAAATTTGGAGCTGCATTTAAATCAAACCCCGTTTGTTTGGCTAGGATTTCAGTTACGATTTTCGAATAACGAATGTCAGTATTGATCCCTGTTCCGATTGCTGTAGCACCTAAATTAATTTCGCCTATGAGGGAAGTTGCTTCTTTTAATCTCGAAATGTCTTCTCCTAACATGACATCATATGTTGAGAATTCTTGGCCTAAGGTCATTGGCACTGCATCTTGTAATTGAGTTCTTCCAATTTTTAATATATCTTTAAATTCATCTGATTTTTTTCGAAACGATGCCTGCAAACTTTTTAGAGCAGAAAGTAGTCCAATGATGGAAAATACAGCAGCCAATTTGATTGAGGAAGGATAAACATCATTTGTACTTTGTGACATATTGACATCATTGAGTGGGTGAAGAAAAGTATAATCACCCTTGGGATGGCCTGCTAATTCTAAAGCAATGTTTGTGATTACTTCGTTGGCATTCATATTGGTGGAAGTTCCTGCACCACCTTGGATGACATCCACAACAAACTCCGAATGGAATTTGCCATTTAAAATTTGATCACAAGCTTCCACGATCCATTTTGATTTTTCGGAAGGGAGTAGCCCTAATTGTAAGTTTGCCAATGCAGACGCTTTTTTGATATGGGCAAGGGCACGCACTAAATCAGGATACGTACCAATGGACTTCCCCGTGATGGGATAATTTTCAAGTGCCCTTAATGTGTGGATCCCCCAATAAACATCCTTAGGAATTTTTCGTTCACCGAGTAGGTCATGTTCCATCCGAAAATTTGTTTCTGTCATTTCAGAATTTCTCCAGTTGAGAACGAAAGATACTAGACCAAAAAGAATTGGGAAGAAGATTTATGTTCTGCATGAAGAAATTCACATTCCTATTTATATACTTTAGCCTTCCATTTTCTACGATCTTTTTGTTTGGTATTGAAAAGACAAATTTGGAAGTAACTTGTAAACAGAAAGAAGAAACAGTCAAAACGATTTTTCAACTTTTACCTGATTCAGAACGGACTTGTCCTGAAATTGCAAAACTTGTTCTCACAGATGAAGATGAAGAAGGCGAAAAATTGGACAAGGAATACCAAGAATTGTTTTTGAAAGTGTGTGAGTTAAAACGTAAAAAACGTACATTAGAAGAGATTCGTGACAATTTGGGTCTTACCAAACAATGTAATTCCTACCAATCCGTGACGAAAAAGAATTGATTCTTCGAATCAACTAAGAAAATTTATTTCCAAGTATATGTTGAATTACATTTCCATTTTCTGTTTTTTCCTTTTCCCTATGGTTCTTCTGCCATGTGAACCTTTTGTTACAAAAGTTTTGTCACCTATCGACCATTCATCGAAAGACAAAAGTTTTTCGGAATTCAAAGTCAAATTTTTAAAAACCTTAAAATCAAAAGATCGTAAATCCTTAGAATCTTTTTTGGACAAAGACATTCATTTTACTTTTGGTCCAGAAACTGGCAAAAAAGAATTTTTAAAATCATTCCAACTGACAGAAAAACCAAATGATTCTGATTTTTGGAATTTAATGAATGATACAATCCAGTTAGGGTTACGTCAAAATGCGGAAGGCCAAATGGTAGCTCCTTATTTTTTTGAAACATTCCCAAGTGATTATGATCCCTTTTCGCATTATCTCATCATTGGTAAAAATGTAAATGTAAGAGAGGAGGCATCAAAAGAATCAAAGGTGATTGCCCAACTCAGTTACCAAATTGTTAAGTCAGAGGCTGATGATTTGGATGGAAGGAGACTGGAAAAGGAAAGTAATTGTAATTGGAAAAAGATTTGTACACCTCAGGGAAAAGCCGGATTTGTTTGTGATCGATTCATCCGTAGTCCTCTCGACTACAGAGCTTTTTTCGAAAAAAAGAATGGGCAGTGGTATCTAACAACATTCATTGTTGGCGATTGATAGCTGTTAAATTATCAATTCGATTAGTTTTTTCTTGATATTCGAAAGCTAGATTTTCAAATGAGAACAAACAATCGTAAAAGGATTCAATATGTTAAAAAAATTGCTTTTAGGTGCCATCGCACTTTCTTTCACCAACTGTTTGGTTTTAAATCCACTTGGTGCAACAATTGATAGGGAAAAAGGTTCTGTCGCTGCGGGTCGAATCACGGATGCAGCCATCCAAACCGATTTGGTTAATTCAACTCTATTGGCAGGAAGACCTGCGATTTCACTTATCACATTACTCGCTTCCGATATTGCAAAAATTGAATCAGATAAATATTATGTAAAAGCAGATGTTGATCAATGCATCGATGACATTACTGGATTCAAAGGTTTTGTACTTGGGTCTTTGATCACAAATATTATATCCTGCCAGGATTTGAAAACAGATGGATATATTACTGGAGATCCGTTCCCAAGCTTCTAAAATCTTCCCATATTTTTCCTGCTCTTTTTTTTAGGGCAGGGAACCATTTCAAAATCTTCCGGGTCATATTCTCAAAACAAAAAAGGAAGGTTTTATGATCTCTTTTAAAAAAGCTCTCAAAATCACAACGACTCTTGGTCTTGTTTCAGTTATGGCGTTTGCCTTTGGAAATTGCCGTGGTCACAAAGACTTTGAAAAACGAATCGAATGGGTAACCTCCAAACTCACTTCAAAATTAGATTTGGATGATGCTCAGAAAGCAAAACTAGAAAGTATCAAAGCAGAACTCATTGCTAAACATAAGGAGATGAAACCAAAACATGAATCTTGGGCCAAAGAATTAGCAAGTCAGATTCGTTCTGAAAAAATTGATACCAAGTATCTCGACAAAATGAGTGCAGAAAGAGAAACACGCCACCAAGAAATGCGTAAGTTTTTCCAAACAAAACTTGTTGAGTTCCATGCGGTTCTAAAACCAGAACAACGGGAAAAATTTGCGGAACTCGTTGAAAAATTTGCATCTCGTCACCAATCACCTGAAGAGTAAAACATGGCAAATTTTGACTTCGAATCTGTAGTCAAAGAAACCAAATACTTGGTTTTAAAAACGATCGGTGACACACTCATCGATCGTTTTGACGATGCCACTGAAGATGTAGTTCAGGAAGTGTATTTTCGTGTTTTTAAGTCCCTCGAAAAAGGTGGTTTTGATGGTCGATCTAAGCTTTCCACTTGGATCTACACGATTGCAAAAAATGAAGCCTTACGTATGAACGAAAAACGTTTGCGAGAAGAAGAGAAAGCAAAACGATATTTACAAAAAAACAAATCGAACTTATTCCAATCTGATGAGAATCATTCCATTTTAAAACAAGAGTGGATTGAATCTACCTTACTCAAAATCCCAGAAGTATACCAAAAGACAGTACGATTGTATTTATCAGGCAAAACAATGGATGAAATTGCAAACGAACTTAACATCAAAGAGGGAACCGTAAAATCCAGATTGTTTCGTACAAAAGAATGGATTCGAAAATCGTTGCCAGGAGTGAAAAATGAATTCCAAGAATCATAAAAGATGGGAAGAATTATTGAATGATTCTGATTTTGAATCGCGTATTGTTCGTAAAATTGAAACCAAGATGCGAACACAACGTAAGAATCGAAACCTAGTTGTCTCATTTGGGCTGAGTTTTCTCATTTTGTCCTCATTTACCTTTCACCAATGGGTGATTGAACCCAACGAAATGATCAGTAACATGAGTTATTTGGTCGAAGAACTAAGTTCTGAATCGATCGTGAGTTTGAGTTTTGATTGATATTTGTCATTGATAAATATCAGTACAATTTGGAGGCATCTTACTGAAGAATTAGGTATATTTTATTCAATTGTTTCGTCATAATTTGGGAAGGAACAATATAAAATGAACGCTTGCATTCTCTACTTAAACAAAAAACGAATTGAGATGATCAAGTTAGAATCAGATCACATGGAATCAAAGTCATGGGAAAAATTGAAAGAAACCGACAAATGGGATTTTGCAGAGATCACCAAAACATTAGATTCACCAAATGAAGTGATCTTAGTGGGTGAATCCGGTTTGAATATGGAATACCGCCGATGGTTAGCCAACCATGACCGTGTTTTGGCCAAAAAACTCATCGCTGTGATTGGAAGTACAATCGAAACTAAAATCAATCCAAGTGTCGTCAGTCACTTTAAAGAAAAGTACTTTCGAGGAAGGGCATAACTTTTAGATCAAATGATCACAAGACTCCGAGTGGGCATGAAAGAACAATCGGAAGAGTAAAAACCCAAGTGAAGTGAGAATGATCACAGTACCAAAAACTGGAATCCACTTGGGTTGAATGTAGTTTCGGATTTTCCCCATAACAACACTTAGGCCAGTCAGCATTGGGATTGTGCCTAGATAAAAACAAAACATCACAAGCCCCCCTGTAACTGCACTTCCTGTTGCAAAGGATGCAGCATATGCTGGGTACAAAACACCACAGGGTAGGAGAGCACTGAGAATTCCAATTCCAAACCCTAAACCATTCAGATTTGTTTTTTCACGGATTTTTTGTAAAATATTAGAAATCCCTTTTGGTAATGTTCCAAATTTAGAATTTGTTGAAAGGAAAAGCATACGTATCAAAAAAAAGAGTAACAGGACAAATGTAAAAATTCCAGCAATGCTTTGGATGGACTTGAGTTCTCCTATTGCGTTTGCTCCTTTGCCCATCAATCCTAACACAATTCCTAAAAAGGAATACGATACCATCCGGCCTAAATGATAGAGAATCACGGGTATTTGTTTGGATGGATTCGATGTTTGCAGGAGAGAAATAAACGGTCCACACATCAAGGCACAGTGAAAACTACTGAGTAAACCATAGATAATGATAGAAGCAAAAAAACTAAGGTTTGTCAGTTGGTCCATTTTGTTTGTCTTCTGCTTTTGTTAAGGAAGGTTCCACTTTTGATTGAACAGGGTATTCTTCTTCAAAAAACATTCTATATTTAGGTGACTCAATGTCTTCGAATTGGCCTTTTCGGAATGCCAAAACAAATACATATAAAAAGAAACCAGCAATACACATTGCCATGGGAATGGTTAAATAGAGGGCTTCCATTTGGGGATCCTTATCCGTATTGATAACGAATTGATGAGAACTGTCAAACTAGAACAAGCCATAAATACTGCACAGATTACGGGTAACATCAAACCAAACATGGCAAGTGGTAACATAATCGAATTGTAACAGAAAGAAATGATAATGTTTTGTAATATGACTTCTTTTGTTTTTTTGGCAGATAATAAAGAATGAATGAGTCCGTTTAAATTTCCAGAAGTAAGTACGACGTCCGATTTTTCGAGTGACATATCTTCAGCTTCCGTATGCGAAATGGAAACATTTGCCCTAGCCAAAGATAAACTGTCATTGATTCCATCACCCACCATAATGACCACATTGCCTTTGTTTTGTGAATCTTGGATGATATTTGCTTTTTCTTCGGGAGAAAGATCTGAATAAAACTGTTGGATCCCTAATGTATTTGCAATGGATTTTACCGCTGGGAAACGATCGCCAGAAAGGATGGCTATTTTTGGAATCATTTGTTTCAGTAAAGTCACAAATGAATGAGCACCTTGCCTCACTTCATCTGCCAGTACAAATTGCCCTAACATCTTACCATCAATGGCAACGTAGATGATAGAGCCTTCTTTCTCTGTATGGGAATCAATGGTTATGTTTTGGTCTTTCAGAAGAGTTTGGTTTCCAATGAGAACCGAATGTTCGTTACCCAACCAAAGGATAGTTCCTTTGACACCTTGTCCTGGGATATTCTGTAATTGGACAAGATCCATTTCTTTTGCTTTTTCCTTCACCAAATGGAAAGGGGAAAGATACTTTACGAGAGATTTGGCTAAGGGATGGTTAATTTCCTTTTCGATTCGATAAACAAATGGTAGGTGGTCTTCTGAAACAGTCACCAAACGAACAAGGAATTTCCCTTCCGTGAGTGTCCCTGTTTTATCCAAATAAATTGTATTTGCCTTTGCTAAAGTTTCCACAACGGACGGATTTTTTAAAAGTACACCTTTTTCAGCATTCAAAATATGATTTGTGACGAGGGCCGTGGGAACTGAAATTCCTAAAGCACATGGACAGGCAACAATCAGAACAGATATCGTTGTGACCAAACTCTGTTCTAAATTACCATTTGTGACAAACATCCAGACTCCAAAACAAACAAATGCCAATAGGAAAACGACAGAAATAAAATAAGAGGCAATTCTTTCAGTTAGGATTTGGATTTTTGGTTTTAAGTGAAGAGCTTCCTCTAATCGTAGTTTCAGTGAAGATAATGTCGAAGCATGGTAATCAGAATTGGCGAGGATAAGAGCTGGATTGTCCATTGTGAGGGAACCAGCAAGAATGGTATCTCCTGTTTGTTTTCGAATCGGAACAGATTCCCCTGTTAAAAATGATTCATCAACATAGGTTTCCTTTGACAATAAAATTGCATCGACAGGAATTCGTTTACCTGGAGCAACTTGGATTTTATCACCTAACTTAATCTCGCTACTAGGGATTGTGGTTTCAGTATTTTCACTGATAAGAACTGAAGTTTCTGGAAGTTTACAAAGAATTGATTCTAATTTATCAGAAGCAAAGACCCTTGCCTTTTCTTCAAAGTACTTACCTATTAAAATAAAGAAATAAATCATCGCGACGGAATCAAAATACACTTCTCCCTTATCGGTTAAGGTGACAAAGACGGAATAGAAGTAAGCCATCGAAATTCCTAAAAATAAAAGGAAATCCATGGAGAGAGTTCGCCTTCTAATACTTGTTAAAAACCCCGACATAAAAGGGAATCCGGAATATAAGTAGGCAGGTGTTGCAAAAACCCAAGAGGCATAGTGAAACATACGTTTGAGATTGAGATCAATTCCAGTGAAGTAACCAGAGTACAATGCAACACTGAGAATCATGATATTTCCAAAACAAAAACCCGCCACACCAATGCGAAGTAATAAAGTTTTTAGTTGTTTTGATTTTTGTAAATTCCCTTCGGTAGGGGAGAATAAAATCGGTTTATAACCAATCGCACGGATTAGAGAAAGAATACGTGCGATTTTAATCTTAGATTTATCAAATCGGATTCTTGCACGCCCAGAAGCAAAATTAATTTGAGCAGATAGGATTCCTTCTTCCTCATTCAAAACTTTTTCATTGATCCAAACGCAGGCAGAACAATGGATATTCGTGATTTGGATTGAAACTTCAGAAAATTCTCCGGAAGGCCTTACGAACTTTTGGTATACCAATTCATTCTCAATCTCGGTGTCATTCTCTTCGATTTCAACGGGACTGAGTTTTGTATTTCCTTTTAGGCTGTAATAGTAACTACCACCCAATGAATGGATAATGGAATAAACCGTTTCACAACCTTCACAACAGAAAACTTTTGTTTCGTCCCCCAATTTGGATTCGATACGAACCAAACGAATTGGATTCCCACAGTGGTCACATTCCGTTGTTGTGTTTTGTGATGTTGTTTCCTTCATTTAACTATGATTTTACCTTCTCTCTCAAAGGATTTTCCGCTGATATTTGCAATCAGCCTCATGTTCCAAGTTCCTGATTCCTTTAATGGAATTTTTCCAGTGAAAGTGAGATCTGATGGTTTTAAATCATATCGAGTAGTGTTTTTGGTGGTTGCATTACGTTCCAGTATGACATACATTGAATCTGCTTTCACAAATGATTCGTTTTGATTTAAAGTCACTGTTAATTCTAAATCACCTAGAGGAAGTATTGTTGTTTTGTCCCAATTGGTAGACAATTTGTAACCTTGTTTGATCAATTCTTTTTGATTCTCGATCGCCTTTTCATAATTCAAACCAATTTCATAATAGTTTTTGTCCATGACTGGTTCAAAATGTTTGTAAGTAAGACGTATTGTATAAAATGTTGCAGCCACAAGGCCAGTAAAACTAAACAATACTACATACATTGCATTGCGTAAACTAGGGTGTAAGTCTTTGAACATAATTATTTCCTCGGTAGAGACAGTGATAGTTTTTTCTCTAGTTTCTCATCTGGATCTTGTGTGTTTTTTAAAACGATGGAACCAGGTAAATATCCTTCGTTTAATTCCTGTTCGGAGAGGGTTTGCGTTTCCAACACAACAGAAATGCTTTTGATTTCTCCTGAACCTAATGTGAATTGATTGTTTTCTTCACCTGATCGAATCAGGATCTCCTTTCCATGCCTTGTATCAAAAGCAGTGAGTTGGAATTCTTTTTCGACTGGAGCAATGTTTTGAATTCTAAGTGCTACAAAGGCTCTTATTTTATTATCTGGAATGAGGATAGGGGGCATTGATTTATTGGAAGCAGCAATCATTGACATCGGAATTCTTGTGAGAAGTTGGATACTTGCCCCTGTGAGAACCACACCTAATAAAATTGCATAGACCACTGTCCGTGGTCGAACCCATTTGATTTTATCACCGGTTTCAATTTGTTTGAGGGAAAAATAACCAATTAAGGTTTTTTTGTTTTCTTTTGCCATGATGGATGTACATGCATCCACACATTTCCCACAGGCAACACAGCCTACTTGTAAGCCATCACGGATATCAATTCCTGTTGGGCAAACTACCACACACATATTACAAGCAATGCAGTCACCGATTTTGGTTTTTCCATCACGACGTGGTTCACCACGTTTGAAATCGTAAGTTACATTCCAGGAATGTTCATCCATGAGAAGGGTTTGGAATCTTGCATAAGGGCAAGCATATCGACAAAATTGTTCTCTGATAAAACCAATATCAATGAACATCGCAGCAGTAAAAAATAAGGTAAAATAAAAATATGTTTCGGAAAATGCTGATAAACTCATGTAATCAGCTAACATTTCATAGGGGCTTACAAAATACGCAATCCAGTGAAAGGAAGCAATAAATGAGACTACGATCCATAAAAAATACACAGTGTATTTTCCTATAATGGATGCGTCTTTTTTTCCATATTTAGAATCTAAAACAAACCGACCAATTCGGTCGAATAAGTCGGTATAAATGGTTTGGGGGCAACCCCATCCGCACCAGACACGTCCAATGACGGATGTAAAAAAGAAAAGTGACAATCCCATTGTGAGAAGGAAAAACCATAGGATCAGTCCTTCTTGTGGGATAAAAAGACCACCAAACAAGTGAAACATCCTCTTCGGGATGTCCAGTCGGATGAGTGGGCTACCTTCAGGTAACACCACCCAAGGTGCGACTAAAAATAATCCCACGAGAAAACTCATAACGATATTTCTTCGTGTCCTTACTTTTCCTGATTGGGGTCTTGATATGATCATCTTTATTTTGCCTTTACCAAACTACTGTTCTTTGTTGCAATCCATGCCATAACAGCATAAACTTTCTCAGCACCTAAACCTTCCCAAGCCGGCATACCACCTCGGTTGAGTTTTTGTCTTTCTGGTCCAATTCCTTTCATGATGTTGTTAAACACTTCTTTATCAGTGTTTCCATGAATCCAATCTTTATCAACCAAACTTGGTCCTACCGCACCTTCTGCCGTTGGGCCGTGGCAAGCTGAGCAAATTTGTTTGTAAGTGCTCTCACCTTCTTTAATCGCAACAGCATCATCACGGTATGGATTTGAGCCATCTTCTGGATTTGCAACAACTTGTTTTGTTGGAAACTTAGTTTCGTGTTCAGCTACTTCTTTTTCGAAAGCAACATCCTGTGGCCAATCTGAGTACCAGTGAAAGTATACAACATAACCGATGGATACGATGATACTGATGAGCCATACTAATTTCCACCAAGGTGGCATTGGATTGTCGGCTTGGAAGATTCCGTCTACTTCTTTTGGTTCTTTCATTCGTATTAATCCTCCTCAAGCATTCGATACTTGGGTTTTTCCATTTCTTCTTTACTGCGTTTTTTATAAACGTAGTAGGTGATGTATGCTATAGCGATCACAAGGATCGGCAATCGCAAACTTTTATAGATTAAGAGAAGGTCGGCGTCATTCATGACTTTACTTCATCCCTTTTTGTAACTCTGCAGAGTCACGTCCCAGTTTTTGCAAATAAGCAACAAGTGCATCTCCCTCAGTTTTATCTTTGAGAAGTGATGGAGCATTGGCTAAATCCTCTTCGGAATATGGTACTCCGATGGATCGTAATGCTTTCATATTTGCAACTACTTGTTCGACATCTACTTTGTGTGACTCTTCGAATAACCATGGATAGGCTGGCATAATGGAGTTTGGTACACCACCTACGGTTCTTGGGTTGATGAGGTGGTTTTTATGCCACTCATTTGATCGTAACATTTGGGACTCGTGTGCTAAGTCTGGTCCCGTACGTTTTGAACCCCAAAGGAATGGATGGTCGTAAACAAACTCACCACCTTTGGAATAACCATTTCGTCCATACGATTTAGTTGGGTCAAAACGATCCACTTCCCATTTAAAAGGACGAACCATTTGTGTATGACAACCAATACAACCTTCCCTTTGGTAGGTATCACGACCTGCCAACTCCAATGCTGAATATGGTTTTACAGTGGATATTGGAGTGACCGTTTTGGTTAGGAAAAACGGCGGGATGAGCTCAAAAAGTCCACCAATCACAACCGCAATGGTTGTATAAATAGTAAACTTGACACCTTTTGTATCCCAACGGTCAGCAATTTCTGAAAACCAATCTAAGAATTTGTTAAAACCAAACATTATGATTTCACTCCTATACGTAAGTCTTGTTCCACAAAACCACTGTCTTTGTTTTGAATGGTTTTGATAAAGTTATACACCATAAGGATAATCCCTGTTAGGTAGAGTGTTCCTCCAATCGCACGGAACAAACGAAATGGTTTTAAGAACTCAACGATCTCGACCCAATCTTTGTAAACGAGTTCACCGTTTTCACCAACAGCTCTCCACATTGATCCTTCTGTGATCCCAGATACCCACATGGAAATGATGTAGAGTAGGATCCCAAGAGTTCCGAGCCAAAAATGTGCATTCGCCAATTTTTCGCTATAGAGGTTTGCATTCCAAAGTCTAGGGACTAAGTAATACAAGGCAGCGGCTGACATAAAACCAACCCAACCTAAAGTTCCCGAGTGAACGTGACCAATGATCCAGTCTGTGTTGTGACCTAAAGCAGAAACCGCACGGATCGAAAGAAGAGGTCCTTCGAATGTTGACATACCGTAAAATGTAACGGCAGCTAACATCATTTTGAGGGTTGCATCCACTTTGATTTTATCTTTGGCTTGTGTGAGTGTTAAAAATCCATTTAACATACCACCCCAAGACGGCATCCATAACATGATGGAAAATACCATACCAGTCGTTTGTAACCACTCAGGGATTGGTGAATACAATAAGTGGTGAGGACCTGCCCAAATGTAGATAAAGATGAGAGACCAAAAGTGAATGATGGAGAGTCTATGTGAGTAAATTGGTTGTTTGATGTGTTTTGGGAGGTAGTAGTACATAAGTCCCAAAAATGGAGTTGTGAGTACGAATGCTACAGCATTGTGACCATACCACCATTGGATGTTGGCATCAAATACTCCTGCGTAAACCGAATACGATTTTAAGAATCCTGCAGGGATTACGATGTTATTCACAATGAAGAGTAGGGGAACTGTCACGAAGGAAGCAATGTAAAACCAAATGGCAACATACATTTGTTCTTCTTTTCGTTTGAGTACCGTCATGAGGTAATTTGCAAAAAAGATTACATACCATACAACAATGAGTAAGTCGATGGGCCATTCTAATTCAGCATATTCTTTTGATTGGCTGTAACCGAGTGGTAATGTGATCGCAGCTAAAACAATTGATAGATTGTATAATGCCAAATGCAGTTTGGAAAGAGTGTCGTTCCACATTCTTGTGCGACAAAGTCTTTGTACTGTATGATAAGCAGTGGCGAAGATTACGCTCAATGCAAAACCAAATATGGCAGCATTGGTATGTAGAGGTCGTAGTCTTCCGAAGCTCGTCCAAGGTAATTCCAAATTCAGCTGTGGATACACAAGTTGGAAGGCAATGATGACACCAAATGTCATTGATGCAACGCCCCAGACTAACGCTGAAATGATAAACCCTTTTACGATAAAATCGTCATATTGAGTTTTTTCCGTAGCCAATGTTTCTCTCCTTAATCTTTATCAGTTCTATTTCTTTAGAGAACTTAATCCTTTATATAAAGAAGACGAAGAAAAGAAAGAAAAACAGGGAAGCGAGACTATGTTCCACCCTTGATTTTTGTCAAGGATGGACTTGAGATTTAGAATTGATCTAAAATAAGTGGAGTGGTAAAGTCAGTTTAATTCTAGTTAGAAGGTGAATTCGTAACCTAATTGAGTGCGATGTTCAATACCTCTGTCACCAGCGATTGCTGTAGGGTGGTATCCAACTCTGTCTACCGTTGAATGGAGGAAAAACTTTTCTTTCCTCGTATCATCCATACTGAGTCCAGAACCTGTGGGGTGGAAGTAATATGCATCAAAGATGTTCCAAGCATACGCAAGTAAGGTGGCAATCCCAATGTATTGCATTTCTTGGTAGTGCCTTTCCACAGATTCTCTTTGGCCCTTAAATGGTCCAAGTTGGCTTGCAACCACTGCCTCTCCAGGTGAAACAGCAGCGGTTTGTGGTGTGAAGGCAGCACGGAAGAGTCCATTTGTTGTATAAGGATTATCTAAATTATTATAATCTCTTTTTGCATTGAGATACATACGGTGTTTGTCATAAGTAAAAAAGAGTCCAATGGCAATGATGGAAGGGTAAACAATCGCTTGTACCTTTCTTCCTTGTTTCCACTGACCCCATCCTGGGAGAACAGCAGATCGCCAGGTTGCACCTGCTCGTGTTAGACTTTTCCTTTCTGCATCCGCAAGTTTTGCATCTTCTTCTTGTTTTCGTTTTGCTTCTGCTTCTAGAATCGCATTGTTTTTAGCGTTTTCTTTTTCCAAACGAGCTGCTTCTTCTTGCTCTTTTTTAAGCCTTGCCGCTTCTTCTTTTTCTCGTTTGATACGTTCTTTATCTTCTTCTGCTTTTCTGAGTTTATCTTCTTCTGCAGCTGTTAAGTTTTCTTTATAAACAACTTTTAAGATTTCTGTTTTGTTGAGAACAATTGTGGTTCCGTCTTCTTTTCTGATTTTAAGCTTGTATTGGTCTTGTTCTACAACTTTCCCTTTGATAGTTCCTCCTTTTTTGAGGAGAATGTTCTCTGCAGAAACGCTGGTTGATAGTATTACCAAAAGTGTTGCGATTTTTATGATTTGTTTTACAATTAGTTTCAAGGGAGTCTCGAATGTTGGAATATTACTTAACAATTTTTATAGTGTTACTTGCTACGTTCCAATTAATCTCTCCTATGATTTTATCGATTTGGAAGTTAGGCAAGAATTTTTTTGCAAAAGAGAAAATGAATCAGAATCCACAATTGGAAACAAATTATCCCTGTTACGAGAAAGTTTGCTCCAAATGTGGTCCCTAAGCGATATTGTTGAAAGATTAAGCTTCTACTTCTGAAGTCAAAAAATGGTGCACTTGGTCTGCACACTTTCTGCCTTCCGAAATGGCCCAAACAATCAGGGATTGTCCTCGTCTTACGTCCCCACAAGCATAGACTTTTGGAACTGAAGTTGCAAAGGATCCAGATTTTGTGCCAAATTCTGCTTTGACATTCCCTCTGTTATCCAGTTCTAACCCTTCTTTTTGTAAATCAGCAAGTAATCCTTCTTTGACAGGGTTAACAAATCCCATTGCTAAAAAGACAAGGTCAGCTGGCCATTCGAATTCGGTTCCAGCTACAGGGATGAACTTTCCGTTTTCTTCTTTGACTTCCGATCCGTAAATAGCAGTGACTTCACCTTTCTCATTTGCTTTGAATCCCATTGTCGAAACTGCCCATTTACGATTCACTCCTTCTTCATGAGAAGTGGATGTTCTGTACATCTTTGGATACAAAGGCCAAGGAGTGGACTTGTCTCTTTCTTTAGGAGGTTCTGGGAATAATTCAATTTGGGTGACGGACTTTGCACCATGCCTGTTGGATGTCCCTACACAATCAGATCCTGTATCACCACCACCAATCACAATCACGTGTTTGTCTTTTGCATTGATGATGTCGATGGCATCACCTGCGACGTGTTTGTTGTTTTTTGTCAAAAACTCCATCGCAAAATGGATTCCTTTGTGATTTCTTCCTTCAACAGGTAAGTCTCTTGGCACTTCAGATCCACATGCAAGGACAACCGCATCAAAATCAGCTAATAATTGTTTTGCGGTAATATCAACTCCAACATTTACATTGGTTTTGAAAGTAACACCTTCTGCTTCCATTTGTTTCATTCGGCGGTCGATGTGTCTTTTTTCCATTTTAAAATCCGGAATTCCGTAACGGAGTAAGCCACCAATTCGATCATTTTTTTCGAAGATAGTCACTGTATGACCTGCGCGCGCTAACTGTTGTCCTGCGGCAAGGCCAGCTGGTCCTGATCCAACAACTGCTACTTTTTTCCCAGATTTGGAAACGGGAGTTTGTGGGATGACCCATCCTTCTTCCCAAGCACGGTCGATGATGGTTCGTTCAATTGACTTGATGGATACTGGTGGTTCAATGATCCCAAGGGTACAAGCTGACTCACATGGAGCAGGGCATAACCTTCCCGTAAACTCAGGGAAGTTATTGGTTTTCGAAAGATTTTCCCAAGCTTCTTTCCATCGACCTCGGTACACAAAATCATTGAATTCAGGGATGAGGTTGTCCACAGGGCAACCAGTGTCGCCATGGCAAAACGGAATCCCGCAGTCCATACAGCGAGCCCCTTGGTCTTTGGCAACAACCTCAGGGAAAGGTTTTTCAAACTCTTTATAGTTTTTAACTCTTTCCTTCGGATCAATCTTTTGAAGGTATTCTTTTTTAAATTCTAAAAATCCTGTTGGTTTACCCACGAGTTGTTACCCCCTCTGTTTTTTGTTTTTCCGATCCATTTTCAGAAGCCATTTTTTCTAAGGCTTTTTTATAATCTCTCGGAATCACTTTGATCATTTGTTTTACGACTTCATCCCAATTGTTTAGAACTTCTTCTGCTCGGTTGGACCCTGTGTATTTTTTATGGTCTTCCACCATTTTTTTGACTTCTGCAATTTCAGCAGCTTCAGTTAACGGATCTAAGTCGACCATTTCCTTGTTGATGAGAGCTTCTTTATTTTTCTTTGGATCCCAAAGATATGCAATTCCACCTGACATACCAGCCGCAAAGTTACGACCAATCTCACCTAAGATGATCACTCGTCCTCCGGTCATATATTCACAACCATGGTCACCCGTTCCTTCCACAATGACATGCGCTCCAGAGTTTCTCACACAGAAACGTTCTCCGGCCATCCCGTTTACATACGCATGACCACTAGTGGCACCAATGAAACATGTGTTACCGATAACGATGTTTTCTTCTGCTTTGTAAGGAGCATTTTTAGGAGTTTGGAAGATAAGTTTTCCACCACAAAGTCCTTTTCCAACATAGTCGTTTCCTTCACCCACCAGGCGAAGTGTCATACCTTTTGTAACAAAGGCACCAAACGACTGTCCTGCGGTTCCAGTAAACTCAATGTCGATTGTATCTTCTGCTAGTCCATCCACTCCGTATTTTTTAGTGACTTCGTGGCTGAGCATCGTTCCCACAGAACGGTTTAAGTTCACAATCGATGTTTGGATTTTTACAGGTTGTTTGTGGTCAATCGCTGCAAGGGATTTACGAATGAGTTCGTTATCAATCTGTTCATCCAAATGGTGGTTTTGTTCTTTTGCACGATAGAGACCTGTTGGGAATACAGGGTTTGGTCTATGGAGCACTTTGCTAAAGTCAAGTCCACGAGCCTTCCAATGGTGGTGAGGTCGTTTGAATTTGATTTTTTCCACTTGGCCAATCATTTCTTCGAAAGTTCTGAAACCAAGTTTTGCCATGATCTCACGAACTTCTTCTGCAACAAAGGTCATAAAGTTCACAACATACTCAGGTTTTCCTGTGAACTTACTTCTTAAAAATTCATCTTGGGTCGCAACACCAACTGGGCATGTATTGAGATGGCATTTACGCATCATGATACAACCAACAGAGACAAGTGCTGAAGTGGAGAATCCAAACTCTTCTGCACCGAGGAGAGCTCCTACAACCACGTCTTTTCCAGTGAGGAGTTTTCCGTCCACAGCTAGATACACACGATCACGTAACCCGTTTGCAACAAGTGTTTGGTGGGTTTCTGAAAGTCCAAGTTCCCAAGGAGTTCCTGCATGGTGGATGGAAGAAATTGGACTCGCTCCTGTTCCTCCTTCGTGACCTGCAATGAGGATATGATCCGCATGGGCTTTTGCAACCCCTGCCGCTACAGTTCCAACACCTGATTCCGAAACCAGTTTTACGGAGATACGAGCTCTTGGGTTTGAGTTTTTTAAATCGAAGATGAGCTGTTTTAAATCTTCAATTGAATAAATATCATGGTGAGGAGGAGGGGAGATGAGTGTTACCCCTGGAGTTGAGTAACGTAACCATCCAATGTATTTGTCTACCTTGTGTCCTGGTAACTGTCCACCTTCTCCTGGTTTTGCGCCCTGTGCCATCTTGATTTGGATGTCATCAGCGTTCGTTAGGTATTCCATGGTCACACCAAATCTCGCAGATGCCACCTGTTTGATCGCCGAACGCATGCTATCTCCATTCGGAAGGGTTTTGAAACGAACTGGGTCTTCTCCACCTTCTCCCGTATTGGATTTTGCACCAATGCGGTTCATGGCAATGGCAAGAGTTGTATGAGCTTCCCAAGAAATGGAACCATGACTCATCGCTCCCGTTTGGAAACGTTTGAGAATGGATTTTACAGATTCCACTTCTTCGATTGGAATTGCCTTTGATCCTTCAAAGTCCAATTGGAACAAACTTCTCAGAGTGATCGCTCTTTCGTTTTGGTTGTCGATGAGAGCAGAAAACTCTTTGAACGTTTTGTAATCGTTTTCTTGGGTTGCTTTCTGTAATTTATGAACTGTGATCGGAGTGTAAAGATGGCTATCTCCATTTTTACGGTAATAATGAACTCCACCTGGTTCTAAGTTGTTAGGGAAAAAAGTTGGGTCATACGCTGCTTTGTGCCTTCTGACAGTTTCTTCTTCCAACATCTCAAGAGAAAGTCCTTCGATTCGTGATTGTGTTCCCGCAAAATACGTGTTCACGAGTTCGGAATCAAGTCCTACCGCTTCAAAAATTTGAGCTCCGCAGTACGATTGTAATGTGGAGATTCCCATTTTGGAGAATACTTTGAAGAGTCCTTTCCCAATGGATTTGATGTATTTTTTCTTCGCATCTTTGTAGTTTGGAACTTCTGGTAAAAGTCCTTGGAGAGACAAATCAGCTATTGTTTCGAATGCAAGGTATGGGTTAATGGCATTGGCACCATATCCGCATAACAATGCGAAGTGGGCAACTTCTCTTGGTTCCCCAGATTCCAAAACGATCCCTGCTTTTGTGCGAAGGCCTTCACGGATGAGGTAATGGTGGAGTCCAGCAACTGCAAGTAAGGAAGGAATGGCTGCCTTTTTTTCTCCCACGGCATGGTCAGTGAGGATGATGAGGTTTACTCCTTGTTCCCTGATGGCTTTTGCTGCATCCGCGCACACTCTATCGAGTGAGTTACGCATATCATGTTTTTTGGAAGGGTCAAAAAGGATATCAAAGGTTTTTGCTTTAAAATGCCCTTCACTGATTTGTTTGATCTTTTCGAAATCTTCGTTTGTGAGGATCGGGTGTTCCAACTCTAACCTGTGAGCATGTTCCGGTTCTTCCGAAAGAAGGTTCCCTTCAGGACCAATGTATGTTGTGAGTTCCATCACCAATTCTTCACGGATTGGGTCAATCGGAGGATTTGTGACTTGCGCAAAGTTTTGTTTGAAATAACGGTAGAGAGGTTGTGGTTTTTCACTGAGGACAGCAAGAGAGGAATCTACACCCATGGAACCGACTGGTTCTTCTCCCGAAACACCCATCGGTTTGATGAGAGTAAACACATCTTCGTGCGTGTAACCAAATGCTCTTTGTCTTTCTAAAATGGTTTCGTGTTGTGGTTGTTTTACGTTCTCAGGTTCTGGTAAAGAACCTAATCGAATCATATTGTCCTCTACCCATTTGCGGTATGGTTTTTGGGTAGAGATTTGTTTTTTGATTTCTTCATCGTCAAGGATTTGTCCTTTTTCCATATCGATGAGGAGCATCCTTCCTGGACGAAGTCTGTCTTGGACAAGGACTTCTTCTGGTGGTAAATTGAGAACACCTGCCTCGGAAGACATGATCACTTCATCATCTTTGGTCACGATATAACGAGCAGGTCTTAATCCATTTCGGTCAAGAGTGGCTCCAATGATCCTTCCATCAGTGAACGCAATTGCAGCAGGACCATCCCATGGTTCCATAAATGTGGCATGGTATTCGTAGAACGCGCGTCTGTCGGCATCCATCGCTTTGTTTTTTGACCAGGCTTCAGGGATCATCATCATCACTGAATGAGGTAAAGACCTTCCACCCATCACAAGTAGTTCAAGGACAGTATCAAATGTTGCTGTATCCGATTGGCCTTCCATTACGATAGGAAGCATTCTTTTGAGTTCATCACCGTATAACGGAGATTGCATAACCATTTGGCGAGCCGCCATCCAGTTCATGTTCCCACGTAAAGTATTGATCTCACCATTGTGAGCAATTTGTCTGTAAGGGTGAGCCAAATCCCAAGTAGGGAAGGTGTTTGTCGAAAACCTTGTGTGAGTCAAACAGAACGCTGAAGTGAGGTCAGGTGACTTTAGGTCTTCGTAGAATTTTTTAACTTGGTCACCAAGTAACATCCCTTTGTATACAATCGTTCTAGAAGAAAAACTTGGTACATAGTATTGGGAACGATCGAGTTTAAGTTCCGCACGAATTCGTCTGTCAATGAGTCGTCTGATGAGGAATAGTTTTCTTTCAAAATCATCTGATGTTTTGATTTTTTTGGATTTTTTCCCAATGAACACTTGTTTGAATACCGGAATGGTTTTGGAGGCAACCACACCCGCATACTCTTTGTTCACTGGAACATCACGAAATCCAAGGAAATCTTCCCCTTCATCGATGATGATTTTTTCGATTACGTTTTCAACGGCTGCTCGCACTTCCGCATTTTGAGGTAAGAATAAAAATCCAACAGCATAATCACCTTCTTTCGGAAGCGTGAAGGGTAGGTTTTTGCGGAAAAAAGCATCAGGCAGGTTGATCATAATCCCTGCACCGTCTCCCGTTTTTGGATCTGCACCTTCTGCGCCGCGGTGTTCGAGGTTACACATGAGGCGGATCCCTTTGTCTACGATGTCACGGGAACGTTTGCCCTTGTAGTTTGCGATAAAACCAACACCACAGGAGTCTTTGTCCATGGCAGGATCATACATACCTTGGGCCTGTGGGCCGAGTGGTGGAAGAATGGGTGGTTGGTTAGATTTTGACATACGTACCCTACACTAAAGCAATTACTGTACCTTGTTTTAGAATTTGGGTGTACTGTCCAATTAATTTGTTTTCAGCAAAATGATTTATTTTTAGGCAAAACCAAAGCTGCAAAAATGCCTATCAATTAATCATTTGGCTTATTATGTATAATTTAAGATTGTTTATATAGCGTTTTTATATTCAGTCTAAAGTTTGGCGGAGTACAAGAAAGAAGCGAACTGCAACTTCCATAGGAAGATCGCTTAAATCACAACGTTCCATTTGGGAAGTGATGGAAGAGGTTTTTTGGTTGGTGAGGAAGGCTCGGGACTTCTTTGACTATGATTGGATTCCAATCCAATCCAAAAGTTTTACAACTGCTTCTTCTTTGGAAAGTTTGGATAAATTCAGTTTAAAGTGTGCCGCTTCTTGGTAAACAGGGAGTCTTTTTTCTAAAATCTGTTTGTATGAAGTTACTTTCGAAAGGTCGGGCCTTGTTTTATCCCCTTTTACTTTTTCCACAAGTTCTTCAATGCCACGTTCTAAGTAAACAATGCGGCCAATTTTACGTAAGAGGTCCAATTTTCTTTGGCTCACAATTTCATTCCCAACATCATCTAAATCAAATAAAATTCCACCACCACAATCTAAAATAATACCATTTGCATTTTGTAGTTTTAGTAAAATAGAATATTCTAATTCACGAAAAGCCTTCCATCCATTTTTATCTACAAAATTAGGGATTGGTAACCCTCCAGCTTCATAAACTGCTATAGAATCTGTTGAAACCACTGGAATTTCTGTTTGTTTTGATAAAGTACGAGAAACTTTTGATTTCCCCGCTCCTCTTGCCCCAATAAAAATGATGTTCATCTAAGAGTAAATCCTTAGTTTGTTTTAAACATTTAACAAATCAGCAAGACCTGCTTGTAAGTCAGGAATGTGAACAAAATATGTTTCGATATCTGCATCGGTAACACCTGTTTGGCTGAGAGCAAATGGTGAAATCGGAACTGATTCTCCACCAATATCAATCCCAATCCCTGATACAACAATAAGGATACTTGCTATATGCACAACTGAAGTGAGGAGTGGGTTTACTTTGGAATTTTCAGGAGTGAGGTAGTTTGCCACAACATCCGTAAGGTCAACAGGGAAATTCCATCGTTTTAAAAGTGTTTCGGAAACTTCCATGTGTGTGTAACCGAAGTATTTTTTTTCTAATGCAGGGAATGGTTCTTGGTTGTCCTTGAGGTCTGTTTTGATTTGCATCATCACAGAACTAAAAAACTGAGCGAGGACTATTTTGCCAACACTACACAAAAGACCTGAAGTGAAGGCTAAGTCCTTATCAATTTTTAACTTTTTGTGTTGGACGATTTTACTAGAAAGTTCGGCAACAAGTAAGGAAGCAGTCCATAATTGTGCCGCTTCCAATTGGTAACTGTTTAAGTCTTGTGCAAGGATTCCCTTTGCAGCAGTAAGGAGTACAATTTCTTTTACTGTTTTGATTCCTAATGTCATCAATGCTTCTTGGACAGTTCGAATTGGTTTGGAAGCTCGGTAATAAGCCGAATTAGAGAGTTTGATTACATTGGCCGTAATGGCTGGGTCTTTAGATATTTCTTGCGCTAAGTCAGCAATGTTGACATCGGGTTTTTGCAATTTTTCCAATACCTTGGAAACAACCGATGAAATGGCCGGTAATTTATTTACGTCTTGTAATACTTCATCAACTTTTGATTTTAGCATATCGCCTAACGCACCTTATAAAGGTATTTTTCCATACCAGCTTTTTTTAGCAAAACGCGACCGTCATCGCAGTAGAGACTGATGGTTCTTCCCTCGTTACCAGCTATATCTTCCACAATGATTGGGATTTTTTTCTCTTCCATAAACTTTTTTACGATGAGAATGTTCTGTTCCCCAATATTTTGTAAGAATTGGGAATTGATTCCTTTGAACATGGAAGCACCACCAAAAATTCGGCAAGAATATTGCCCAATGTTTGATCCTTCTTTTTTCATCATATCAATGAGGATTGGAAGTGCAGTTTCTCCATATTTGTGAGGAAACTTACTCATGTCTTTTCCTGTTGGATCTTTTGCGAGCATGATGTGTGAAATAGCACCAATTTTTTGGTCGGGGTCATACAAGACGATTCCAATGCAGGAACCCAATGTAGTCCGGAGTACATCCGTATCTTTTCCGACCTTAATGTCAGCAATTCCCACATTGATGATTTTGGATTTTATAGACATTCTTCTTGTTTCTAGAGAGAGGAACCGTTATTTAGGTATAATAGATAGTCACTTCTCAGTATGCGTTCAATCAAAAAAACTACTCCACCAAGAAAATCTGCCAAAAAAGGTTTCAAAACCAAAGAACCTTACCTATTTAAAACCATTGACAAAACAGAAGTCCATATTTTAGGAACTGCCCACATATCCAAACAAAGTGTGGAAGAAGTTGAAAAACTGATCCAAAGTATCAAACCAGATGTCATTTGTGTTGAGTTATGTGAATCACGAATGAAGTCTGTGGAAGACCCAGATTATCTTAAAAAATTAGATATTTTTAAAGTGTTCAAAGAACGAAAGATGTGGTTATTACTTTCGAGCCTCATCCTTTCTTCGTTTCAGAAAAAAATGGGGAATCAAGACATCAAACCAGGAGATGAAATGCGCAAAGCCATCTCTCTTGGAAGATTACTCAAAAAACCGGTCCTTCCTGTTGACCGAGAAATCCAAACCACTCTCAAACGTTCGTGGGGCAATGTTGGATTTTTTTCTAAGATGTATCTCTTTAGTGCCTTACTTGCATCATTACTTGTCAAAGAAGATGTTTCTGATGAAAAAATTGAAGAAATGAAATCGGATGATATCCTTAAAGATTTGTTCTCTCAGATTCCTAAAAAATATGAATCTATCAAAAACGTTATCATTGATGAACGGGATGTATACTTAGCTGAAAAAATCCGCGTTTCTACCTTAGACAAAAAGGTAAAAAAAGTGGTAGCTGTTGTGGGAGCAGGCCACCTCGCTGGGATCGAAAGGAATATTGATTTGCAAAATGACTTATCGGTGTTAGACGAAGTACCCAAACCAAAACTTTGGGATAGTCTGAGTCTAATCATCTACCCTGTGTTTTTTGCGGGTCTCATTGGTTATACCACTTGGAGCCAAGGGGGAGAAGCAGGTTTGGATTTGTTTTCTAAACTCATCTACATCAAAGGAGGACTTGCTGCCCTTGGAGCACTTATCGCTTGGGCTCACCCCATTTCCATTTTACTTGCTTTCATTACAGCACCCATTGGAACCTTTGTTCCCATTTTTAAGGCGGGTTGGGTGAGTGCCTTGTCTGAGTCCTATTTACGAAAACCACTCGTAGAAGATTTTGAAAGAATTGCAGAAGATTCAGAAACCTTTCAAGGGTTTTGGAAAAATAGAGTTTTGCATATTTTTTTGGTTTTTTTCCTCCCCCAATTTGGGTCCACAATTGGAACCTTTATTGTCGCAGGAAAAGGCTTGAAGAATTTATTTTAAACTGGTAATCTGATCATAAGTTCTTCGTCTAAAGACAAGGAAACAACAATGAAACGTAAGGCAAGTTTAGGGTTCATTCTGCTGTTTTTACTCTATTTAGGGTGTAAATCGTCCCTATTTGGTGTATGTTTATCACCTGAATCCTTCGTTCAGAAATCCTCACTCCCTCCTTGCCACCAAACACAAGCAGGTGAATCGAACAAAAAAGACAACTGTGATTGTCCGATTGCCTTAGAATCACTGCAATCTTCACCTGATTCGGATCTTTCTATCGGCAAACCTATGGTGACATTGGTTGTTTGGTCAGATTCCCGTGGGTCTTTTATTTCCTTATTGAAACCGAGACCAACCGAGAGTTGGATTGCTGGATCACAACACAAACTCCCTCCTCATACTCCCACTCGCACCATCCACCTTCTGATTTGAGATAGGCACACCTTGTAATGAGGTGAACCGATTTCGAATGATTAAAATTACAACAGAAGGATAAGAATATGAATCGCAAAGAATTATTACAAAAAGCAGGAATGGCAGTTGCTGTTTCTGGAATTTTATCAACACTTTCCGCAGAAGACCATGACCATTCAGGTGCTATGCCCACAGCTGGAAAATCCAAATATGCAAAAGCGATGATGGCAGCAATCCATTGCCAACTATCTGCTGAAGTATGCCTCAGTCATTGCATCACCGAACTTGGAAAAGGTGATAAAGCGATGGCAGCATGTGCGGCTTCCACTCGTGAAGTGATTAGCCTATGTGACTCGTTTGTGAAACTTGCAAGCCAAAGTTCATCATTTACGAAAAAACTAGCAAATTTATGTGTGGAAGTTTGTGAGGCATGTGCAAAAGAATGTGACAAACATGCCAATCACCATGCAGTTTGCAAAGAATGTAGAGACAGTTGTCTTGCTTGTGCAAAAGAACTAAAAAAAGTTTAAGTTCAATTTAGAACTTTGATTTTAGGAGCTGTCCATCGTTTGGTGGACAGCTTTTTTTATGGATTACCGTTTGGATTTCTTTTTCGGTTTTGCCTTTGGTTTCGGAGTCTGTTTCGCTTTCTGATTTGGTTTTGTTTTTGGTGTCGGTTTCGACAACTCTTTGTTAGAAGAAGATTTCTTTTTTGCTAACGTTGCCTTATTCTTTTTATAAACAGCTGGTTCATATTTAGAAAAATCAACTTCAATTTTTTTAGGGACTGCAAATTCAGGATTTGCTTTTGGACTTGGTGTGATATTGATATTATCTTTTGGTGTTCCTAAAAATTCACGTAAAGTTCGGATGTTTTCATTCCTGCGTACAAGATTGTAATTCCCTGGTATGTCAAACCAAAGGTCACGTCCTTGTCCAAACTCGGTACTTTCTTGAGGGGGAAAACTAAAATCTTCAATGGCAGAGAGTGGTTGGAAAAGTGGGAAAAATAATGCGTTTTTATAATTGGTTTTCACCCAATCCGATTCAAAACCCCAATACGAAAATCTTGTATTGGTAAATCGATCAGATCCATGAAACGGAGTTCCAAGAGTAATTAATCTTTTTACTTTTCGTCTCGCTTCATCTGGTAAAATCAAAACCAATAGTCCACCAGTATTATGAGCGATCAAAGTAACTTCGTTAGGTGCTGTTAAAATTTGTTTCGCTAAGTGTTGGATTGCTTCTTCTAACGAAGTGGGGTTTCGTAAAGTAGACAAAATCCCAACTTTAAAACCCAAATTGTCTAAATTTGACTTTAGTCTTGCATAAAAAAAACGTCCGGCTCTAAACCCAGGCACAATGAGAATATTTTTATCTTTATTGTTTTCAATCGACCAATGACTAGGCAGGTAAAATGATACGAGAGCCCAAAATCGTTCCAGATATTCCATGAATCGAAACATGAATTTGATGATTCAATCTGACACAATTCTTGTCTAGGAAAATCAATTCCAGGGGAAGAATTCCTGAATTGACCTCTAACCGTCTCCACATAGGATTGCCTTTTAGTAAGCTATGTTACATTTGGTGCGCTTTTTTTTGTTCCTTTTGGTTTTGCCGTCCTATCTCTCGGCAAATCCTGGGACCTATGAGGATGCAGCCAAATTACTCCCTGAAATTTGGGAGACAAAATACCCACTTCCTTACGGAAAACTCATTAAGAAGGACCCTCTCCATCAGGGGATCCGTCAGATTTCTCGTAAAAAAGGAAAGTATTGGGTGTACAATTTCGAAGTATTTATGCCAAAGTACGAAAGGAAAGAAACAACTCCGGTTCCAAAACTGGAAGGTCGTAATATTCATGTCTTTTTTTTCTGGAATCCGGGAATCATTGATGAACCCCACCGGATCGAATTAGGGGAACCACACGAAGGGAAATGAAATGGAGAAAGAAACCGTAGACCAACTGATCCGCGAGACAATGAAACAGGCAGGTCTTTCTAATGCGTTCATCGCTGACTTTATTCTTAAAGTAGACGCAGTCCGTAATGGCGAAACAGGAATCGTACGTTGGGATGAGGTAGGGGATTTAGACCCAAAATCTGATGAAATTTCCCTTGAGTCAATTCATGATTCCTATCCTCTCGATACAACACTTCTATCGAAACTTGTTGTCATCAAGTTGAATGGGGGACTCGGGACAAGTATGGGACTCGACAAAGCAAAGTCTCTCATCCCGATCAAAGGGAATTTGTCTTTTTTATCCGTGATGGCAAAACAAATTGAATACCTTCGTAACAAGTATGGTATCGATGTTCCTTTGCTTTTTATGGATTCTTATAATACCCAAGAAGATTCTCAAAAAGAATTAAATCATAGTGGATTCAAACAATCGTTACGATCTAGTTTTTTACAACATAAGGTTCCAAGATTAGATGCAAAAACCTTTGCTCCTATCAAAACCAATGTGGAAAAGGAAAACTGGTGTCCACCTGGCCATGGTGATATTTATTTCACAATGATGGAAGAAGGGATTTTAGATGAACTTCTCTCCAAAGGATTTGAAATTGCTTTCCTCTCCAATGGGGATAATTTGGGCGCAACAGTTGACCCTCAAATTGTATCCTACTTACTCAAAGAAAACATCCATTTTGCAATGGAAATGACACCAAAAACTTTAGCGGATAAAAAAGGCGGAGCTATTTATCGCAAGTTAGTCGGCGCCAAAATGATTCAATACGAATTATTGGAAACGGCTCAAGTTCCAAAAGAACACGAACACGAATTTAGTGGGCTCGGAAAATTCAGAACGTTTTCTACCAATAATCTTTGGATCAACTTACGTGCACTTAAAGAGAGATTTCAACAAGGAAACTTTTCTTTATCTCTCATCGTCAATCCAAAACAAGTGTCTGGAAAGGATGTGATCCAACTAGAAACAGCAATGGGAAGTGCTGTTGGTAATTTTTCAAAGTTTAAAGGGATTATTATTCCAAGAGATCGATTCGCACCTGTCAAAAAAACAGAAGACTATCTGATCCGCCGTTCGGATGCCTATGTTTTAAACGAAGATTTTTCGTTAACAATGACGAAGGAACGAAAGAATAAGGGACTCGGTGAAGTCCTTGTTTCTTTGGATGAAAAATTCTATAAAAAAATCCAACAATTTGATACATTGTTTGTCGCCTTACCATCTTTAGTTGAATGTGAAGAACTTATTGTGGAAGGTGAGATTTTATTTGATGTTCCTGTGAAAATAAAAGGAAAGGTAAAATTCCAAAACTTTTCTGGTACCCTTCAAAAGATATCGTCTCTATCACAAGCTGAGTTTGAAAACCAAATCATTTCATTATGAGAAGATTGATTGGTTCTTTCACCATCTTATTTTTTTTGAGTTGTGGTTCGCCATTTTCATTTCGTTCTGCATGTTATGAGCGGAACAAATGTTCGACGATAGAAGGTTCGTGTTTTTTGCGGAATGATGCGTTTTATCGAGTTTCAACTGGTGCAGAAACGTATAGTAACGTGGATTTGGCGGCAATTGTGGGCAGTTGCCTCGGATTAGAAAAAGTATGTCGAAAAAACTGCGAAAGTGGGACTATTTTTTAAACTCAATAATCAATTCATATGTATAGGTGAATTTGGATCCAATTATCATTCACGAATGAATGATAATTGGCTTTTTTCTGGAACTAAACCTTTATCTTCAAATTCACCTGATAAGGATTCATAGTTTGGAGATAGTTTAATTTTCCATTTTCCTTTTTCTTCGATTAAATCAGAATCCACAATATTTTTGCCACGAAAGATTGGATTTTCATTCCATTTCATGACAATGTTCCCTTCCGCGTCTTCAGCTTCGATGGTCAAACGAACTGGCTTCACTTTGTTTTTTCCATCCCAATACATTGCGGTCCAAGGCCCGATAAACTTCTGTATGGCGGATTCACCAAATGTTTTTACTTTTTTAATATCAGGTACAGTCTCTGATAAAACAGCAGTAACGGGAGAGGAATACAAACTTTCCCCAACTCCTTTTTGAACAGATTGGATCACAAAAAAGTAAAATTCATTTTTGGAAAGGTTTTGTAATTTAAAATTAGATTCTGAAGTTTCTTTCACAAGACTCCAGTCTTCTTCATTCTTTTTTCTCATCAGAATTTTATAAGAAGTGACCTTTGGAATTACATTCCAACTAAACCAGAGTTCACCAGATTTACGATTTTCTGTGATTGTTAATTCAGGAGCCTTTACACTTAAAGACCTCCCTGCAACAAGTGATGCATATCCTATATCTGGTTCAGATGGGAAACTATACAACTCCCCATCGAATTCTGCTGTGACAGCATAAAAGGCTTCTTTTCCAGATGGTTCCCCGTCTTTGTAGAGTAAGTCTGTGGTTTTTGCAATGCGTTGCCAGGAACCATTTGTTTTTCGAAAGATATGATAAGCTGTTGCACTTGGAGAACCTTCCCATTGTAAGACAGTCACACCAGGATACAATCCCTTGGAAGCGGTGAAATGTTCAGGTCTTGGTTTTAATACCTCAGAAGGATCTAAATGTGCAGATACGTAAAAACTGGACTCTCCTTCTAATTGGTTTCGTTCTGGAACAACTTGGTAAATTTCATTGTCACCGTTACGACTGGCTTTTAAATCCGTATAAGAATTTTTTTCAGTTTTTCCTAAAAAGCGGAAAATCCTAGCCATGGCGTTCCATTTGTATACAATGTAAGTGGTAGGAATGGAATGATTGTCCCATTCTAAAATAATGCGGTCATTTGTTGGTGCAACTGATGCTCTTAAATTCGTGACGGGTAAAATCCCTGCAGGTTTTGTTGGCTCCGACGCATAACCATCGTTTGAGTCAATAGATGGCTTGGATAAATAATTTTCATCTAAACTAGCTACTTTGTAATGGTAGGCAGTATTTTTTTGAACACCATAATCATCGAAAAAAGGTTGTTTGGAGAGTCCAACAAGCTGGTATTTCGTATCGATCTTTCGTTTTCTGTACACTTCGTACCCAATGGCTCGCTTTTCACTCGACCATGAGATTCTAATCCGATCAGAATAATCTCCTCGGGATGCATACACTTCTTTGGGTGGGAATAAATTATGTTCACCAAATTCCAATGACTCTAATTCATTCATCAATTTTGATTCTGTGAGTAATTGGTTTCCCTCTGAAGGATTCGCAACATAAATCGATTTGGTGTGTTTTGGGAAACTATCATAAGAAATCCAAAGATACCCTTGGTCTCCCCAATTGGTTCCCCAAGTATTCCAAACTTTAAACGCTTTTTTTTTGTCATTATATCCCAAAATGACAAGGGATTGTGCCCCTAAAACATCTCCATTGCCTTGTTGGAAAACGGCATCTGGTTTTGGATCTAGAAAGTTTTCATAAACCAAATATCCTATTAAAACTGGTTTTTTTTCAGCTAATGCAAGTTTTACGGAAGAGAGGTCGTGAGGTTCAATTTTAAAAATTCGCCCAAGTCTAGCTTTTCGTCCTATTTCTACAATGTTTGCTTTTGGCCGAACCCTCAGATTGTTATTTGATTCATTCATGAGTTCAATCGGAACAGAACCTCTGCTTGTTGCAAGAACCAAGGCATCGAGTAAGGAAACTGCTTGGTCTTTTCCACTGTTCAATTGGTTATAAATGAAATTTGCGGAATACAGAAGTTTTTGTCCATTCGCAGAATTAGGACCAATGGAAGCTAAATTGCGAATCCCTTTTTTCCCAGCCTCTAAATATGAAATAAGGCCATATCCGACTGTAAAACCTACGTTATCTTTTCCTGTGCCTTGGTCCATTGGTATAGGAAAGTCCGCACTAAAGTCGATATTGGAAGGTAAGTCGGAAGGGGAAACATCGGAAATATAGGGAGGAATACTTTGGTATAAAGCAAATGGGTCTGGAGTCAGCCCTGGTTTTTTTAAAGAAGATTTGGGTTCTGTTTTCCCTGTAATCGGTTTTGTTTGGAAACTAACAACGATTAGCCCAACAATGAATAATAAAGTACCAATTGCAATTTTTTGTTTTGTATTCCGAAACATCTTAATCCTCTTCTAAATCAAAACTGATGGGCAATCTATGAGCCATCCGAGTTGGTTTTCCTTTGTCATAACCAGGTGTAAACCTGGCGCGTTGGATGATTTTAATTGCAGCCTCATCAAACCCATATCCTGCTCGTCCCGAAACAATTTTCACACCTTGGAGTACACCTTGTTCGTCAACTTGCACCATAACAACAACAGTCTTTTGGCTGATGTTGGCAGCCTTGGCTGCTTCAGGGAAGTATGCTTTTAGATCAAAATCAATGATGGGTGTGGGAGGTCTGTCACCGTTAAATGAAAACAAAAATCCATCTTTGTCTGTACCATTCCCTGAAAGTTGGTTTGGGTTTAAGTCTGAATTATCGGGTTTGTCTTCCGCATCTTTATTCGATCCCTCTACCCATTCTTGTTTTTCGACGGGAGCAGGGCTTGAAGTACCACCAATGAGTTCTGGTGGAATTTCTTCAAAGGATACGTCCACATCTTCCAATGAAGTCTCTTGAAACGCTGCTTCACTTGGCAATGTTAGAATAAAATATACCAAATAACAAAATACATGTAAACTCACAGAAACAAATAAGCTGGCTCGGAAAAGACCAAACCGCCTGAGTTTGTATTGTAAAAATAATGTAAATGAATTCATGTAACTAATGTTTAGTGGTGAATGTTGGGAGTGGAACTAGAAGATTGGTTGTGTTTTCCACTTGTGATAAAACTTGCATGGATTTCTTTCGAAAGAATTTCTAATTGTCCTAATACCAGTTTCATTTTACGAGTGAAGTAGTTATTGGCCATCACAACAGGAATCGCAACAGCAAGTCCAGCAGCAGTGGCAAGTAGGGCAGTGGAAATACTACGCATCACCACTTCTGCTCCAGAGTTCCCTAAAGTACCTAAACCATAAAATGCTTTGATGACCCCAAGCACAGTTCCCAAAAGTCCAATGAAGGGGGTGTTGTTCCCAAGAGTGTTGAGAATTGGAAGTCTTTCTTCTAAACTGAGTCGTTCTTTTAGAATTTTCCCTTCCATGAGTTCCGATAAACCTTTATGATTTTCTTTTTCACGTTCCAAAACAAAATGAATGAATCGTGTATAAGAATTTTCCATAGGATGGCTTTCGAGTAATTTTTCCGTACCTTTTAGATCACGGTGGCGAATCAGAAGTGTGAGTGAATCGAGAAGTGATTCAGATTCTTTGTTAAAATTGCGTTTATAAACAATTAACCTTTCGATGAAAACAGCAATGGCGAGGATACTCGCGAATAACATCACGAGAAAGATGATTTTTTCACCAATGTCTACGAAATCTTGCATTTTTTGAACCTTCTAACGGACAGAATCCAATTCCTTGGACAACAATCAAAGAGAAAATTTGCGTAAAAAATACTTCGGTTGATCCCAATTCGACCCCAAAGAAAGAATGATTCCAAGGATTGGTATGAAGGCAAAAAACATTCTTCTGAACAGTTTTGGGGTTCTTTTCATCGGTTTCGGCGTTTTTCTCGTCGTGTTCTATGCTACAAAATCTTGGGAGGCCTTCCTCCAAATTTGTCCCAACAAGGATTTTTTGTCTTGGGACGAAAACATACGACTGAACCAAGTCCTCGACCAGTATGTCGATTTTCGAAATGGAAATTGGTTTTATGGCATGCTGCCATTTTTGGAAAGCCCCACTTGGCCTCCGTTACGTTCGCTACTAACATTCGTTACTTTGTATTTACCAATTGATGCTTATGAAACCTATCGAGATAGTTTTCTTGGACTATTCTTTTTGATCTTAGTGTATCCAAGTTTGGTGTATACATCGTTTAGGATGACAAAATCTCTTTTTTGGTCCGGACTTTTTTCATCCCTCATTTTTATCCTGACCATCCAAACTGTAGAAGTGCCTGCGTATTCTTTGTCTTCCATGTTGGAAACCCAATCTATGTTTTTTTTACTTCTCTCTGTTTATGCAATTTACCGTTTGTATGATACAGATAACCGAGAACGTGAGATTGATGGCACTACCAAATGGATGATCTTTGTTTCGCTATTTGGTTTTTATTTCACCAAATATCCATATGGGATTTTATTCTTTATGGCATGTTTTGCCTATGAACTCATTCGTTCCCCAGGTAAATACAAAGAAGTAATCCTTTATCTATTAAAACAATACGCAAAAGGAATTCGACTTTTATACTTAGTTTTTGTAGTACTCATGGTATTTTCTTTGCCAGTGTTACGAGTTGTCACCAAAATCAATTTGAATCAAAAGGGTTTCAAACAGTTTATGTTTGGGATCACCTTGGTTTTGTTTGTTGATCTTTCGGTTTATTTATTCCGAAACCGCGATACCATGAAGAAAATCTTCCCAAAAACAGCAGTTGTACTTTGGGCTTATGCAATTTTCCCTGCATTTTTATGGTTATTTTTAAATCCAGATAGAGTGAATGCTCTTATCGATGCACAGATGATTGTGAATGCATACACAAGGAGTTTTTTCCTGACCCTTTGGACGGAACCAGGAAAAGACCCATCTGTTCCTGGAGTTTTTGATTTCATTTGGGGATTTAGAACTTTGGTATTATTTTCCACCTTGTCTTTGTTATACTTTTTTGTTCGCACGAAAGAAACAATGTGGAATAAAATCAAAGACCCACTTGTGGCAGGCACTTTTATTCTATTTTTAGAACTTTTGATTTTGGAACTTACCACAGGGAACAAACAACCAAGGCATGTTCTTCAGTTTATCCCTGCGATTGGTCTAGTGGGGTTTTTGTGGATTTTACGACTCTACCATTTAGCGGATCACAATTTTCAAAGAATCACTTCTATATCAGTGATCCTACTCACAACTAGTTTTGTATTTTATAATTCGGTTTACGAACAAGGGATCCTTTCTGGAAAATTTCATGAGACCAAAATGTTTTGTTACCGAGGGATGAATGCAGGTGATTTCCAACCGGCAAGAGAAATTGCCGAACATGTGGCTCCTAATAAAAAATACATCCTCATGAATGCCTTCCATTTTACCGAAAAATATGAATCAAAAGGGAGAGTTTTAGCCTCCGATTTTGATCTGGCGATGAAACTTCGCACTTACAAAGAGGGTATGGTACGAAATGACAACAAATACCGATGGAAAGATTGGACAAATTTTGATTCCGTTCTCTTATTAAGTGATGTATGCCCTGATAGTTTTGTTGAAGAAAAATTTGAAAATCGCACAAAAATGTTGAACAGCAAGTCAACATTGCTGTCTACTTACAGAGAGAGCTCAGGCATCGCTTGTTTACAAGAATACAAACTGCTTAAATAGAGATAAGAATTCATGAGTATTGCTTCTTTTTCGATCAAACGCCCCATTTTCATTTCATCCCTCGTGATCATCATGGTGATCACAGGATATATTTCCTTAAAAAGAATTGGTGTGGATTTATTCCCAGATATCAACATCCCATTTGTTGTGGTGTCCACTGTGTACCCTGGAGCAGGCCCAGAAGAGATTGAAACATCCATCTCCAAACCATTGGAAGAGGAACTCAGTTCCATCTCTGGACTCAAAAGGATTACTTCCCGAAACCAAGAAGGAATCTCTCTCGTTTTTGCTGAGTTCAGTTTGACCACTGACATCAAATATGCCGAACAACAAGTACGGGATAAAACAGCAAGGGTCAAACCACTTTTCCCTGAATCATCAAAAGAACCTCTCGTACAGAGGTTTGATCCCTCAGACCAACCCATTATGCGGATCTCTTTATTTGCGGATTTGCCAGAAGGTGAGTTGTACGATTTAGCAAAAGAAAAAATCAAAACCAAGTTAGAACAAGTGAATAACGTTGGTGCCGTGAAAATTATCGGTGGAGCTCGCCGTGAAATTCATATTGAACTTGATCGTAACAAAATCAATGCCTACCAAGTGCCTGCCATTGCCATTGGGAACCAAATCAAAAATTCTGGTGTGAACATCCCTGCAGGAAAAGTAGAAGGTGGAGAAAAGGAAACTTCTTTTCGTACGGTTGCAAAATACGATTCCTTATCCCAAATTGAGAACACAGTTGTTTCGTTTGGTGGTGAATTCGGTAGAGGGGTACTTGTCAAAGACCTTGGCCAAGTTAAAGACACATTACAAGACCGCCAGACTCGTGGTCTTTTGTACGCTCCCATTAAAACAGAAGAACACGAAGAACCATCCATCATTGGAAAATTATTATTCAAATACGATGCTCCGAAAAAGGAGCGAGTTCAAAAAACAGCACTTTTTCTAGATGTTTATAAACAATCGGGAGCAAACACCGTTGAAGTGGCGGATGGTATCATAACAAAAATTAATACTATCAATGACCAAATCAAAGATATGAAAGGCACTCCGAAAGTCATTCTCATACGAGATGGCTCAAAATGGATCCGAGCTAACATTGAAGATGTAACTCTCGCCATTATTCTAGGGATTTTTCTTGCTGTTTTAGTTGTGTATCTTTTTCTCGGGAACGTTCGTTCTACCATCATCACTGGTATGGCTCTCCCAAACTCAATGTTAGGTGCCTTTATCATCATGTATGCTATGGGATTTACCATGAACGTGATGACACTTCTTGCCTTATCACTTGCGGTAGGTCTTTTGGTTGATGATGCCATTGTGGTTAGGGAAAATATTTTCCGTAAACTAGAAGAAGGGGAATCGGTCATTGTTGCTGCCCGAAAAGGAACAGAAGAAGTAACCTTGGCGGTCATTGGTACCTCTCTCACCGTGATTGCGGTTTTTCTTCCCATTGGATTTTTATCGGGAATTGTGGGTCAGTTTTTCAAACAGTTCGGACTCACCGTTGTCTTTGCCATGATCATTTCACTTTTTGATGGTCTGACAGTTGCACCAATGTTATCTGCTTATTTTGCAGGTAAAACTGACATTCATAAAGAAAAGAATTTTGTCCTACGTTATTTTGATAAGTTTCAAGATTTCTTGGACAGAATGTACGCAATCATTATGAAGTTTGCCTTAAAAAAACCATGGGCAGTGATTTTACTTACAATTCTTACACTCGTCACAAGTATTTTCTCACTTGCCTTTGTGAAAAAGACCTTCCTTCCTGCAAACGATCAGGGAGAATTTATGGTGAATGTGGAGATGGCACCAGGGACTTCCTTAACAGGAACTTCTGAAGTGGTAGAACAAATCCAAAATGAAATCATCAAAAACGTTCCCGAATTAGAATTATTGGCAACAGTTGTGGGGAATAGTGATGGAGAATCCAATATCGCTACGATCGGTGTCGCGTTACTCCCTTCTGAATATCGAAAACGTACAACAGCTGCTGTAAAAGACAAAATCAGAGATCTTCTAAAAGCATATCCACATGCAAGACCGAAAGTGAACGACTATTCTGCGATTGGTGGTGGTGTCCAATATCCATTCAACCTTAACTTAAAAGGGGAAAATTTAAAAGATTTGGAAACCTATTCCTTTAAGGTAATGGATGAACTCAGGAAAATTCCAGACTTAACTGATGTGGACACAACTTATAGAACAGGAAAACCAGAATTCCAAGTGGTACCAGACCGTGCCAAAATGCAAACCGTTGGAGTGGTGGCAGGGGTGATGGGAGCAGAACTTCGTTACCACATCGAAGGGGGAGAAGTTGCCAAATACCTTGAAAATGGAATTGAATATGATGTTAGGTTACGTCTGAAAGAAGACCAACGAAATTTACGTAAGTCTTTTTATGAAACAAGAGTGCCAAACATTCAAAACAAACTCATTCCTCTAAGTGCAATTGCAGATGGTAAGGAAAGTTCCTCCCCTGCAAGGATCATTCGTGAAGACAGATCAAGGGTTGTACCTATCAATGCAAACCTTGCGCCAGGTGGTGCCATAGCATCAGCTTCTGAATCTGCTGTCAAAATCCTAAAGGAAAAATTACCACCACCTCCTGGGATTACATATTCCTTTGTGGGACAATCTGAAGACTTCAAAGAGTTGTTACAAAACATCGTTCTTGCCTTTGGGATGGCGCTCATCTTCATTTATCTTGTGTTAGCTTCACTTTATGAGTCATTTATCACACCAATCACGATTTTATTTGCCATTCCTCCGGCAATTTCGGGTGCCTTTTTTGCACTTGCTTTAACTGGTGAAATGTTAAACTTATTTAGTATGATTGGACTCATCTTACTCATGGGACTTGTTGCTAAGAACTCCATTTTACTTGTCGACCATGCGATGCTTGCCATGAAAGAACATGGAATGTCTAGAAACGATGCTATCTTTGATGCTGGTGCAAAACGTTTGAGACCAATCCTTATGACATCCCTTGCGATGATTGCCGGGACATTGCCGATTGCACTCGGGATTGGTGAGGCATCTAAATCGAGAACTGCAATGGGGATTGCCATCATTGGTGGACTCATCCTATCGACACTGATCACACTCATTGTGGTACCTGCCGTTTTTGGATACATTGATAGGCTCAGAGAGAAAATTGAAGGAGCCTTCCGTCCAGATTACGAAATCCGACCTGAGGATTTAGAAGGATAAGAGAAATCTCACCCTTAGATACGGGTGAGATTTTCATTTTAAACTTGCCCAAACATTGATTTTGGTGTTCTCTAGCATTCATGTCTAGCGAACGCCGCATTTACAATCGTATCTCTGAAAAAGTCCATCTCACCTACCGTGTGATCCAATCGGGTGCAGGTTCGGCTCAGTTTTTGCCTAGTGACAAAGGGGAAGGTGACTCACAAGACATCTCTGAAGGTGGACTCCTCTTTCGAACCAAGGAACCAATGCCTATGGGAACAAGGCTTGAATTGGAATTACGATTCCCTGATGTAAAATATGTTTTGTACCCGAAGGCAAAAGTCGTTCGATTGGAAGAATTTGGAAGGTGCTTTTTATGAAGTCGGACTTGAATTCAACCAAATCTTTGATGATGATAAAAAACTTCTATTGGAACATATCAAAAAACTAGAAGTATGAAGAAAGTCTTCATTCCCTACCAAACAAAGTATTGGTAGATTTATGAACATTCGTGTTTTCTATCACAAACTTTTGGGCAAACAATTTGACCCAATTTCATTAATTGCAGTTTACTCAGAAATCTTAAACAAACTGTATTTTTTAGGATTCGCCTATACCCTTGCTTATGCTCATAGCGTTTATTTAGAGTGGGGAAAAGTGGATCTTACGAATTGTTACCTTTCATTTTCCCAACTCATCATCAGTTTATGCTTAATTGGGATTTCTTTTTTTTATCGAACAGTGAACACAAGTATTACTAATCTAGTTCGAATTCTGTTTTTATCCTTAGTCTTAGTCGAAATCGAAACTGGCTTTCATGATCCAACAATTCCTTATTTTGATCCAAGGAATTGGTTAACCATCATCGCACTCATTGGTTCAAATTCGTTTTTTTATCCAGGACTTGTTTGGCAGTTTATTTTTGAATGGACCCTTGTTTTTTGCTTTTATTTGATACGAGTTTTCATCCAAAATGATTCTTTGATTCCAGAAGAAACATGGAGAGAGATGTCAACTATTGTACCATTATTCTTAGTTTCTTTTTTTCTAAACCATTGGTGGTTCCAAACACGATACATCGCAGCTTATCGTGGTATGTTACTCGAAGAAAAACGTAGGACTTTTTTCCAAGACATCCATGATAGTTTGGGTTCTAAACTCACGGACTTAGTATTACTCTGCCAAACATTAGAGTCCAATTCAGTAGAAACTTCCACGGCTGTGATCCATAAAATCAAAGAACTTTCTTCTGATGCGTTAGAATCTTTACGGAACCAAGTAAAAGAAGAAGACCAGAGAGTAATTTTACAGGAATCTCTGGTTGATGGTCTGCAACTCCTGGTTAAAAAAAGATATAAAATGTTAGGCAGGGAAATTTTAATCCAAAGCGAATCACTTAAGGAACGATTGATCTCAATCAAAGAACCTGAGGCTGCACATCATTTATTACAAATTTTCAATGAAATCAGTACCAATGATTTAAGACATGGTAGTGGAAAAACAATTTGTCGTTTAGAGGAAACTGAAAATTTCATCTCCTTTGATTTTGCCACAGAAAACAAGGTAACAAATCCACAATCTCCAAACGTAAACATTGCGAATCCAGAATCATTTTTGGATTTGGGAATCGGAGAAAAAGGGATTGAACAAAGAATCCAATTCCTAAATGGTCAATTAGAAATTAGTCCATCTCCTTACCGGATCAAAATGCAAATCCCGAAATCATTATTCTTATTATGAATGTAGTCCAAATTGGCATCATAGAAGACAATCCTGACTATTTAGCTTCGTTAGTTGGTGTATTAAAAACAAGAGATACACTTTCCATTTCAACTTGGAATTCTGCAGAAGCCTTCGATTCAAATCCTCCTAAGGAAGAATTACAATTATTGATTCTTGACATTGGACTCCCAGGTGCCAATGGTATCGATGTTTTAAAAAAATACCATACTGTTGAAGTGAGGAAAAGTCTTGTTATCTCTTCCTTACAAACTGATGATGTGATCTTTGCTGCGATCAAACTCGGTGCATCAGGTTATATCTGGAAGTCTGAATTGGATTCACTTTGGGATACCATCCAAACGATTTTGGAAGGGGGGAGTGTGATTTCTCCTTCCATCGCCACAAAAGTATTGTTAGCATTTCGGAAACCAGAAACCAACTCTAGTTTAGGTTCTCATCCTAAAAAAGAAAAAGAATTGGGTTTAGAAGTTTTATCCCCAAGGGAAAGGCAAATTTTAGAACTCATTATTGAAGGAGATACTCCCCATCAAATTGCCCAATTGTTTGGAACAACTATCGGGACTGTCAGGCAACAAATCAAAACCATCTACAGAAAACTCCAAGTCAATACGAGGGTCCAAATGTTAAAGAAAGCAAGGATATTTGGTATCTTCTGATTTGAGGGAGGTTTTAGTTTTATACCATCTGGTAGATAGACGAACCGAAAATTCTAAAGTATAATAAATCCTGAATTCAAGGAATTCTTCTTTTGAGGGTTTTGTAAAAAATTTGGTCTTATTTTTTGTTACCTACTTTCGTTTTTTCCTTTGGTTCGGTGTTTATTTCGGGATCCTTTTTTTTGTGAACTTTATTCTTTAATTCTCCCTTTTTCAATTTGAACTTTTCCTTTAAATGAATGATAACCTTATAATACACCATCGTGTTCAGTCACGGTGGTGTTTTTTTTATTTTCCTAAAAGGAATTTGATTTCACGGAGCACCGTGGACTTACCTTGCATCAGTTTGGATTCTGAAACGGCAATGGCTTCTTTTTTCCCTTCTTTGGCAAAAAACTGATCCAGAACTGCTTCCCGCAAGGACTCTTCAAACCAAGTTTTGGTTTGGTCTTCGCGATTTTTCGCATAATATCCGTTTGTTCTTGTGGTAGAGATATAATCGAGAATTAACTTCCAAATTTCATCGATTCCTTTTCCTCCGAGTCCACTGCAAGTGGTGGCACGTGGTGTCCACTTGGATTCGGGCGCAGGGAAGAGGTGGAGAGCTGATTCATATTCAGCTCTGGCGCGAGTGGCATAGGCTTCATTTTGACCATCGGCTTTGTTGATGGCAATAAGATCTGCCATCTCCATAATCCCTCGTTTGATCCCTTGCAGTTCGTCTCCTGCTCCCGCAAGCATCAGTAACAAAAAGAAATCTACCATGGAATGGACTTGGGTTTCAGACTGGCCTACACCCACAGTTTCAATGATGATGGTATCAAACCCCGCCGCTTCACAGAGATACATACTCTCTCGTGTTTTTCGTGCGACACCACCCAGCGAACCACTGCTAGGTGAAGGTCGTATAAATGCATTTTCTGCTTTGGACAAAACTTCCATTCTCGTTTTATCACCAAGGATGGAACCTTTTGTCCTTTGGCTACTCGGGTCTATGGCTAGCACTGCGAGTTTTCGATTTTGTTCGAGGATAAAACTTCCAAAACTTTCAATGAAGGTAGATTTTCCCACACCAGGAACACCAGTGATCCCAATGCGAATGGAGTTCCCAAGCTTTGGCATCACAAGTTCTAATATCGCCTGTGCCTTGTCATTGTGTTCTTCTAAATTACTTTCCACAAGGGTGATGGCCTTGGAGAGGGCAGTTCGGTTTCCCGAAAGGATTCCTTCTGCAAGAGATTCTGGCGTCGTATCTTTTTTCGATAAGGATTTTCGTTGTTCTTTGATATAAGGAGAAATGGCAGGAGCATCCGCAACACCAGGATTGACCGAAAGGGCAGACTTAAGCCTTTCGTTGTCACTCGAACGATTTGGTTTCTCTGAGTCTTTGTTTTCCTGATTCATTTGATTCTCTGTGAAGCGTAAGAACGTCTTGGTTGTATTTTGAATCCAGTTTTGTCAGACACCAAACGAACACCGACTGCCCCATTGACAAGTCGGCGATTGTTGTTTGATTCAGTGTTTTACCAGAACTTCGCTTTTTAAGCCTTAAGCGGCTCTTCGTTCGCCGAGTAACAAATTGAGGATTTGTTTGGCAGCTTCCGAAATCACAGTTCCTGGTCCAAAAATTGCTGTGGCACCTGATTTGTAGAGGAAGTCGTAGTCTTGTGCTGGAATAACTCCTCCCACAACAACTAACACATCTTCTGCGCCAAGTTTTTTCAATTCTTCAATCACTTGGGGAACCAAGGTTTTGTGTCCTGCTGCAAGAGAAGAAACTCCAAGTATGTGGCAGTCGTTTTCTACCACTTGTTTGGCAACTTCTGCAGGTGTTTGGAAAAGAGGCCCAATATCAACGTCAAAGCCCATATCGGCAAAACTGGTGGAGATCACCTTGGCACCACGGTCATGGCCATCTTGTCCCATTTTGGCAACCATGATCCTTGGTCGACGGCCTTCGAGTTTGGCAAATTCGTCGGCAAGACCCCGTGCTTCGATATAACCTTTGTCTTCAGAAATTTCTGAGGAGTAAACTCCCGAGATCGATCTGATCACAGCTTTATACCTCCCGAATACTTTTTCCATAGCGTATGAAATTTCACCGAGAGAAGCACGTTTTCGCGCAGCATCTACTGCGAGTTCGAGTAAGTTTCCATTGCCAGTCTCTGCACATTTCGTAATGGCGTTTAACGCAGCTTCTACGGCTGTGTTGTCACGGTCTTTTTTCATTTGTTCGAGTCGTTTGATTTGGGCGAGTCGAACTGCAGTGTTATCGATGTCTAAAATATCAAGTGGGGCTTCCTTATCCAAACGGAATCGGTTCACTCCTACGATCACATCTTTTCCAGAGTCGATACGAGCTTGTTTTCTCGCGGATGCTTCTTCGATCCGCATCTTTGGAATTCCCGTCTCAATCGCCTCTGCCATACCACCTAATTTTTGTACTTCGGTGATGAGGTCCCATGCTTTGTGGACTAAATCGTTTGTGAGTTTTTCCACATAAAAGGATCCACCCCAAGGGTCGATGACACGGTGGATGTTGGTTTCTTCTTGTAGATAAATTTGCGTGTTACGAGCAATCCTCGCAGAGAAGTCAGTCGGTAGGGCAATCGCTTCATCAAGAGCATTCGTATGAAGGGATTGTGTATGGCCAAGCGCCGCTGCCATGGCTTCAATACAAGTCCTTCCTACGTTATTGAATGGGTCTTGTTCTGTGAGGGACCATCCAGACGTTTGGCAATGGGTTCGGAGAGCCAAAGACTTTGTCGATTTCGGTTGGAACTGGTTTACGATTTTGGCCCAAAGCAGACGCCCCGCACGCATCTTGGCAATCTCCATAAAATGGTTCATCCCAATTGCCCAAAAGAAAGAGAGGCGTGGTGCAAATTCATCTACAGAAAGCCCAGAAGCGATTCCTGTTTTGATGTATTCCCAACCATCCGCAAGTGTATAAGCAAGTTCCAAATCCGCAGTGGCACCGGCTTCTTGCATGTGGTAACCAGAGATGGAGATGGAGTTAAACTTTGGCATGTATTTAGAAGTGTAACCAAAGATGTCCGCGATGATTTTCATCGAATGTTTTGGCGGGTAGATGTAAGTGTTCCTCACCATAAACTCTTTCAAAATATCATTTTGGATGGTACCGGAAAGTTTGTCCTTAGAGACCCCTTGTTCTTCTGCTGCAACAATATAGAATGCAAGGACTGGGATGACCGCACCATTCATGGTCATGGAAACAGACATCTGATCGAGAGGGATTTGGTCGAAGAGGATCTTCATGTCGAGGACAGAGTCAATCGCCACACCCGCTTTCCCCACGTCTCCTACGACTCGTTCGTGGTCGGAATCATATCCCCTATGGGTCGCCAGGTCAAAGGCAACAGAAAGTCCCTTTTGCCCTGCGGCTAAGTTTCTACGATAAAAGGCATTTGATTCTTCTGCCGTGGAAAATCCTGCATATTGGCGGACCGTCCAAGGTTTGTTCACATACATGGTGGAATAAGGCCCACGTAAGTAAGGAGGGATTCCCGCTGCATAGTTTAAGTGTTCCAAACCTTCCAAATCGGTAGGTTGGTACCGAGATTGGATGGAGATCCCTTCTGCCGTTTGCCAAAGCGAAATGGACTTTGGGTCTGGTTTTGGGGCGCTAAAAGAAAGTGGGGTAGTTGCAAAATTAGGTTTATTCATTTGTTTTCCCGATCCATTTGGTTTGGGCTTTTTCCATAAACTGAACGAGGTTACGTTTCATGTGGATGAAGTCGTCGATTCCGAGGGATTCTGCTTGGCTTACCAGGTCTTTTGGGTATCCAGCAAGTAGTTTCCAAGAGTTTGGAAGTTGGGTTGCCATTTCCTTTGCAAATTCAGGAAGGTAGGTCGCATACTCTTCGTCAGACGAACAAAGGACAACGATCTCAGCTCCCGATTCCTTTGCTTTGGTAACTCCTTCTTTTACAGAGGCAAATCCAAGGTTGTCGATGATTTCGTATCCTAGGCAACCAATGAAGTTGGAGCTAAAACCAGCACGTGCTTTTCGCATCGTTAGGTCCCCAATGGTTAGTAAAAATACCTTAGGTGCTTTTTTCCCAGAAGCAACATGGAGGTCTGTTTTGTTTCTCCACTTGTCAAATTCATAAGAAAGTCTGAGTGGCACCAAACGTTCGTATGTTGATTTTTCTGAGTAAAATAGCCGTTTTTCAGTTTCGGCCACTGATTCTTTAAGTTCGGCATGCCGTTCTGTTGGGAGTGGGTATTGGTTTGTTCCAAGCAGGATTTCTTTTTTGGTAGCAAGAGCTTCGCGTTTTTTGGAAGCACGAGTTTGGATTTCTGTTTGGATGGTTCCTTTTTTCAAAGAAACACCGAACCCACCTTCTTTTTCTACAGTTTGGAATTTTTCCCAAGCCGTTTCCGCTAATTTTTTCGTGAGAACTTCTAAGTAGTACGAACCTGAAGCAGGGTCTTCTACTTTGTCGAGGAAGGATTCGTAACGAAGAAGGAGTTGTGCATTCCTTGCAATTCGTTTGCCTAACTCTTGTTTTGTGGTATATTCGGAATCAAAAGGCGATACTGCGATAAAATCAGCACCACCAATTATGGCAGACATAGCAGCCGTTGTTCCCCGTAACATATTCACGTAGGGATCATATGCCGTGTATTGGAAATTAGAAGTTTGGGCAAGGATGAGGGCAGGAAGCATTTCTCCAAGGCCTGGTTTGTAGGCATTTAAAACTTCAGTCCAAAGGATTCGCATAGCGCGGAATTTGGCGATCTCTGTGAAATAATCAGAGCCAATTCCCATCCAAAACCAGAGGTTTGACGCTGCATCTTCGATGGACACACCTGCATCCAAATGTCGGTTTAGGTAATCCACACCCCAAGAAAGGGAATAGGCAAGTTCTTGGCCAATGGAAGCACCAGAATCCCGTAAGTACAAACTATGAATTCCAACTCCAGAAAACCCTTTGGTTCCCGAGAGGGATTGGAATGTTTTGCCAATGTTATTTTCTTCACAACCAAGTTCTCCACAAAGAAGAGCAGTACCATACGGGTCGAAGTCACCGAGTACTGTGTTATGCGAAGGTATAAGTTTTTTGAATGTGTCACTGAACTTTGGAGTTCGTGTGGCGAGTGAAACAATGAGGGGAATCTCACCCACTGATTTTGCCAAAGATTCTAAATCGGAAGCTGAGGAGATTTTACATCCATAATGTTTTCCAGCTTCTTCATGAGAAATGAGGATGGCTGCATCAACACCTTTCTCTGTTACAGATTTTGTTTCGGATTCGGATGTGATAGATTCGGTTACTTTCCATCCAGGGTTTCGTTTGAAAACTCTAGGCAAAACAGGAAGGTCTTCTTTACGATAAAACGGTTCAATTTTAAAACCTTCTTCTGTTTCCCAGGTCACTTTGTCCCAAGGACTACCTTTTAGGTCTTTGAGGATTTGGTTTTTCCAATCCTCAGTGGATACTTCAGGAAAATCTGAAAATAAAAATTCGTTCAATTTATTCCTCTACGATTTGGTAATCTTCCATATAACCAGGGAAGTCGCCTAACCCTCGTGTGAAGGTGAATTTTGCAGGGTATACAACCAATCTTCTTCCAGATTGCAAAAAAGTTCCAGAGAGAAGAGTGAAGGGAGATGCGACGATAAATGCAGCAGTTCCTAATACAGTACCTGCAAGTCCCATGGGACGAGCAACGATGAGATCTATCAACATTTCTCCGCCAGAAGGGACTTCTCTTGCAGATAAGGTTTGTGTCCACAAAAGACAGATTAAGAAAAGGATAGACAAGGGTCGTGTTTGTTTCATAGGCTGATCACTCGGGCTTTCCATCTGATGAAATCTCGAGAATGATATCTGTGTAAAGTAAGAAATATGGCTAAAGAAATTGTTTTGTTTGTTCTCTTTTCTGTTGTACATCTACTTGCGATCGTTACGATCTCAAAGGAAGATGTTTTTTATCTACCTTCCAAAATTGTCCCAATCTTAATCTTGATTGTCGCATTGTTTCGTTCGTTTCCCACATTGGAAAAACGAGGGAAATTGGTAGCAGTAGGACTTGTTTTTTCTCTATTTGGAGATAGTTTTTTGGCCATTCCAAAAGAAGGTTATTTTGTCCCAGGGCTTGGCTCTTTTCTTATCGCCCAATTGATTTATTCGTATGCATTTACCATTGATTCCAAAATCAAACCTCTCCTTGCCATTCCTTTTTTATTATTTGGATGTTCGTTCTTTATGGTACTAGTTCCGAAATTGGGTGCTCTCACAATCCCTGTTGGATTTTATATCTCTGCCATTTGCCTTATGGGTTGGAGAGCTGCCGCGAGAAATTCGATCACCAAACCATTTTATTTAGGTCTCCTCGGTGCTCTGGTTTTTATCCTATCGGACTCCATTATCGCATATTCAATGTTTCTCAACCGTGAAATGGACCGATCCGTTGCATCTCTTGGAATCATGATCACTTATTATCTTGCACAACTACTCATTTATGCTGCAACAAAGACAGAAGAGTTAGATGTTCAATCAGTGAAAAATACTTGATTCACTTCGCTCAAACGAGTATCGTATTTATGGTTTTACAAAACCAGGGAAAGGGATTATGAAATCACTAAAAAAAACATCCTTTATTGAAGCAGTAGCAGCTGCGATTGAACACGAGGTTCAATGTTTCAATTTTTATCTTAAACTATCTGAAAGTTTGCCTGAAGGTCAAATTAGAGAACTTTTCAGCCAACTTGCGTTAGATGGTGATGAGCATATCAAATACATCAAAGACATTTATAAAAGTGCAGAGGGGAAAGAACTTCCTAACCTCAAACAACTTTCGGAGATTGAAAAATTCCATTCTTCCACCATCCAAAAGATCATGGATCGTTTGGACCGAAACAAAAATGCAGAAGTCAAAGCTGACGAAAAGAAGGCCATTGAACTTGCCATTCGCGAAGGGGAAGATGCACGTAATTTTTATGCGACTGTCCGTGGAAAATTCCAAGATCCAAAAATCAATTTGTTGTTTCAAAAATTAGCAAATTTTAATGAATCCAATAACTCACTTTTGGAAGCCCAAGCAATGGCGATGGAACAATCCACTCCAGCAGACCAAGTTTTTTATTGGGAAGATGAAGAGTTACTTGCACAAGTAAACCAACCTTCGAAGTCACAAGGGAAATCAAAACCAAGTGCGAAACCAAAAACAACGGCAAAGGCAAAACCGGCATCCAAACCTGTCGCTAAACCACAAAACAAAGTGAAGGCGAAAAAAGCTGTTAAAAAGGCAGCAAAACCTACACCTAAAAAAGCCAAACCAAAGGCAAAACCTGCAAAGAAAAAAGGTAAGAAAAAATAGTGAAATACCAAGTCATCCATACATTCCCAGTTCCCTTAGATAAACTTTTGCATGCAAGAGAGGAGAGATACAAACACCTAGACCAGTTTCCGGATCTAAAGAATGTAACTTTACTCGAAGAAAAAAAAGAAGGGAACCTCATCCACCAAAAACGAAAGGTGAGTTTAGAAGGATCAATGCCTGCCGTTTTATCGGCGGCTTTGAATGATCTTTCTTTGTTAGAAGAGTCTACCTTTGATACCACAACCAACACACATGAGTTTAAAATTGCCCCACCTGGCAAAGACAATGTATTTGTGATCAAAGGGAAAAGTAAATACGAGGCAAGTGGATCTGAGTCCAAACGTTCTTATGATGTGGATGTGATTTCTAGTTTGCTCTTTGTTTCTCCGATTGTGGAAAAAGCGATTGAAGAAATTCACAAACATAGTTTGGAGAAGGATAGAAAATCCATCGCCAAATTTCTAGGGGTTGAATCCTAAGGAAGAAGTGAAAACTTCTTCCCCATCTTTCATTCGTTCTGTACTCGAACTCAATTTGACGATCCTCATTATGGGGAACGTCACTTTGTTTGCCAAACTCCTCCCTTTTCCAGCAGTCACTATTATCTCTGGTCGTGCTTTGTTTTCTGTATTGATATTAGGTTTATTTTTTATCCTAAGGCGTAAGTCGATACACTACCAAAGTTTTAAACATTTTAGCTATGTATTTGGGATTGGGATATTGTTTGCCTTACATTGGGTAACATACTTCCACTCCATCCAGGTATCCACAGTGGCCGTTGGGATGTTGTCTTTATTTACTTACCCTGTGTTTTCTGCAATCCTCGAACCAGTATTAGGTGGAAATAAACCAGAACCATTTGCTTTGTTTTTGGCTTCCTTCTCTCTTTTTGGATTATTTCTCATCGTGCCCGATCTTTCTTGGGACAATCAAATGTTCCAGGGTGTGGTTTGGGGTGTTGTTTCTGCAGTTTTGTATGCAATCCGAAACTTGCTCACAAAAGAGATGCATGTCCATTACCCAAGTTCTCAAATTTTATTCACTCAACTTTTCGCAACTTCCTTGGTTTTGCTCCCCTTTGCCGATGGGCTTTCCCAGATGCTTGCAGAACCGAAGTATCTCCTCTTCCAAGTGATCCTAGCGGGAATTTTCACATCGCTTGCTCATACCATTTGGATTCGCAGTTTGTCAAATTTGTCAGTGACTACGGCAGGGACATTGTCCACACTGAGCCCGATTTACGGGAGTTTGGCGGCTTGGTACTTCCTCGGAGAAGTTCCACCCGAAAGGTTATGGCTCGGTGGAGGGGTGATTTTGTTTTGTGCTGTGATGGAAGTGTTTCGGAAACAGAATGAGGTTCGGTTGCGAGATAAAGAGAAGCTGGTGTAAAACTCATCCCAAAGGAAATCTGGTTTCTCTCTTAGATTCATTTTATTCATTTTGAGATATGACCTGATGTGCTAAGGATGGGTTTTTATAGCCAAGCGCCACCGATGGTAGCGAAAATCCTTTCGCAAGGCGAAAGATTGTAGCGGACAGCGGGATCGCCTAATGGAAAGAATGCGAAATTCGAATCCATTGGCGAGGTGCCCCCGCTAATTGAAAAACAATTACAGAAAGTACTTTATTCGTGAAGGTGGTGGATCACTCGGACAAGTTTGTCCTGCACTTCTTTGGCGATGGTTTCCAGTTCGGAGTTTTGCACAAGTTTCGTCATTGTCATAGGATCAAAAATGGATACTTTGATTTCTCCGTTTTTTTCTTCTGTCACTACCACATTACATGGTAACAACATTCCAATTTCGTCTGCGGTTTGTAGGGCTCTGTGCGCAAAACTAGGGTTACATGCGCCGAGGATGGTATAACGTTTGAAATCAACGTTAATTTTGTCTTTTAAGGTTTGTTTGACATCAATGGTAGTCAAAACTCCAAACCCTTCTTTTTTTAACGCTTCCGTTGTATCGTTTATGGTTTCTTCAAAACTTTTTTTTCTGTGAACAGTTAACCCTAACATAAATCCTCCGAAATCCTATACCCCATAGGGTATAGGAGAGGTTGGAAGTTGCAAGAGCTTTTTTTAAATTTTTAAGGAGAAGTTTCTTTTTTCGGGAGTTTTTGCATTTCTTCGACACTGGGAAGTTGGTTCGAAGTATGCCTAATTTCGCCCGAAGCATTCAATAGAAAGTATTGAGGCAGTGGGTCAGTTTTGAGTGAGGCAAATCGATCATCCAATACAAGGGTTTGGAATTCGTTATCGCGCGGAGTGAAGTTGAGGAGGACATAAGTGCCAATGTCTGGTTTTCCTTCCCCACATTCCAACCCTTGTAACATTTCACAACGTGATTTTGTTACGGATAATAAAATGAGTTTCCCTTCTCTTGAAGCTTGTCCAAACGCAAACGATTTATTATGGCCCCAATGGATTTCTTCACTTGCCATTTGGTTGATTTTAATATAGCCAAAAACCAGAAGCAAAATAAAGAGAGGCATAGCTAAAAAACCAACGAGGTAAAAAACGCGAGAATATTTCTGCATACAAATCTATGGAATGGAACTTACCAATTCCCGCCAAGTTCAATTTTTAAGCTTTCCCATTCCTAAATCTTCAAAAAAAACTACACCTTCTTCTTCCCATTCCTATTCTGGTTCAAAGAGAGAATCCTTAGGAGCATTTAATGGAGATTTGGTACACAGAAAAATTGGAATTAGAAAAAGGGCGAGCCGTCAGTTACCGAGTAACAAAGACAATCGAAAGCCTACAATCTCCATTCCAAAAAATTGATATATTTGAAACACAATCATTCGGTCGTATGTTCACTTTAGATGGTGTAACAATGGTTACAAACAAAGACGAACATTCTTATCATGAGATGATTGCACATATCCCGATGATGAGCCATCCCAATCCAGAATCTGTGCTTGTAATTGGAGGAGGAGATGGGGGAACAGTTCGTGAAGTATTAAAACACCCATCTGTCAAAGAAGTTGTTTTGTGTGAGATTGACAAAGCAGTTGTCGACATCAGTTACAAATACTTTCCAGAATGTGCAGATGCCATGAAAGACCCAAAAGTCATCCATCACTATGATGACGGAGCCAAATTTGCAAGAGACAACAAAGGTCGTTTTGATGTAATCCTTGTGGATTCTAGTGACCCAGTGGGCCCTGCAGAAGTTTTGTTTAAGGAACCATTTTTTCGTGATATGGCAAGTGCCTTAAAACCTACTGGGATCATTGCGACTCAAGCAGAATCGTTTTGGTACCATGGAGATGTGATCACTTCACTCTTTGAATTCATTCCGAAAATTTTCCCTGAGTATGGATATTATTACACAACCATTCCCACTTATCCTTCTGGAATCATTGGGTTTACTTTTTTATCCAATGCAATTGATCCGTATTCGGTCACACCAGATCCAAAACGAGTTCCAAAAGGTCTTAAGTACTATAGCCCTGAAATCCATAAAGCAGCGTTTGTGTTACCTGAGTTTGCAAAAGCTTATATCAAACGTAAAGGTTAAAACATTGTGAAACTACGATTCGTTTCCAATTTCATTTTCTGCCTTTGGCTTTTAGGAAGTACAAATCTATTGTTTGCACAAGAAACAAAAGCAACAGAGATGGAGTTGGAGGCTGAATCTTTTGAAGAAAGAGGATACCCAAAAAAAGCAAACCTCATACGAGAAAAAATCAAACGAATACGAAAGGAAAATTTCCAATCAAATAAGTATAACGATCCAGTTTATATCCCGCCTAACCAAAATCTCCCAACCACGAAGAACGGATCACTTGAATTTATGAATGGGACATGGGAGTTTGGGTTTCGTTTTTTAAGCCAAAATGCAGAATTTCGTTCTGGTAAGGAATGGGCGTTAGATGATGGCAGAGTTGCTTTCCAGTCCGGTTCTCCCTATTTCCCAAGATCCCCCATGGGATACCAAAATATCCGCACCCTTCCTTTCCAATCGGAATGGGAAGATACAAGAAAAAATTCTAGTACATTCTCCCCAAGGATTTCTTACCAACATAGTTCCAAAAAATGGGGAATTGAATATGTTTATATGCAGTATTCTACCTCTAGGAATTTTTTCTCGATTGGAGACATTGCAGGTTTCCAATTAGGATTCCAAACAGATCGATTTTATAGCGCTGATCATAAAGTATCTGTATTAGTTCATGATGAATATTCGCATAACAAGAGATTTGTGTGGGAATTTGGATTACGGATGGGATCCTTAAATACAAATTCTTCACAAAATTCACAAACATTAGGGCAAACAGGACTATTCCGAGACACAATCCAATATGTGGCTCCCAGTACTGGTTTTAAATTTGTGCATCAGTTTTTTGAAAATTATTCCTATGAATTGGGTGGAGATATGTTTTTTACACCCGCTGGGAATTTAAAGTATAGAAGGGATAGTTTTACAAGTAGTGGAGGTGTGAGCCGATTTGGAGGTGAACGAACCACAACTGATGAAGTGTATTCTTTATTTTCAGAAAAACGAATTCTAACGACGATTGTTGGATTGAATCTGAATGCCCAATTGAATTGGGTTCCTTCCCCAAATCATAAATTCCATTTGGGTTTACAAGCCATCCAATACAATTGGCGGGCCAATGAATCCCAAGCACCAGGACTTCGTGCTTTAAACCAAGAGTCTTATCTAGCGGGTGTTAGGGATTATTATGTGAGTTCTGCGTATTATGAAGCAGATGGAGGGAAGGATCGTCCAATGAGGTCCTATGGTATTTCTAATTTGTACTTTGGGTATACTTATGTTTATTAATCGATTCCTTTTTATTATAAGTTTGTTATCGTTTCTCTTTGGGTTTTTGCATTGTGGAATTTCTTTGCGAGTGTACCGAGTTTTCCCAAATGAAAGGGAATATGATTTTGTAAAAAAAATGGATCATATTTTCATCCAGGTCAAACATGAAAATCGAAGGCAAATGGCAGTGTATGATCCATATTTTTTTGATTCCGAAGCCTTACAAAATGAATATGGTCCATTATCCTATCTCATTCGAAAAGAACTTTCCATCCGAGAGTCTAGGTACCCATTACTTGTGGAAAGAGGAGGGTCAATCATTGTAGAGGAATTCCAATTAGTTTCATTGGATCGTTGTTATAAAAATTTAACTTATGTTCGGTTAAAAGCAAAAATCCAAATCCGAGGTTATGCTGAAGAAGAAATTAATTATTATGACGAAATTGATTCAAAAGTAACCAATTGTTATTTAACGGGCAGTATCATCACTCTTGTGCCTCTTTTGTGGTATGTACCTTATAATGGATTTCGTGGAAACCGCGATGACCAAATCAACCAGTTGGGCCGAAATGCATTGACAGAACTATTCACCCAATTAGAAATACGTTCTGGTTACATTGAAAAACCTACCGAATCACAAAAGTTAGAGGATCAAAAAATCATTCCGAAACAATCACCCACCAAACAAGAGACAGTGGATCCGAAATTAAAGGAAATTTTAGAAAGTTTATGAAACAATTTGGATTCATCTTGTCCATTGGAGTTATGGTATTTATTACCAATTGTTATTCATTGGAAAAACCGTATAATTATGGGAATCCTTTCCTCCCAAGCCCTGAGTTTTCAGAAGATGATCCACAATTTGAAGAAGGTGAACCGATTTGGATTTTGGACCAAACGGGGAATTGGATTTTTTCGCTTCCTTCCAAACTGGTATTGTGGAATCGAAAAGCAGACAATCATTATATTTCAAAAGAAACGAAGGAATATTTAATTCGTTATATCAAAGAAAACAATTTAAGAGATGTAAAAGTTCGTTTTAACCAGTATGCTCCTCTTTCTGAATGGCGTAGACTTTCCAAAAACAAAAACATTAACCCTGTAATCCGATACTTTTTTGGATCCATCTCTCTTCTTGCATACACGTTTTTGCCAGGTAGATTGTTTGCAGGTACCATTGGTGGTGATCATTATAATTCCTTTACCAATACGATCAATGTATACTCTGACCTACCTCCCGTTGTGATCCATGAAGGTGGGCATGCAAAGGATTTTTCGCAAAGAGAAAAAAGGACTTTGTATGCGATTGTTTATGCCATTCCAGTTGTGGGATCTCTCTACCATGAGGCAAAAGCATCTGACGATGCCTTAAATTATTTTGCAGAAAAAGAAGATCTTGCTCAATTAGACTCTTCTTATGAGTTGTTAACACCTGCTTACTCTACTTATGTGGGTGGAGCCATCGGAGATGTGGTAGTAAACCCATTAACGGCTGTCGCTGTCATACCTGGCCATATTTATGGTCGGTATAAAAAAAGAGATATCCCGATTGAATTAGAAAAACGAAAACAAAAGAAAAAACTAAAGGAATCAAAATCCATTCCATGACTTCATTTTTAACAAAATTCCATTCCCGAAGAGACAAATTACGATCCCTTTTATGCATTGGAATGGATCCTGAATTGGAAAAATTACCGAAGTCTTGTTTGGATTCAAAATCACCTCTTGTGTTTTTTGCAGAAACCATCGTTCGTTACACCCATCTTTATGCAGTCTCTTGGAAACCCAACATTGCCTTTTTTGAACGCCACGGTGCCGAAGGTTATTTTGCGTTAGAACATACAGTCCACTTAATGAAAGAAATTTCTCCAGAAGTTCCCATTGTGATGGATGCCAAACGCGGAGACCTTGCGAACACGGCAAAAGAGTATGCAAAGTATTTTTTCCAAACCTTAAAGGTCGATGCCCTCACAGTGAATCCATACATGGGTCGAGATAGCCTTGTTCCCTATTTGGATTTGGGTGGGTATCTATTTGTTTTAGGGTTAACCTCAAATCCAAGTTCATCTGATTTCCAAAAACTTAGGATTGGGTCCAGTGGTTTGTACGTATACGAAGAGGTAAGTGACCAAATGGCGCGCCTGGCTGAATCCTATCCTGGCCAATTGGGTTTAGTCGTGGGTGGAACCCATCCCTCTGAAATTGAATCTTTACGTGACCGCCACCCTGATTTATGTTTTCTCATCCCTGGTTTTGGAGCACAAGGTGGAGATTTAGAATCCATTATCAAAGCAAGTGGCAAGGAAGCACTTATCAATTCATCGCGTGGGATCACAATGAGTACGGTTGCTGAAAATTTTGGAGAAGTTTCTAAAAAGAAATCAGAAGAAGTACATTTGCAGATGAACCAACTCTTTCCTTAACGGTCTAATCACCATTAGGGAATCAAGTGAAAGAAACTTTAGCAATTGTCGGAACTGGAATCGCAGGTTTAGGTTCTGCATACTTTTTAAAAAACGATTTTGAATTAACCATTTTTGATCATGCCGATTATATCGGTGGTCATACCAATACAGTCATGGTAGAAGAAGATGGAATCCAAATTCCTATTGATACTGGGTTTATTGTATTCAACCATGTTACGTATCCAAATTTATTACGTTTATTCCAAACCTTAAATGTTCCGACCAAAAAATCGGATATGTCATTCAGTGTACAATTTGATCCCACCAAACTAGAGTTTTGTGGATCTGGACTTTCTGGTTTATTTGCTCAGAAAAGAAATCTCTTCCGTCCTCGGTACTTAAAAATGTTACTTGAGATCAATCGGTTTAATACGGAAGCACCGAAAATATTGGATAACCCAACTTACGATGATTGGAATTTGGGTCGTTATATGGAAACCTTTGGGTATGGAAAAGACATTCTCAATTATTATTTGGTTCCTATGAGTTCGGCTGTTTGGTCCACTCCACCAGATTTGATGTTGGAATTCCCTGCCAAATCACTCATCCGATTTTTTTACAACCATGGATTTTTGGGACTCAATACACAACACCAGTGGTATACAGTTGATGGTGGATCCAAAGAATATGTAAAACGAATCATTCCGCCCATCCAAAACCGATTCCGATTGAATACACCTGTGCTTGCCGTAAACCGTTTGCCGAATGGAAAAGTGGAACTTGTGTTACCGGAAGGGAAAAAGGAAGTATTTGACAAAGTCCTTCTTGCAACACATGGGCATATTTCCGCTAAATTACTAGGGAACCCAACAAAACTCGAAAAAGAATTACTCCCTCTCTATAAATACCAACACAATACAGCGACCTTACATACTGATGATTCCGATATGCCATCTATCAAATCCTGTTGGTCGAGTTGGAATTATAAAATCACTGAATCAAACAGTGGAAAATTGGAACCGTACACCATCTATTGGATGAATCGTTTACAAAATGTATCCAAAAAGAAGAATTATTTTGTAACAATCAATGATCCAGGTCGTGTGAAACAAAGCCATACAATCAAAAAAATTGATTACGAACATCCATTGTTTTCGGTCGAAGCGTCTCTTGGTCAAAATCGTTTGCCCATGTTAAATGAAGATGGGCCAATTTATTATGCAGGTGCTTATTTTAGATATGGATTCCATGAAGATGGATTTTTGTCTGCAGTGAATGTATCAAAAAGTATTTTAAAAAGAGACCCATGGACTTAAATTCCTGTATGTATGAAGCGGACGTATTTCATATGCGTACCGCTCCCACACAAAACAAATTCCAGTATAAAATATTTAATTTTTATTTGGACTTGGAAGAAATTGATAACTTGGCGAAGTCTAGTTTGTTGTTTTCCAGGAATCGGTGGAATCTGTTTTCTTTTTATGACAAAGACCACTTACAATTCGGAAAAGAATCCATTTATGAAAATGTTAAAACGTTTTTGGAAGCTTCGGGTGTCAAAGGACCAATTGGCAAAATTTTTCTCTTAACAAATCTAAGAGTTTTGGGTTATGTGTTCAATCCTGTTAGTTTTTACTTTTGTTTTGATACATTGGGGAAACCACTTGTTGCCATAGCAGAAGTAGGGAATACCTTTGGGGAAATCAAACCATACATTGGTACATTCCAAACAGGGAAGGGAACCATTGCAGATCCCGAGGTTTTCATACGAGAACCAAAGAACTTTTATGTCTCCCCATTTATCCCATTAGATTCCGAATTTGAATTTCGATTGAATGTACCCAATGAAAAATTACAGATTGGAGTCGACTCTTATGAGGATGGGAAACGAATTTTGATTACGTCCTTTATAGGAAAAAAAATTCGCTTTCGATCGAAATACTTATTAAAACTTTTCATCCAATTTCCAATTATTACCGTCAAAATAATAACATTGATTCATTGGCAAGCATTCAAGTTGTGGATCAAAAAAATCCCTTACATAAAGAAACACCAAAACTTAGAGAAACAAACAGGAGTTCCCCTTGGAAAAATCAGCGAACCAGTCCCTTTTACAAGAAACGATTGATTCAGAGCTTTTTAGTGAACTAAAGGATAAGTCGGTAACCGAACAATATCCTATTTACAGGAAAATATTTTTTAAAGCGATGAGTTCCATGAAACGTGGATCACTTCGAATGATTCTCCCAAATGGAGAACAATTGATATTAGGTGATGCCAACAGTAATTATGAACCAAAGTTTCACTCGGCACTGATCCATGTTAAAAATCCTGTATTCTTCAAGAAATCAGTGTTACATGGTGACATTGGATTTTCCGAATCTTATTTAACTGGAGATTGGGATACAGATTCCATTGAGAATGTAATTTCATGGTTCATATTAAATGTGGACGATGCTCCTAATTTATCTGGCGCTAAGAAAAAACTTTTCCATTTAGATTTATTCAATTTGGGAAATAAGTTCTTACATTTTCTCCGAAGGAATACACTAACTGGAAGTAAAAAGAATATTGTGGAACATTATGATTTAGGGAATAGTTTTTATAAGTTATTCCTTGATCCTACAATGACATATAGTTCTGCTTATTTTGAATCTCTCGACCAGTCACTGGAAGAAGCACAAACGATCAAAGTTGATAAACTTTGCCAAAAGTTAAAACTAAATCCAAAAGATCATTTATTGGAAATTGGAAGTGGATGGGGATTTTTATCCATACATGCAGCAAAAAACTATGGATGTAAGGTAACTACTGTTACGTTATCTGAAGAACAATACAAATTTGCGAAGGAAAGGATTGAAAAAGAAGGTTTATCCGACAAAATTGAAATTCGAATCCAAGATTATCGTAAAATTGAAGGAAAATTTACAAAATTAGTATCAGTTGAGATGTTAGAAGCAGTAGGAGATGCATTTTACGAAACCTTCTTTCAAAAATGCCAAGATTTACTCACACAAGATGGAATCATGGCTTTACAAGTGATCACTTGCCCGGATGCTCGGTTCACTTCTTTTAAAAAGGGAATTGATTTTATTCAAAAACATATCTTCCCAGGATCACTTCTCCCGTCCATAGGCCGAATGAACCAAGCCATTAATCGTACTGGTGACATGTATCTTCACAATTTAGAAGATATGGGACTCAGTTATGCAAAAACACTTCGTTTGTGGTTAAAAGCTTTTGAGGAAAACCTAACAGAAGTGAGAAACCAAGGATATAGCGAAACCTTTATCCGTAAGTGGAGATACTATTTAGCATATTGTGCAGCTGCCTTCCAAATGAGAAACATCAGCGTTGTACAATCTGTTTATGTAAGACCCAACAATTTAAATATCTAAATCAAAACCAATCCCAATGGCAGGTTATTATTTCCATCCATTGGGATTTTATTCCTTAAAAAACATCTTGCCAAACTAAGCTTCAAAACGTATTTCTCTGTCTATGAGAGAAACCAAGTCTATATTTACATTTGATGAACCAATTGAACGTTTATGGTCGGCGGTCACCGTTTATGAAGTGTTAGTGCATTGGTTGGCAGATGAAGTGCGTGGTAGACCAAAAGTAGGAGGGGAGTTTTCTTGGACTTGGAAACTTGGACTTGAAGGCAATTTCACTTCGCATGGAATTTATAAAAAAATAGAACCTCTTCGTGAACTTGTAATGGAGTGGAAAGACCATCCAGCAGGAAATGTATTTTTACAATTGATTTTCGAAGTAATCTCGCAAAACCAATCCAGGCTAACGATAATTAATGGAGGATTTCCTGATAACGATTCATCAAATGTTTGGTTGGAAAGTGCAAAAGAAGCTTGGGATGGACAAGCTGTCCTCTTAAAAGAATTTTTAAAACAGAATCCAGATATCAGCAAATTTATGAAAAAAACTTGATCTCTCGACCCTTTCTAAAATCCTGGTAAAAGTAAGGGTTGTTAAGGAGGGTTGGAAGATGGAATATCCTGAACTGGAATCTTATTTCCAGAAATTAACTGATATAACAGACCGTATCGCAATGATGAACAATCATTTTGATGCGACACCTGAGATCGACATACCACAGTTATTTGAATTGTTTGATGACATTCAATCAAAGGATTGGGAAAACACTGATAGAGAGTATTATGAACTCTTTACTAGTTATTTCACATTCCATGTGAAGACAGTGGAAGAAATCATCCAAGAAGCACGTGAAATCTTAAATCCAGAAAATAGAGAACACGTGAAAAAATTAGTAAGCCACGTTCGTAAGGCTGATGATTGGTTCCTAAGTCTCAAAAAGAAACGCAAACTTGCTCGTACACAAGTAGCATAATCATTAACTCCCTCATTCGAAAGTCTGAGGGAGGTATCTCAATTCGCTTTACATTTTAATCCGTTTCCTTTCTCCTTTCAGATATGCTCAAGGCACGGTTCCTTTTTTATCCAATTTACCTTTTGATTTTTTTGTTTTTAGTGGATTCTATCTTCAGGATCCCATACATCCAAACACTTGCCAAAATTGACTTAACAGCTGTTAATTATAAAGCCAAATCAGATTTTTTAGAAAAATTATTAAAAGAGAAACCCGGTGTAAACTCTCCTAAAACGAAAAAAATCATGCTGATTTTAGGATCTTCAAGATTGTTGTATTTTGATTATGATGAGTTAGTATCTTTTTATCCAGATTGGGAAATTTACAATTTATCTTCGGCAGTCACAACTCCAGCCTATTATGATTTCCAACTCACAAAAATATTAGATGCAGGTATCAAACCTGACCTTGTGATCATGGAAACTGATCCAAACCAATTCAATCAAAACTCTGTTTTCAAAAGTTCGAATTTAACTTATAGTTTTGATTTGGGTTATGTTCTTTCTAATTTATCTTTGTTTGGAAAAGACCATGTTTCCTTTTATCTTGGTCGTAAACTTTTTGCGGTCGGAACATATAAACCTTATTTAGACCAAATGTGGAAAAATTACAAAAATCCATATTTAGATAATGTTCTAGGAATGCACAAGTCAACGTATGATTATATAATTTCTCATAATGGAAATGGTTTGTCTCCCATTGATAATTACATGGAAAAGGATTCCAACGCACTTCTTTTAACAAGCCATAGAACACTTGATTGGTTATTTGCATCTTACCAAAGGAGTAATATGCAATTTGGATTTTATGAAAAAATTCTCAACCGATTACAAGAGGAAAAAATCAAAGCAGTCATTGTATGGCCTTTGTCATCTCCTGATTTTGAATCATTGATGGAAAAAGAATCTCTTGTGAAAACATGGGAAACGGAAATTGATTCCATTACCAAAGATCATAACTACTCGATTTTAAAATTGAAACATGATCCTTCTTATAATTGTAATGCCTTTGCTGATGGTGGACACGTTGCCAAAGATTGTTATAGAAGTTTAATGCGTTCTATTTTATTGGAATACTTTCGTAGGTATGAGCCAAATCGTTTGTAAATTCAATTCCACAAATTGGGATCATCCCATTATTAGTTGAGTTTTCGATGACAGATTTCAATGATCTAGGTTTGCCTGGATTTTGAATGGGAGTATCATCCTGTCCCGGAATGTATTTAAGGTTTGTATTGAGTCCCTGGGGTGAGTCTGCCCAAAAAACAATTCCTTGTGAAATCCCTGTTAGTCGACCATAGTTTTTCCGAGTATTCGGAGCTGAAAAAGTAGGGGTTGCGGAAGAATAGAAGTTTGCAGCTCCTTGTTTAATCGTTTGTTTATAAGTTGTTGGTGTCACAGGGTTTGAGACAAGTCGATTCAAACTAGAAGAAAGAGGGTATTTAGTCAAAACTCCAGACAAATCAACTGTTGTTGCCGCCTGTCCATCACTTGTTACTTGTTGGACAGAAGATACATTACCAATCCCAAAACTCTGTGCTGTGAGAACCGCAAACAATCGGAAAAACATATCTGAATTTGTATTGGTTAGAACAGTAGAATCATAATTTGCACTGGTTTTGAAAACATTCATAAGATTGCCAGTGGCATTGGCCCGAGTGCCGCCTACCCCAATTACCGTATCACGAAAAAATTGTTTCCGTTGCGTATCATTTGTTCCGGAGCTATCATATAGGTATCTCATAAATACATAAGCAAAAGAATATTGTTTTAGAACATCTGCACTACTGCTATTCCAATCTAATAATGAAACTCCATTGATTCCGTCATCACATCTAGAATCGTTTACACCTGAATAACAATCCAATCGACTTGTTTGAGGACCATACCCAGCTATATCACTTGCAACTTCGCTTGTACCTTCATTGATCCACAATTCGTCTGATTGATTTGCTTCATACATTCTTGGGAATCTAAGTAAGTGTTGGAATTCGTGTGCGGCGGTAGATGCAAATGCATTTGGATCTTTCGTATTTGCTGTGATCAGTTCTTTCCCATCTAAGTACAAAACTTCTGCAAAATTTGATCTGACGCGGAGTAGGAAATTGTCTGGGAAATAATTGATAGGGTCAAAATATCCGGCAACATAAGCACTGTTAGACGTTGCTCCATCTTTGATATCCATCACCAATATTTTAACTTTTCCATCACCATCGACATCACTCGGTGTTCCAAATGTTTCAATTAATTTGGGGTATGTGATGGAATCAAAATCTTTGGCAAATTGGACTAAGTTAAAGTTTAAAGATAAGGATTTTTCTTTGTACAGTTCAATGTAGTTGCCAGAACTGACAAGTTCGACTGGGACACATACACTACTTTGCGTTCGCAAATCGCGTGCCCATAAATCAGAGCCCGTAAAACAATTGCCTCCGAGTAAGGAATAAGCTCCCAATAATAAAATGAGGTCGTCATTTTTCCCAATTTCAGAATTAAGCGGATTGCAATGGGAGAATGAAGCGATTAAAAAGAAAAAAGGGAGTAAGATTTTTTTTCGAAAATGCATCATAAATTAGCGATTTTACTTTTCCTTACTCTCTCCATTTTTTGGACGAATCCTTTTTATGGAAAGCCAATTGAAGGATTGTATTTTTCAGACCGTCAAACAACTGAAAACGGATACTTAGTTTTAGGGATAGAAATTTTTTCTGAAAAGGGAAAGTCTTTTTACAACGCACAAGAACTCCGTTACAAAAAAACCTTCGGTTGGGAAGAAGTATTGTTTGTAGGGAAAATGACGAAGGAGGGTTCCAATTGGATATTAATTCCAGAAGCTTGCCAGATCCGAGCCAAAACGGTTTGGGATGCCAAATTTGCACTTTTACGCAGGTTTGATTGTGACCATTTGGCATTCCTATTAAGTAAAAATGAAAAAGACCAGTGGGTGATTTCTGAATCCTTACTCGGAACCGAAAAAAATCTTCCCTTTCGTTTCCATTTGGACCACATTCCAGGGAACCCTGTTGCCGTAAAAATCCCTGACTCACCTGAGGTTACGGAAGGCTTTTGGGGCTTCCATTTAAACGGTTTGGGGGGAAAGTCACCCGCAAAAATTTGGAACCCTTCCAAGGGGAATTGGGAGCCTTTTTCGGGGTTCAAACCGAACCAGGAACTCCAATTCTACCAATGGAAACGAACCTTTTCTAATTGACCCAAACGTTCCTTCCAGGGACTTTCCTTTTACATTGAAAAAGATCAGAATTGGGGTGATAGCCGCAGCTGGAAAAGGCACAAGAGCCTACCCCCGCACTAGTTTTATTCCAAAACCCCTTTTTGTTATAGAAGGTAAATCCATACTCCATCGGAACGTAGAGTTGATGGTCAAAACCTTTGGAATCGAAAAGGTGTATGTCCTTGTAGGACATCTCAAAGAACAGATTATCAGTGAATTAGAACAAATTCGATTAGCACTTCCCAAAGTGGTGATCGAACCTGTGGAATGGACAGAACGAGGACTTGCATCAGATGTGGCCAGTCTCGAAAAAACAATCCGAGAGCCATTTTTAACCATTCTGGGTGATGAGTTTTATTACCGAACGGATCATGAAAACTTTTTAAAGGTTTTGAAAAAACATCCTAAAATGGCTGCGTCTATCGGGGTTGTCAAAACTTCTCTTTTATCTCGCATACGAAAAAACTATTCCGTTGTATTGTCAGAAGACAAAATTCTGAATTTGGTAGAAAAACCAGAAAATCCACCTAACGAACTATTGGGATTAGGAAGTTATTTTTTTACACCTGAATACTTTGAATTTTTCAAAAAAACACCACCTTCTCCAAAATCAGGAGTCATCGAAATAACAGATGTTATTGATAAAATGGCAAAAGAGTCAACTGGTGGAGTATTTGCAACCATGTTGAATTGTGAATACTTTAACATAAATTCAATGCAGGATTATTATCACGCTGTTTATGAAGTGCGAAATGATTTATTTTCCAAGTTTAAAACAAGCCTTATCATCCCAACCAATAATCATGGACGATCCATTACCGATGTAATTGTTGATTTTAAAGATAAATTTAATGAAATCATAGTTATTGATAATGAATCGACGGATGATACTCTCGCGCTTGCAAAAAAAGAAAAAGTAAAAACATACACATTCCCTGGTGATGGTGATCCTACACGATTAGGTGAACAAGTGAGAAGGGGAATCGAATATGCAACGGGAGATATTTTAGTAGTTGTATCACCCGATGGTTCTTTTCGTTCTAAAGATTATCCGAAGCTTCTTGAATATATGAAGGATTCGGATATGGTAATTGGTACAAGAACCACAAGGCAGATGATAGAACAAGGCTCAAATCTAAAACCCTTGTATCGTTTGGTGAATTTACTCATGGGAAAACTTGTCGAAGTATTTTGGTGGGGACAAGAGCCTAGATTTACAGATGTCGACTGCCAATTTTTTTCTGTTTGGCGAGAATCTTATGACCGAGTCAGATCACAACTTGTTGTTGAAGATAGAAAGTTTATTGTTGAGCTGATGATTGACATCGTTAGATCACATATGCGATGTATTGAAATTCCCGTGTCTTATTTTAAGCCAGTAGGGCAGATCGAATATCGTCTTCGAGATATGATTTCTGATTCATTCCAAATTTTCAAATTGATATTATCAAAAAAGTTTTTCCTAGGAGAAAGTCGCGATGGCGAATAAAGTATTGGTTACAGGTGGATGCGGATTTTTAGGTTCGCATGTTTGTGAATTATTTCGTAAAGAAGGTTGGGATGTTGTCAGTTTTGATAACATGACAAAATATGAGTTAAAAAGAACTGGTTACGGATCAGATGCGACAAGAGATTATAATTGGAATTATCTAAAATCACTTGGTGTCACAATGGTGAAAGGTGATATCCGTAATCTAGAACATTTGATGGATCGAAGTGCAGATTGTGATTATATCATTCACACTGCAGCACAACCAGCGATGACAATCTCCTGGGAAGACCCTGAGCTTGATTTTTCCACCAACGTAATTGGAACTTTTAATGTAATGGAAGCAGCGCGGAAACATAAAATCCCTGTCGTAAACACTTCTTCTATTCATGTGTACGGAAATTCAATTAATGACAGTTTAAAAGAAGATAAAACCTCTTACGTTCGTGAACCAGTTGAAATCCCAGTTACTCACCCAACGATGGTTGGTCAAATTTCTCCTCTCCATGCATCAAAGATGAGTGCAGAACATTATGTTCGCTCTTATACTGATATGTATGGAGTAAAAGCCGCAAGTTTTCGTTTCACAGGAATTTACGGTGAACGTCAGTTTGGTGGCGAAGACCATGGTTGGGTTGCTAACTTTGCAATTCGTTCCGTTTTTGGATTACCACTCAGAATATTTGGAACTGGTAAACAAACACGAGATATCTTGCATGCTGAAGACGGTGCAAAGTCGTATCTTGAATTTTTCAAAAATCCAATCCCTGGTGTATACAATATCGGGGGAGCAAGCCCACATAAAATTTCCTTATTAGAATGTATTTCCTTGATTGGAGAAATTCTTGGGAAAAAACAGGAAATTCTTTTTGAAGTGGAGCGTCCTGGTGATATGCGTTATTTCATTTGTGATATTTCAGAAGCAAAAAAGTTTGGATTCAATCCTAAAATTCTGCCGAAAGAAGGGGTCACTCGTCTTTTGAAGTGGATCGAAGCTAACAAAGACGTATTTAACATCGCTGGAAAATAAAATGACTAACAAAACATTAGTGATTATTCCTGCTTATAATGAAGCCGCGACTATCGAAGAGGTGGTTCGCGGTGCTATCGTTTATGCTGATGTATCTGTCACTGATGATGCTAGTAAAGATGAAACTCCGGCTATTTTAAAGAAACTCCAGAAAGAATTTGGAAGACGACTCAATGTAATTCGACATGAAAAAAATACTCATATCCCCCAAGGGATACAAGATGGTATGAAGTATGCTGTCGAAAAAAAATATGATTGGGTCATTACAATGGATGCTGGATTATCACACGATGCTGCCTATCTAAAAGATTTCATCCAATTTCCAAACTGTGATTTGGTGATTGGATCTCGGACTTCGACAGTGAATGTGCCATTGTATCGAAAATTCATTTCATGGTTAGCAGCTAAAGTAATGAATTATTGTTTATCGAATGGAATTTTTAATTTGTTCGGGAACAATCTTCGTGATTGTACAAGTGGGTATCGGCGATATTCAAAGCAAATGTTTGAAAAAATTGCATCCTATCCATTAGAGTCGGTTGCATTTGATTTTCATATGGAAGCTTTATCCATCGTTTCCAAAAACAATGGAAGTATAAAAGAACTCCCAATTAAATACATTTTTTCGAACAGTAGTTTTAACCGTAAGGTGCTAAAACTTGCGATCCAATTTGCAAAAAAACTTTTATTAAGAAAATGGAAACTAACTCCCGAGTACCCTTAAATCAAAACTCACTCGGAATGAAATGGAAGGTATTTTTATCCACCATTGCGCTGTTATGTGCAATTTTTCTTTTTGACCGCATACTCTTTTTTGATTTGTATTTCCTATTCCCGAATGAAACCGAGTGGGATTCTTCTCCTTGGTACAACTTTATTTACAAAACAAAAGAATTACAATCATCCAAAGACAAACATAGAACCATCGTAACAGGTAGTTCCGTAGCCTTGTATTCGGTATTACCGGACGAACTGAATAAAAAAGAAAAATTAAATACAAAGTATTCCTTTTTTTCGCACGTAGCGATGGCTCCAACGGATCTTTATTACTACAAAGAAAATTTACTTTCAACAAATCCAAATTTGGTGGTGTATCTACATAATTTTGCAGATTTACAATGGGAGTATATGGCAAAGAATGGAGAGTCATTTTCATTTGACGAAAGAACATGGATCAAAGAGTTTTCGTCTCGTTATCCGACAAAAACCATCTACCCAACCTCATATCTAAAAGATTATTGGAATGAAATAGATCGTAAATCATTATCGAAATTGGCGACAAAAGCCTTATTTTATGTAAGTCGTTACCGAATTTTCTTTTGGGATCCGATCGTAGTTTTTATTGATAATCATTTTCGAAGTGGTAGGAAATACCATTTATACCAAGGAGTCCTTCCAAAAGAAGGAATTTGGTCCAAGGGTTGGACTAAAACAACTGCAACGATAGAGTGTAAAGTTCAGAAAGACACTGAATCTATTTTTGTTCAAAATAAAAAAACAAAACTCCAATTCCTTTTTTTCGAAAATCAACATACACTGATTAACAATGCACCGATTCATACTCAAATCATCAACATTCAAAAATCAGGATGGTTAGACATCCATTGGAAAGAATTAAATCCTTCCAATTTACCTTGGAGTATCGTAAAGATTCAAATTCTTTCACAACTCCCGACTGCAAAAGAAGTCAACTTAATTCGATATGGAAAAGATGAAGAAGTTGGGATACGGTTGGCACATTTTTTTTGCCATGGTATCCAATCCGAAAATCGTTCTTATTCAAGGGCAAGTTATTGGGATGATACTCGATTTGTTCAAATGTCAGTGGACGAGTTCCAAAAGGAATATTTTGAACGAATGATTAAAGATGCTGGAAACCGAAAAGAATTGTGGAGATTACATGTTGTCCGTGAAGCAAAAAAAAATGTAAACTCTGTCGAATTCAAACCATGGTCCGAATACAATCGGATCTTAGAAATTTCCGAATTTTTCTATCAAAATCAGATTCCGTTTGTTATCGTCTTATCTCCTGAAAATCCAATTGAATTTGCATATTATAAAAATTCAAACTGGCGAAAAGAGTGGATCTCTCACTTAAAGGAGCAGTTAACAAAACGTGGACAAACAGTCATTGATCATACAGAAGTGATTTCAGATGTTCGTTATTTTTTTGACCCACACCATCTAACGTATGAAGGCGCAAAAATATACAATTCAATTTTTGAATCTTCCATTGCGCCAATCATCAGTAAAGAGAATTAACCTTCCCTTAGGAGAATCCAAATGATTATGAAACAACTCAATCCATTTTTTGAATACTTGAACACAAAACAGTGGTTAACCATTGGATTATTTATCATTTTATGGGGGGTATCAACTCTTTTCTATTGGAAAAAATACCAATGGAATCCAAGTTCAATGGTTAATTTTGGTCTTGAATTTGCCTTACAAAATGATTCGGAAACTCCCGAAAATGCCATTTTATTCAAAGGGGAAACCGGCGATTTGGGTGCAGGTTATGATGGTCAGATTTTTTACTATTTTTCCAGGCCACTTGCAAATTTGAATTTAGATTGGCCAAAAGGATTTGATGAATCTTACCGTGCCCCTCGGATCGGTTATCCTTTGTTAATCGCCATCTTTGGTATTTTTGGTAAAAGTTTTGCAATTTTTGGGATGTATTTTTGGAATATTTCTCTTATCATAGTTTCTTATTTTTTCCTTAGAAAACTACTAAATGAAGAAACAAAACCATATGCAGTTTTGTATTTACTGAGTCCATTTGCATTAGGTAGTTATTACGTACTTGTGAGTGATTCCGTAATGGTTTCCTTACTCATCATTGCCTATTATTTTTATGTAAAGGAAAAATGGATTCAATTTATACTTTTGTCGAGTTTAGCAATATTAACCAAAGAACCTGCTTTATTCCTTCTATTCCCACTTGGGTTACTTGCTTTATTACGAATGGATTGGAAACGAGTCATCGTTGTCGGATCAGTTCTTGTTATTCCCGTTTGTTGGCATCTCTATTTATCTTATAAGTTTCCAAATTGGCGACCAGGCCGCCTTACGGACTTTATATTACCATTTGAAGGATTAATTTCTTATTCAGAATCGATATGGAGGCAATTGGCATCTGGTGGAAGTATTAAAGAATTAGCCCGATTGTTATCTCGATTCCCTCTAGTGATTCTCTTCTTTTTAGGAGTATTCCTTCCATTTACAGGAAAAATTCAAAAAGGTTGGGAGTTCCGAATTTCCTTTCTTCTTGTGATGTTTATGGTTGGTACGGCAGGGTATTACCATTTTTGGTCTGTTTATGAAAACGTATCACGCATGTTTACATTATCGATTCCAATTTTACTCCTATTGATGAATGAGGATCGGCAAATTAGAAAACAGGAATATATTTTGATGACCTTATTAATCCTAGTTTTCTTTCTATTAAAAGTATTATTCATATCGAAACAAATGAATTTCCAAGTTGGATTTTAAAAGTTAGAATCAGATGGAATTTGAAAACTTTTTTTAGCTTCTTCATTCAATGAATTGATTTCCTCTTTTTTGAAAATCAGTTCAGAACCATCATTCAATGTAAATCTTATGTATGGTAACTCATTCTGATTCACTACGTTACGTAAGTCTTCTAATGATGAAATTTCCTGGCCGTTTACTGATTTTAACACCAGTTGGTGGGTCATATGATAGGCTTTATTTCCTGAAAGTGGAACAACTTGTGATAAAAATATCACTTTTCCTTCTTTGGAGTTCCTTTTGATTCGATAAAAATCATTTAAGTACAATAATTCTTTACTGACTCGGTTTCTCCATTGGTTCCCATGTTCTGTTAAATAATGTTCTGAAAGTTCTTGGAATATGATTCCAGCTAACATTAAATACTTTGGCATTTGAGATCTAGTATTTCCATGTGGAATTCGTATGGCTGTTTCGTTTAAGGGTTTGGATTCTAATTCTATAGTTATTGGTTTTTTGTTTCGAAACACTTTGACTTTTATTTTTTTATCAAAAGCAGAATCCGATTCATTTGTATTGTGAAACAAATAAGACATGTTTAATTTTCCAAATTTTGGATGATCAAAGTAACCTTTTGGATCTATTTTATAATTTGATACTTCTAGTATCACATCTTCAAGTTTTAAAATTCCATCTGTAGATGATCCAGGGTAAATTTCGGCAACAAGTACACCTAAATCATCTTTACGTAGACCATAGTCATTCCGAGAGGCACTATCCACTAAAGGTTTGAATCGAAATCCTTTAAAGGGGAATGATTTGCCATCGATGAAGTGTTTGATCGAAAAAGAAGGGATCATTTTTCCCATTCCATTTTCTTTGAATTGGTATAAGATTCCTTGTGGGATACGGGAAGTTACATCTAATACAAGTTCACCAACACCATCTAATTTTTCTTCGGATTGGATTTCAATGTATGGGTATTCCACATAACCACTCGCATAAGAATCAATATCCATTCGGATCATTCTAAGTTTTTTCTCTTCTAAATTCCTTTGGTCCTTACTCTCCATCACTGTGCCAGTACCAGGTAAAAAAACTTCACTTTGAAAGATAACAGCTTTTAAATCCTTTTGAAATGAGGAATCATTTAACTTAAGTATGGCGAGTCCTAAATCTGCATCGATTCGTTCAACTTCTGCCGTATAAACTTTTAAGGTATCGGGTTTTTTCACTTCTATATTAGAATAAAAATAGATCGCTTGCGCAGGTACAAGAATCCTGTTTTCACCGATATAAATTCCTGTGGACTGCCGAATCTCTGGATTTTTGAATCTCCAAGGTTGGATATAATTAGGATACAATACAGTGACTTTGATTTGTAAAATAGAAGGATCCTGACTGGCCACAGGCACTGGTTTACTTTTGAGTGAAACAGAAAAACAAATTGAAAGAATCAAAAATGAGAGGATTGGTGATAAAAATTTCATTTATTTACCTTTGATATGGTTTGTTCGTTTGATTTGTTCGTCTGCTTTTTCGGATTCGTCTCGGTCCAAAATCATCGGAACTTGGATTCCATAAAAATAAATTTTGTAGGTTTTATCTTTTGAAGATTGGATTAGGTTCTTAAAATGGTTGAGATTACGCACCTTCGTACCGTTAAATGATTCGACAACCATATTGAGATAAAAGTCAGAATGTGAGTTTGTGGGGTGGGGTAATTTACGGTATAATACAATATCTTCTGTTTCACCATCTAATAAATTCGAACCTTCATAAAATCGATACAAAAGTAAACTTCCTCCTTGTGTTTGTCCAATTTTACTCCAAGATTCCAATAGATCTCTATTGACAGATTGGAATACGAGACCTCCCAAAAGTAAATAAGGGTAATCTGCGCCATACCTTGACCTTTGGTTTTCCATCTGTGGCATTTTTTTCGCTGGAAAACTCACTCGAATTTTTTTCTTCTTTCGAATGAGATCAAACTGGATTTCTTCTCCGGCAAATTTGTTATCAATGACTTCTAAAAAATCGATTGAGTTTGATTCTTTTAAATTTCCATTCCTTCCGATTTTGCGACCATCAATGGCTGTTAAATAATCGCCAGGTTGAAGGTATCCATCTGCAGAACCTTGTTTGTACACACGGGTAACAAATACACCTTCCTCTCCACTGGGGATTTCGTAAAAGTTTCGATGTGATTCGGAGAATGAATTTTGTGTTTGGATCCCAAGTTCCACATAACCATCGTATTCCCCATCTTCTATATCTTTTAGAAAATGTTGAATGACATTGGTTGGGATGATATAACCGATATTTTCACCCTTGGTTGATGCTTGGAAAGCAACACCAACTACTTTTCCATTTTGAAATGCGGGACCACCTGAATTCCCAGGATTGATTGCTGCATCAACTTGCACAACCAAATGGCTATCAATTTGAGAATGTGCATAACTAGATTGTTCAATACGTGAAACGATCCCTCTGCTGACTGAAATTTTACTTCCTCCGATCGGATATCCTATGATATCTACGGGACTTGCGAGTTCAGGTAAACCACCTAACTCTAATTCCATACTATCGGTGTAAAAATTTTGATCTGGTACTTCTAAGATTGCTAAGTCACAATCATGTGCAATATATAGAACCTTTACTTCGTACCATTCCGTTTGGTTGTTTCTCTGCGTTTCAATGAATTTTGCATTTGAAACAACATGTGCATTGGTTAGAATCCTGTTCTTTGAAATGATAAATCCAGAACCTGTGGAAGCAGAGATCCCAGAAGACATCCAAGGTGAATATGGATCTTTTGCCTGAGAAAACACACGGATTTGAACTACAGATTTCCTCAATTCGTCAATGGATTGGCCGTTGGATTCGGCACCTATTCTGAAAGAGAATAAAGTGAGAAAAAATAAAATAGTACTCGCAAAGGGAAGTGGGGAAGTTAAAATTTTTTTCTGATTCTGCATGAGTTTTTTTGAATCCATTTTATTCGGATCGGTAGCCTTCTTTTCGTTAATCACAGGCATCGTTTCCTTTAGAAAGAACCCTCGCACGGGAATGAAAACAAGTTTTTCAATTCTTGCTGGATTTTTCTGTGTCGGTAATTTGACAATCTTACTTGATACTTTGTTTTTAAAAAACCAAATCCTAAACCACCCTCATATCATTTCGACATTCCTTGTTTTTTTATCATTTGTTCTGATTTTTTTTGGACTCCATTTTCCTACTTTTTTCCGTAACTTCCCAAAACTACTCATCATCTCTTCTTTTGTTTTTGGTATGGGGATCATGTTACTATTGGTTGATTTGGGAATACTCAACGATGTATATCCTGAGGCTAGTTTGATACTATTGAAATATTACTATAACGCTTATTATATAGTGACATTCATTGTGTTTTCTTACTTGATCATTGCAAAACTGCGTTTTAATTTCCCAGCGATTCAAACTTTCATGGAATATATTTATTATGCAGCATTTGTAACTTGTTTTAGTTTCCTAATCATTTGTAATTTCCCATTACTCATCCCAATCTCAATTTCCTATTTTCTGCATTTTTTCTTATTTTTGAATTTATTGTTTTTATTCTGTTTTACCGTATTTTTATTCCATTATTCCTTTACGAAGGATTATCTAACTCATCCTTTTTCCTTTTTATTTGAAAGATCAAAACAAATCTTCGAGGAACAGATCCCTGCAAATCGATCCAATTCAAGGTTAGTGAAAGAAAAACTTTGGAATTTGTATGAGAAACAAAATTGGCGAAAAACAATGGATAGTTTCTGGTTCCAAATTTTAGTAGATGAAACTTTGGACAATGCTCTTGAACACGGCGGGAAAAGAGAAGAGGATATCATCACCGTACATGTGTTTGAGTCTTCAAAGTACATTGATGTTTACGTGATTGATAGTGGAAAAGGATTTAACCCAAGGTCAATCCCAAGCCCAATTGAATCAGATCGAAAATTGGTAACTGGTGGACGTGGGATCCATATCCTTAAAAAACTATTTTTAGTAAGATGGAATTTTTTAGGTAATGAAGTGAATATCAGAGTGGATAAAACAAAAAGTTCCGATTGGAAAACAAACGTTTAGTCGAAACTTTTTGATATGAACTAAAAACTAAGTTTAATGTCCTTCAAACTCACAAATAGAATAAACATCAATACCATAAGTATCTTTGATTCTTTTTGCTCCACCTAAATCAGGCAAGTTGATGATAGTAGAACATTCATGAATTTGACCTTTTAGGTTTTGGATGAGTTTAATGGATGCTTCCAAAGTTCCACCAGTTGCAATTAAATCGTCCATGATGAGAACTTTGTCTCCTGGTACAATGGCATCAGTATGGATTTCCACATGGTCAACACCATATTCTAGAGCATAGGATTCGGAAATGGTATTCCCAGGAAGTTTTCCTTTTTTTCGAATGGGAACAAACCCAACTCCTAATTGGAAAGCGAGTGCAGCACCTGGAATAAATCCTCTTGCATCAATCGCTGCAATTTTATTTAATTTTGCATTTTGGTATCGTTCTACAAACATCCCAATGGTCAGTTGGAAACCCTCTGGGTCGATGAGAAGGGAAGTGATGTCTCGAAACAAAATCCCTGGTTTTGGGTAATCAGGAATGGTTCGAATCTTAGATTTAACAATGGACATATAAGGATGAAACCAAAGATGTCAAGGGTCTTGCAATAAAAAAAGGTCGGCAATTGCCGACCTTTCGAATTGTTTTTAAACTTTTGGAAATGATTATCTCATTTGTTTGAGAGCAAGGATTCGATCTTCCAATGCCGGGTGAGTGGCAAAAAGAGATAAGAATCCTCCTTTCTTAGAAGATATTTTAAAGGAAGCGATTGCTTCTCCTCTTGGGTCTTCTGGCATCTCCACCATTTGTCTAAGGGATTCGAGAGCTGAAATCATCGACTCTCTTCCCGCAAGTTTAGCACCACCTGCATCTGCTCGGAATTCTCTTTGGCGAGAGAAATAAGCAACTGCCATAGATCCTAAGATTGAGAAAACAATGTCAAGAGCGATGGTCACAACAATTCTGACAATGTGAGCCATTTCTTCTTTCACTGCATTGGACGCTACGTAAGCAATGATACGAGAGATGAACATTGCAAAAGAGTTCACAACACCTTGGATCAGAGTTAAGGTCACCATATCTCCGTTTGCTACGTGAGACAATTCATGTGCAAGCACACCTTCTAACTCTTGTGTGTTCATTCGATTGAGTAGTCCAGTGGAAACGGCAACAAGGGCACTTGATTTACTAGGTCCAGTAGCAAACGCATTTACTTCTGGAGATTCGTAAATTCCCACTTCTGGCATGGGAAGGTGGGCACGTTGTGCTAAAGACTGCACTCGACGATACACGTCCATTTCATGAGCAGAAGCTTGTTTTGGGTCGATGACTTTGACACCCATCGTCCATTTCGCCATCATTTTGGAAAGTAAGAGCGAAATAAAAGACCCCGCCATACCCCACATTAAACAGAATACAATGAGTTGTGTTAGATCCAAACCATAGGCACGGATGCTAAATCCCATCGAACCCAAAAGGGTAGTCACGATGGAGATTGTTGTCATAATCAAAATATTGGTTAACAGGAAAAAACCGATTCGTTTGATCCAAGTCATAGGAAATTGTTCTCCTTACGGTTCTAAACTAGAACCTACATATTAGACTGAAACTTTACGTCTCTTGCCAAAAGATTACAAGCAATTTAATGTTCTGAATTTTCGCCTTTTTCTTTGGAACCAAGGAACTGTATGAATAAAAATAAGGTCGCAAGAGAAATATAGGCAATCGGGAAGTCCCAAGATGCAATTTCTGTAAACCGATTGAAAATGGCATTCCCTTTCAGTTCGTAGGCATGGATCCAACCAAACATTGACAAACAAGCGGCAATGACTGCCCATAAACTTGCTTTTAGCCATTCTCTTTCCAAAATAAAGACTACCATTGCTGCCCAAATCATGGATGTGATGAGAAATCCTTGTGAAAGGGAAAGGATCCCAGAGAGAGCATAGGGTAGGAAAGTTAAGTGAGGTGGAATATCAGAAAGCGAAAAATGATATGTTTGTTTTGCACCTAACTCTTGCAAGATTCCTTGAAGTTTCCCATCTAAAAATAAAAAAACATTCTGGATGATCAGAACCGCCCAACCAGCAAACGCTGGTAATAAACCGACAACAACAGCAGGGGAATGGTGTTTGGGAATTGCTTGGAAGGCTTGGCTTGTGATGATGATCCCAATCCAAAGAACGATTGCCATTCCCGCTTCCACAGGAATTAAGGCTTGTATTAAACCCATAAGACCAAAGAGACTCACAATCGTCATGAATACACCAGATAACATGGAATAACTATGTTTTGCACCTAACGCTTTCCATCCTGGATGGCCGATATAAATCGTAGTTGGGAAAGGTGAACCAAATGCGGTTCCAGCGAGTGTACCAATTCCATTTACGAGTAGGGAAGTTTTTGTATCAAAACTATCACCTGAAGCTTCCGCAGATTCGATGTTTTGTAAGGAACCAATCACATTGAAGATTCCCATGGGTAGTATGATGGAAAAGTATGCTTGTAAATTTGAATAGGTTAGAGTTTCAAATAAGGAAGATAACGACAATTGAGGGAAATAAAAGCCCAATGTTGCCAATCCGTTTTGGATCCCACCTTCTTTGTAAATTGGATCTCCCCAAAAACCAGAAAGATAAGACAAAAGTACACCAACAAGAATTGATAAAAACCCACCAGGAATGCCAAATGGGAATCGTACTTTCCCAAAATATTGAAGTAGGATAATTCCAAGAGGGATAAAGGCGATCATGGGCCTTTCAAATGTTCGCAGTAAAAAGTCCATTGAAATAAAGGTTAGAGCAATGCCTGCTAAAGCAGAAAGTAAAGCTGCCCGAGGAGTATATTTCCTAATTTTTGCAGCAATAAAAGATCCAAATACTTCAATGAGACCCGAGGCAAAAGAAACTAATAAGCCAGCTTTCCAGGCTTCCTTATAGTCACCTGTCGCTTGGTAGGTGGGGAACATGACAAAAAATATAAATGCAAATAGAGAAACCGTATTGATTCCGTATGGAATCGCAGTTACATCCTTACGGTTTGTCCTTTGTCCCAATTTCCAAGCTTGCCATGCATAAAAAACATTCCCAATGAGTAAGGAAATCGCCGCACCAGGTAACACAACAGAGGTGATAAATGGCAAAGGAAATCCGCAGACACCCATACATAAGGCTGAGAGAACAAGAAGTTGGATGAGATTGTCGACCATAAGACCAAAAAATCCATCTAGGTCACCGCGTGTGATGGTAAAAAAATTCATTCGTTTCGTTTGCCTCCAAAATCAACTCGAATGACATTCCCGTCGCCAGTGACTTCTGGTTTTTGGGATTTTGGTTTGGATAATGATTCTTCAGGGTTTGTGTTTGTTTCGATTTGTAAAAACCGAAGTTGGGTAGCAGAATTTTGGAATTTGTCGTAAATACGAAATACTGCATCCCAAGGGATCATGGTTGGTTCCCAAGTGGAACCAAATTGTAATTCCGCAAATAAATAATCTGGTTTACTATCCAATACTTTTACTGCTTTGTCACCAAACACAAGTACAATGCCAGATTCTTTTTCAGCATTGAGAAGTCCACGTTTCCCAATTTCCAATTTTGGATGAGGCATTACATGGAGATAAAATACTCCAAAACGTTCCCAGTATAAATTGAATAAATCTCTTTTGAACTCACGTAATGTTGTGATTTCTTCCTGCGTGAGGTTTTGGCTCATAAATTCCTTTTACCGTGTGAAGTTTCCCATTCGATGTATTCATCGTGGATTTTATATTCTGGAATGATGTCTTTTAATCCTGCAAAAATTTCCCTATTTTTATTGGCTTTTGCTAGGGAAAATAAACGATTCAGTTTATTTTGAAAGAGTAATAAATTATAATGATCAAGTGGAGCAGCAATACGAATTTTAGGGTGATGGGTTTTTTTGATCCCTTCAGCATTTAACAGAAGTTCTTCGTATAATTTTTCCCCAGGTCTAAGCCCAGAAAATTCAATATTAATATCTTTATAAGGTGTGTAACCAGAGAGGCGAATCATCTCTTCAGCAAGTGATAAGATCCGAACCGGTTCACCCATATCGAGTAAAAAGATCTCCCCATGTTCGCCCATACTCCCTGCTTGTAACACAAGTTGTGTGGCTTCTGGGATTGTCATAAAGTATCGGATCACTTCTGGGTGAGTCACTGTCACAGGCCCACCGCGTTTGATTTGTTCTCTGAATCTAGGAATTACACTTCCATTGGAACCTAAAACATTCCCAAATCGAACTGTAATGAATTTGGTTCTAGAATTTTGAGAGATATGCTGTAGGTAAATTTCAGCAGCTCGTTTTGTGGCACCCATCACATTGACAGGGTTTACAGCTTTGTCTGTGGAAATGAGAACGAAACGTTCCACTCCTATTAGCCGACAAACATCCGCTACGTTTTTTGTGCCCATCACATTATTGAGAATTGCTTCCGAAGGATTAATCTCCATCATGGGAACATGTTTGTAGGCCGCTGAGTGGAAAACTACAGAAGGTCTATGTTCTTCAAAAACAGCCGAGATTCTCGATAAATTTTTTACATCAGCTATGACTGGTCGAATGTCAATATTCAATTCAGAAAAGTTTTTCCGAAGTTCATAGTCGATCTCGTATAACGGTGTTTCAGCGGCATCTAAAATAACGAGCACACTTGGTTTAAATAGAGCTACTTGGCGGCAGATTTCAGATCCAATGGAACCACCAGCTCCCGTTACGAGAATGACTTTTTTTTCCAAGTAAGAACGGATAGATTCAATTTCTAAATCAACAGTAGGTCTACCAAGTAAATCTTCAACTTGTACTTCACGAAGTTGTGTGATATTGGGTTTCTCTGCAAGGTATTCGCCAAATGTAGGTAAGATTTTAAATTCAACACCCGCACCTTCACATTCTTTCATCAGTTTGCTCACAACACGTCCATCAGGTTGTGGAACTGTCATTATGACTTTTTGGATCGCATAACGATTCAATACTTTTCCAATCTCTTCGGTTGATCCGAGAATGGGAATCCCTTGGATGTAACCACCTTTTTTGGAAACGTTATCATCCAAAAATCCGATAGGGAAATAATCTAAGTCTACGTTTCGCCTAATTTCAGTTAAAAAAGAGCTTCCTAATTTCCCCGCACCTACGAGGAGAATGGGAGTACCTTTCCTGGTTTTGTCAGGACTAAAAATTTGTTCCCTGATCATCCTCCAACTCAAACTTCGTAGGCACAAAAATCCTAAGAGGATGAGGGTATCGAGAATGGGAACCATTCGTGATAATTGGTAAAATCGATTATAAAAGAGGAGGGCTAATGTAGAAACTAAGGAAGAAAGGATAGTCGCTTTGATGATGGCCAAAAGATCGTGTAACGAAGCATAGGACCACAAAGAACGATAGATCCCTGAAAATAGAAAAACAATACTTCTCGTAACAACGACGATCGTGGCGCAGACCCAAAAATCCGGGTAATTGCCTAGAAACCCAATATTTTCAAATCGCACCAGGTGTGCGAGAAAATAGGACAAAAACATAAAGAGAATGTCTACAGGAAAAACCCAGTATCGTCTTGGGATTGATTTCATATCTGATAAATAAAGGTATTTGGAACAAAATTCCTTGTAAATACAGAATCTGTTCCGAAGAATAGAAAAGAGGAAAAACCTGTTTGAAATCACTTCTTTTCCGCCTTGCGGGGATTTTTTCCGCAGAAATTGGCTCGGAACTTTATTTAAAACTAAAGGAAGAAACTCTTTCGCCTTCACTTTTTTGCCTTGATTTTACAGACGTCACAGAGGTGACGGAAGTAGGTTGGGAATTTTTGAGGAAAATGGCGGAGAGATGCAGAGAAACCGGTTCAAAACTAGCAGGCTTTGGATTAAAATCGGAAATCCCCTCTGAACAAAATGCAATCTTTTCGTTTTTCAAAGAAGAAGCAGAATGTATCCATCATCTAGAATCATTTTATATAGGGGATACTCCCGCAAACGAACTCACTCCGAAGCCACCACAAGAAGGGAAAACCATTCACTGCCCTGAGTGCCAAACTTTACTAAGGTTTAAACAAATGGGTGATCACCTTTGTCCCAACTGCCAATCGAAATTTTTTGTAAACCAAAAAGGTTGGGTTTCAACTTACGAACGTTTGTTGTGATTTAGATGTTTTGTAGGAATCGCTTCCCAAGGTTTGTCTGGCCAAGGGTGTTTTGGGTAACGTCCTTTTAGTTCTTTTTTTACTTCATGATAACTGTTATTCCAAAAACTTTCTAGGTCTTTTGTAATTTGAACTGGCCTTCTTGCGGGTGAGAGTAAATGGACTAGAATTTTTACTTTTCCATTTGCCAAATTTGGCAAGGATTTAAGGCCAAATAACTCTTGTAATTTGACATGTAATTCAGGTTCATTGCCATGGTATTGTATGGGTAACATAGAACCAGATGGAACTTGAATCGATGTCGGTGCTTCTTTCTGGATGATCGATTGGTTTTCATATCCTACATATGATTTTAATGCTTCTAAAAATGGAAGATTCGTTAAAGGAAACTTTTGTGTTTCAAAATTTAGAAATGGAAACAACCAATCTTTTACTGTTGATTTCAAATGGTCTAAGGAAACATTAACACCTAACACATTATTTTTGACCAAAAATTGAACTCGATGGAAATAATTGATAAGTTCTTCTCTTTTTTTCCATTCGTACTCCCAATCCAAACTGGATAAATATTCTAAGAGTGCATTTTGAATGGCTGAAGGATTTGGTTTTGTCAGTTCTTTCGAATCCAAAATCAGATCCCCAATTTTTCTCTCTTCTTTCACAATTAAAAAAGATTCATCCCTTTGGTTTGTTCTAATTTCAGGGCTTTGTACGATTTCAATGAGTTCGTTTAGACTTTCCTCGATTAGTTCAAGGGAAATGGGGAGGTAATGTGTGATGTACAAAGTGGAACCAAACGAAATTGTATCGAGTGCAAGTATGTATTCGGGTAAGTGGAGTAAGTTTGTATTAAAAGTACCAATTTTACCATTGGAGAGTTTGTATTCTTTCCCCTCTTTTTCTTTTCGTTTGCCAATCCGATCTGGGAATCCTTTGCAAAAATAATAGTCTCTGTGTCTGTTATTTTCCTTTAGCGGATACGCATTTTTCCCTTTAAAAATGCTTAAAATTTGATCATATACGAGTTTCATTTCTTGTGAGAATGAACTCTGCGAAATGGATTTCGGAAATTCCTTTGTTTCCGTACCAGTGGATTCCTTACCCAGAATCGATACAATGTCTGCTATGATTGTTTCGTTTTCTTTTGGCAACCGAGAGATCACACATCCTAATCGAATGGGAAGAGGGTACGATAATGTTTCTTTCCCTAAATCGGTTAGTTGGTTTTTTTTATCCAAACAACCTAATAATTCTAAACGTGCCATAGATAATGCCAGTGAACCTTTGTTTGGTGGATCAAGAAAGGGAAGAGAATTAATCTCTTCACCAAATGATTTGATTTCCAAAACCAAACGGTCTAGATCTCCTTCTAAGATTTCTGGTTTAGTACGATCAAAAAAGTTTGTTTCCTCTTCTTTTGACCAAAGTTTATAAACGAATCCTTTCCCTTCCCGCGATGCACGTCCGGCTCTTTGTTTCGCACTACTAAGACTAATTCGGTCTCGGACCAAGTGTGTGATTCCGGATTCTGGATCAAAAATAGAATGTTTAAAATAACCTGAATCAAATACGACTCGGACACCAGGAATCGTTACAGAGGATTCTGCAATATTTGTGGATAAGATGATTTTCTTTTTGCCTCGAGAGTCTGGTAAAAAGATTTTTTCTTGGTCAGATAAATTCATATCGCCAAACAAAGGAAGAACGATAGAGTTCTGTTTGATTGATTGGTTTAACTCAAGTTGGAATTTTAAATCTAAAATTTCTTTTTTCCCCGATAAAAAAACCAAAATATCACCTGATGTTTGTTCGACTGCCTTAGGTATTAAGTCGACGAATCGTTGTAGAAGATTTTTTTGAGATTCGCCCATATAGAAAATTTCTAATGGATATGTTACAGTTGAAACTTCGATCGGGGGATTTGTAATCCCAAGGTTAACAAAGTTTTGTCCTTCCAAAGTAGCAGACATGATGAGAATTTTTAAATCACTTCGAAAGATTTCTTGGGTTTTTCTAGCCAATGCAAAACAAAGATCTGATTCTAATCTTCTTTCATGGAATTCATCAAAGATAAGCAACCCATAGTCTGAAAGTTCTGGATCAGACAGTAGATATTTTGTTAAAATCCCATCAGTAACAAACTCGATTTTTGTATCCCGATTGATTTTAGAATCAAAACGGACACGGTATCCAACGGTTTCTCCCACTGGTTCTCCAATGGTTTGGCTGATCCGTTTTGCTGCATTTTTTGCTGCAATCCTTCTTGGTTCGAGGATACAAATTTTTTTACCTGCAGTTAAATTGAATTTTAACAGTTCCAAAGGAAGGGCAGTTGTTTTACCAGAACCAGGTGGTGCATCCAAAATTGTGACAGGATTTTTTTGGATAGAATCAACTATCTTTTGTAAGGCGGATAATACAGGGAATGTTTCGGAGTTGGGATTCACGGTTTTCTTAGTTTAAAAAAATACTTCCAAGACCCTTAAAAAATGCAAACAAATTGTATTTTTTTGGGAAAATCACAAGAATCGGGTTTCCGAATCGAAACCAATTGAGTAAACTTTCATTGTGGAATCGCAAAGAAAACATTACCAACTCATTCAAAACGTAATTGAATATTTGATACAAAATTTTGAATCCCATCCCAGTTTAGATTCATTGGCTCAAATTGCCAAATTAAGTCCCTCACATTTCCAAAAACTGTTCTTAGAGTATGTTGGAGTCTCACCCAAACAATTTTTATCTTCAATAACATTAACGCACGCTAAACGAATCATCCAAAAAACTTCAATATTAGATACAACGTATCGTTTGGGTTTATCTGGTACAGGAAGATTACACGATTTATTTATCAAATTAGAAGGGATGACACCTGGAGAATTTAAATCGTTTGGAGAAGGGGTACATTTATACTATGAGTTTTTCCCTACCATTTTAGGGGAAATGGTTGTTGTCTCTTCTGAGAAATCAATTCAGAGTTTACAGTTTTTACAACGGGGAATGGACAAAGAAGAAAGTTTGTCCGCAATCAAAGTGAGTTTCCCAAATGCAATTTGGAAAGGAGAGACAAGAGAATTACACAATCCAGTGAAAGAATTTTTACAAACGTTTACCGTGCCAAAATCACCCATCCATCTCTCTGTGTTAGGAACACCCTTCCAAATAAAAGTATGGCAGTCACTTCTTTCGATACCTTCTGGAGATACTTCCACTTATGGAGAAATTGCTGAATCCATTGGCCAAAAAAATGCACATCGTGCAGTGGGTACCGCCATTGGAAAAAATCCAATCGCAGTACTCATTCCATGCCACCGAGTCATACAATCTTCTGGTTTATTTGGCGGTTACCGGTGGGACCCCAAACGCAAACAAACATTACTTATGTGGGAGAAGGCAACATACTCTCATAAAATGGATACAGAACATTCTATTTAATGGGCTAGAAGTCTCGTATGGGAAACAAGAAAAAAACCAACAAGTAAAAAACACTGAGCAATTAGATAGGTAATCCATGGAACTTGAAACTCCCATTTTGGATGCCTTGTACCATTGATTGTTGTTTCACCCATCACTGCATCAGAGAGAAGGAAAAAGCCAGCTCCAATCCCCAGATAAATCCAAACACCACCATACAATAAGTAGGCGTTAATACATAAGGATACAAAAAAACACAAAATGATTCCGTAAATAAATGCAGAGGCCATCACCCATTTGGAGCGATTCGGATTGTACACTCTAAAAAAGAAAATCAAAGCAGGCAAAATGATAAAAAGTAAACTGATGATGAAAGGTCGCGTACTAGAATATAATTCTTCCCAAGTGATCAATTGGCGTATGGCCGATATAAAAAAGATTTGAGCAATGGCAAAACTAAAGATGCCACCTAAAACAGGATCTTTCATATATTTTTTAGCCATAGGGAATTGTAAATTGAACTAATCACCTAGCATAGAAAAGGCGATTGCAATGACTGGAAAAGCAAAACGCGAATGACCCAATTGGAATAATAACCAAGCAAAAACATTCACTTGGAAAGAGAATCCTAAATAAACCCCTCGGGAAATCTCTAAACGTTTTTCTGGGTTCGATTCATCGCTAAGGGTGATCCAATGGATACAAAAAGCGGAAACGATGGCAAAAGGAATGGCTGTGAGGATGAAGTAATATACCATACTGGATATTACCATGATTCTCTAAAAAAAGCAAACCTTAGATCGGTTAGTAGCGGTAATCTTTACAAAATTTGTTACATTTCGGAGACAAAACATTTTTTAAATCAGAAGAAACCTTGTTAGGTGTGATTCTGTTTCTTTTTTCAATAAAAAAATGAAATCAAACCAGAATTAACGTTCTATAAAGGACCTTGCACCGTTTTTAACGGTTTGTAAACCCGTTAGTAATGTAGACTCTACTTGCGAATCTTTGTTAGGGATATCAAAGTGGTCGAAAATCAAAGTTTTGGTCCTAACACATGCAAAAAAAGTACATTCTAATTCCATTATTCTCTATTTTTACATTTATATCTTGCCCTGGGGCCGGCGGAGGAGGCGGAGGGGGAGCCGCATTTGCTCTGTTAGGACTAGGTGGTGGGGGAACGGATGTCGGAGCACCGAAGTTAGAAGTTACCTATTCAGGAGTTGTCAGGGAAAGTGGGTCAAGTATCAGTTTGGGTACTGAACCTATCAATACTACGAATGGAAAATTGGCGACACTCACGATTCAAAACAAAGGGACAACTTCACTTACTTTACCAGGATCACCAATAGTCACAATCAGTGGAACCGATAGTTCTCACTTCCAATTGACGCAACCGAACCAAACAACTCTTGCTCCCAATGCTTCTGTAACCTTTAGTTTGCGTTTTAAACCAACTTCTGAAGGACTTAAAACCGCCATTGTAAAGTTATCCACTTCCGATCCAGCACTTTCTGCTTTCCAACTCACATTCACAGGGACAGGAGGAGCTGCTGCAGCAAAGTTGGCACTTTCTCAAGGAGCAACTGAGATTGTAAGCAATGGAAGTTTTAGTATGGGGAGTGTAGAAGAGCAGTCTTCTGGAACACCGATCCAATTCACTATCACTAACGCAGGGAGTCTGTCAACGACTTTAGGAACTCCAGTAGTGGAGAGTTCTAATGCACAGTTTACTGTTTCTGCAGTTTCTGCTACGAATGGATCAACTTTAACACAAGATGGAACGTTTACATTTAATGTAACGTTTTCGCCAGCGAATACAACTCCAACGTCAAAATCAGCGACGATTACTGTTAACGCAACACCATCCAATTTTATATTTACGGTGAACGGAACAGCAACAGAAAAACCAGTTCCAACCATTGCAATTTCACATAACTCTAGTTCTTACACTACTGGTGGGACACTTCCAACGTTTGGAGCAATTTGGCCAGGAAATACAGCTTCTCAGAAACAAATAACGATCACAAATAATGGAACCGCTACACTCACAGGGCTTGCGGTGAATGAATTCGGAACTAATATCGACCAGTTTACTACAAGTTCAGTTGGCTCTTCCACTCTCACTCCAGGACAAAGTACAACGTTTACGGTCAATTTTGCGCCTACAGCAACAGGTGCAAAAACTGCAATTGCAAGAGTTACCAGTACAAACGGGAACAACGGTTCTGCATCCTCGGCAGATATTAATCTGGAGGGAACAGGTAAGTCTGGTGCAGAAGTGCTAATCGCATGGACAGCTGCTAAAGAAAAAGCACCAAATGATACCGATGGCGGATATAAGGTATGTTATAGTAAATCAACTGGTTTTGATCCTGCAAGTGTGAACGGTTCGACAATATTCTGCGATAACGTGCCTTACACGGGAGGAACGACTCCAACAAGTAAAACGGTAACCGTCAATTCTGCGGGTACTTGGTATTTTAAAGTATATGCATTCGGGAAATATAAAACTACCGGTGGGGCACCATCGACACAAGTATCAGCCGTTGTACCGTAATCTATAAATTTGAATTGTAAGGAAAAAATGAAATGAAAACATACTCAATACAAAAATCTACGAAAGCTATTATTGCAATATTTTTACTTGGTTCAACCGTTCTTGTATCGAATCCAAATGATTCAGATCCTGTTTGGGACCATCTCAGGACTAAGACAATTTTAACAACTGATCCTAAAGATTATAAAAAAGCGAAACCTAAATATTCACCTGATGAAATAGTTATCAAGTTTAAACAGGAAATACCCAATGCCGAGTTAGGAATCAAAACGAAAGCATTGGGATTACAGGTAAATCATATTAGTCCAAGGGCGCACTTTACGTCGGCATTTATTTCAGAAGGAGATACTGTTGAACAGGCTGTTGTCAGAATTAAAAAAGATCCCAACGTCGAATATGCCGAACCAAAATACTACTACTATGCACAAGCTACAGCACCAAACGATACTGATTTTGGTAAACTTTGGGGTTTAAATAACACGAATCAAACGATCAGTACTCCTTCTTATACTACGAACAACCCTCCTGGTGAAGCTGCAATCGGAAAAGATATGAAAGTTCTAGGTGCTTGGGATGTCACTTCCAACTGCAGTTCCATTATCGTCGCTGTGCTTGATACTGGTATCAACTATAACCATGAAGATCTAGCAGCAAATATGTGGGATGGTTCCACAAGTTGTAAAGATAAGGATGGGGCAAATATTGTTGGAGGTTGTCCTAATCATGGTTGGGACTTTGCTTCCGGAGACAATGACCCGAAAGATGAGGAAGGACATGGTAGTCACGTAGCTGGGACCATTGGTGCGGTCGGTAATAATAGTAAAGGAATATCTGGAGTTTGCCAATCTGCGAAACTTATGTCTGTTCGTGTATTAGGGATTGGTGGGGGAACTAACACAACCGTTGCCGATGGAATTTACTTTGCAGTTCAAAATGGTGCTTCAGTAATCAATATGAGTTTAGGAGGGGATAGTGATAGTTCTGCTATTAATGATGCGATCGAATTTGCTAGAACTCGAGATGTACTTGTTGTTGTTGCTGCTGGAAATGAGACAAGGAACTTAAATACTGGTGCATCCTATCCATGTAAAAATACAAATACAAACTTGATTTGTATTGCGGCACTGGATCAAAATTATGCTCTAGCAAATTTTTCCAATTATGATACCACAACTACAGCAAGTAATCGGGCTGTAGACTTTGGAGCACCAGGCACTAATATATACAGTATTTTTGGTTCAGAATTAAAGTCGGACGAAGCTACCAATAGCCATACAGGTTGGACTGTAACCGGAACTGGTGGTGTTAATAATTATACATGGGTAAATCGTAATTGTTCAGGGTTTAACATTTTAACAATACCGAATGACTGTACTTTATATAATTGGGCATTGACTAGCACAACTGTTTATGCAACCGAACTAGATCCAAACATGGGCATTGGGACTTATAAAACCTTTACTTTACCTACTGGAGCAACTAACATTACAGTTTCTCATCAAGTAATTGTTGAAGCTAAACGAGATGCTTCGAATGTTAGTTGTACTGATTATGGAACCGCAATGTATCGCCCCGGGAACACTGATCCATTCTTAGGGTCTTTTTTAAGTTTTAAAAATCAGGTAAGACCAACTGATATCCCATTCTCAATTTTCTGTGAAAAATCTGGGCAACCCTTTATAAGTTATTATGAAACTGATTTTTTGACTAACTGTCTTGGGAATACTCAATGTACAATCGGTTATAGATATTATTCTAATAACGATGCGACAACTTGGGGTGGGATGTTCGTAAGAGGTCTCTATTTTTATGCTTGGGCACCTTCCAACAATAGTTATGGGCTTTACGATGGAACTTCCATGGCGACACCAAACGTAGCAGGAGTGGCAGCACTTATCAGAGCCTATAACCCACAATTAAACTTTACTGAAGTTATCCAAAAATTAATTGATGGAGGAACAGCAACTCCATCAATTTCTTCCAATACAAAGTACGGCAAATCAATTAATGCCGAAGATTCCGTGAAACATCTCAATCAGGTGACGGGTGTTACAGCAACAGTTCAATAAACTTTTACTCTATATTCTTCTCATCCCTTACGTTTCATGTGCGCAAGGGGTGAAGGAAAGTATGCCAGAGCGTAAAAAACCAATTCTAACAAATATACCAATGAAACCAATCGCACATCGCGGTGACTACATTGTTGGTACAGAAAAAGAGTTATCTACGGAAGAATGGAAACAACTTCTCCAGGGATTCGGTAATTACCAGTTGGAACTCCAGATTAAAATTAAACCTGCTTATAGAATCCAGTTCGAATTGGATCCTGGATTAGAAAAATTAAAAATGGAACTCAAACAAAATTCTTCCATTCGGTATGTGGAAACAAATGCCATCCTCGAGAAAAAAAATTCTACCTCAAATCCATAAATTTGTCTAAATAACAACGTGATCATTCGACAAACTTTCCTCGTTTTAGTTTTACTTTTCTTAGTCCAATGTACGAAGACCAGTGAGTCTTACGAAAAGTGTGAACGTGCAGATTTAGATTATTTAGCTTGTTCACTCGTGATTTACCAATCGTATACGTATTGTTCAGAATCCGCTTCCACAGTTACAGGCAGTAGCGAAACAAAAGCATCTGCTAAATTCCGATGTGATGCAGAAAGGTTGGTAGGTTCCTATCTTTGCGAAGACTTAAAGAAAAAAGCCTGCGGTATAAAATAATAATCAATTTGCCTTTTAATTAAAGCTCAGCTATGCAAAATCTGAAGTTATTCAATGTTGCGGTTATCCCTGTGCATTTGGATCAGAGTGTTCTGAATAATCATTGGGGTTTCCATAAAAATCTTGATCTATCTCTGTTTGCCTCAATCTTTTATGCATCAGGTAATGTCCGTTATGCGACATAAGATTCATTATGGGAAGTAACTCACTGCATCACGTAATAATCTACTCGAAACACTAGTCGTTGCATCATCTTAAAATCTACTCCAAATTAGATAAGGAAACGATTCACTCATGTGCAGGTGATGTCCATGAAGCAATCGAAGATGGTGCGTTCTATGTTGGTTCAAGTGTTCAAAGAGAAATACCTTTGGGCTTCGAAAAAAGAAAAAAGCCTGATACTCGATCAGTTCGTTGAAGCTACTGGATTCAATCGGTCTTATGCCAGAACAGTCCTTAGAAAGAAAAAAGACAATGTTATCAAACTGAGACCAAGAAAGAAGCGGCAATCCAACTATGATGATGACGTCAGATTCTATTTAGAGAAGATCTGGGAGATCCTGGATCGAATTTGTGGGAAAAGACTCGTGATGGCGATGCCAGATGTCTTAGCCAAACTCGAACAGTTCAAAGTATTTAAAATTGATAAAATAACCAAAGGCAAACTTCTCTCCATCAGTTCTGCTTCTGTGGATCGCTTATTAAAACCTGCCAGGAAAAAACTTGGTCGCAAAGGCACTTCTACAACGAAACAACCTAAATACCTCATTGATCGGATCCCAATCAAAACGTTTGGCGAATGGAAAAGTTCTCTACCTGGTTTTGTCCAAATCGATCTGGTAGCCCATAATGGTGGGAACGTATTTGGAGGATTTTATTCAACGCTTGCAGCAACAGATGTTTGTACGGGATGGACTGTTTGTATATTGGTGAAGGATAAAACTCAATTCCAGATGCTAAAAGCATTAATAAAACTGAAAAAAATATTACCCTTCCCACTTTTGGGAATCCATTCCGATAACGGAGCTGAATTTATTAATCAAACAATCCTTACGTATGCAGAAAGAAACGATATCCAATTCACTCGTGGAAGACCTTACAAAAAGAATGATAACCCACATATAGAACAAAAGAATTACAGTGTTGTAAGGAGGAATACTGGATATTTGCGTATTGAAAATCAAATCCAGGCAGATATTGTCAGGTCGCTCTATCAAGATTTGAATACTTACAATAATTACTTTTTACCAGTGATGATTCTGAAGGAGAAACATAGGATTGGTTCAAAAGCAATACGAAAGTATGACGAAGCAAAATCACCTTACCGAAGGATTCTGGCCAGAAAAGATATTTCGAAAACGATAAAAGCTTCTATGAAAAAGACTTATGAGAAGTTGAATATTTTTGAATTAAAGAATCAGATCAATCATTGGCAAAACGAATTTGTGAAGATTGCCGCCCCTATTCGTAACTCAATAGATAAAGTAAAAGTTAGAAGGAAGAAAGGAATCGTTCAAACAATTCCTAAATGGAGACGAGAAGTTAACTCAGATACAAAGAATCCATTCCTCGAGAGGCAACGTGTTGAAGAGATGAGACGAGCTGCAGAACAAGTTTGGGTAAAAAGAAAATAGCTTGGAATCTTTTAACTCTCTGTTATATTTGGAGTAGATTTTTATTTGATTCTACACTTAACATTTCGAGTAGATAAAACAAGATTCAATACGAGTAACATATTGCTTCATAATTCATAGTATCTCAAATCAGAATAATGCTTCAAAAGCACAAGTATTCTGAGTAGATTTGATTTATCCCTTTCAATCGAAACAGTGAACCAATGAAGGAATGTTGTTTCATTCCATTCATTGGACGAAGGACTCTTAAAAATCGAAAGTTTTCACTTCCTCAATTTTGCAGGAAAGTTCGACAGAGGCATAATTCGGAAGTGCTAATCCAAGAATATAAATATTCTTTACGCAAGCGTCCACACCATCGCGTTTATAATATTTATCGGGATTAATTTCTGCAAGAATCGGAATCAAGATACCATTGAGGAGCTCTGAAGACGCTGTAGCTCCCGATGAGTTTACTCCCAGTGATGCAAATTTGACTCCATCAATTCTTTTGGAAGCTTGGAGGAGTGCTTCCTTTGCGTCAGCCCCTAAGATATTTTCTTTATTGAGCTTAGCAAGTGTTGGTTGGTTGCAATTTGCCACTAAAGTCATCCCCAAAAGAATGATTCCTAAGATAATCGATTTTCCTGATTGTTTCATATCGGAGAAAGTGTATACGAATGTATGTAGTAAAGTCAATCGGAATCATGTGACGAATCGTATCCAATTTAGAAAATGAATTCAAATTGGCTTTGCAACATTGAAAGTTCTATCACACGATGAAATAGAGTCAGAATCAGTGATAAAGATGAACTTTTGTTTGTAATTTTTTTTAAAAGCGTTGGTTTGAATAGACGATTTGTTAGAATTCTGCTAGTGGTGGTTTTGGGAAAAAAGCCCACAAGGCCCTCCTCCACCACCCAATTCGGGGCGGGGGCCGCCCCGACCTTCATGTGACATAGAAATATTATGTAGATTTCTTGTTTTGGTCGTTCATCCTCTTTTGGATCACTTCATTCAAAACTTCCACTAACTCTTGGAATTCATCCCCTTTTCGAATCCGAATGGTTTCAATTGGGTCTCCAGAAGCCATCCTCTGTAAGGAACGTTTGATGCTAAACACAGGACCTGCCATTTTATGCGATTTGAAAATGGAGAAAACTGTGATTAACAATAAATATAAGACTGAAAGTGTCACTACTGCATCAAATTGGATGGTATATAAATTGAGTTGGTGGTCGTAATTGGGTAGATAAATTTCCCGAGGCACAAACTTTTCTTTGGCTTCTCCAGGTGCCGCATCTTCGTTTTCGACTTTCCAATACACGGTTTGTGCATCCTGACGAAGTCGGAACACAGCCCCACCATCATATTTGGATTGGTTCAACCAATATAAGAACAAAAGAGTGACAATCACCCCAGAAATAAATAGAAGAGAATAATGTGCTAAGAATTTTAATTGGAATTCTTTATCGATGAGATAACGAAATCGAAAGTTTTTTTTGTGATTCTCTTGCATAATTTCCTTTTGATGGTCTTACAGGTATTCGGTAGAGAGCCTTTCAGATAAAGGAAATCTTGTCAAAAAACTTATGATTTTTAACGGATTTTTTCGGTTTCGAGAATGTTTTTGATGGGGATTTCGATTTTTCCATCCATTCCTTGGAAGTGGAGATGGGTTTCCGATTGTCCTAAAATCACACCTCGGTATTCCGTTCCATCCTCTAAACGAACCAATTCTAAACGAGAATGTTCACGGTAAAGTAATGCCTCTTTGGCCAGTATGGATTGGGTATAAAAAGCTTTGAGTTCCTTGTCTTCTTTTGGACTCACTTGAGAAGCAATGATCGGGAACGACTCACCTTGCTTAACAACTGCTTGTTGCTTTGCATTTAGGATTAGATCACCAAAGGCGACAGATCCTTCTCTTACCGCTACCGTTTCCATAACACCATCGAAGGAAATACTAAAAATAGTCCCGCGAACTTGTGTAAGGTGCTCTCCTGCTTGGACAATAAACTCACTATCTTTCGAAAGTTTAGAAACAGATGCAAAAAGTTTCCCTTTTTTCACTGAGAACTTTTGTGAATAGGATCCCATATCGGATTTTTGTAATGACTGAACAATGACTTCCGATTGCGGATTGATTCGTAACCATGAACCAGTTTCAAACTGTAGGTCTACTTGGGATGCCAATTCCGTTGTTATAATATCTCCAGAAGTGATTTGGTACTTTTCAACCAACGGTACTTTTGTAACACTACCTGCTGGGAAAATAAAAACCTTCCCTTTAATTTGGGATACAGAAAGGGAAAGTGGAGAGAGAATCTCGCGTTTTTTTTCCATCACTGCCGAGGAAGAGACCTCGTTAGAAGTGGGATTCGGTTTGATGATAAAGGCAAAGAATATGGCTGCTGCGATGGCAAAACTAGACCCACCAACAAGTGTAAGCCCTGCTGGTTTCCGAAAAAAGGATAGGACTTTGTTTGGTCTAGAGGATGGTCCACTCCATTCTTGGCTAGGAGAACGTGTAGCCAAAGTTTCCCAATTTGGGAATTCCACCTGCTCCGTCACTTTGGATGGTTTTCGCAAAAGGGCTTCCAACGCTTCTATGTGTTTTTGGTCTTCTAATTCGCTCATTCGTTTTAATCTGGAACCAGATTTTCCCTTTTTGCTATGGCCAATACTTTCTCAGTGGCTTTGATGACAAGCCTAGAGGCGGTGGAAACTGAAACTCCTAAGATCTCGGCGATCTGGACAAGTTGGAATCCTTCAACGTTTTTGAGTAACAAAGCAGACCTTTCATCTTCCGAAAGTTCTCCCAGAAAAGAATACAACCGGTCTTCCAAATCTTGGTATTCCGCTTTTGTTTCTAATTTGGGATTGTGACTGTGGAATTCGATTTCATCAGAAGCAATTTCCCTAGAAGTGGAAAATTTTTTAGCATAATTAATGGATAAATTGCGAGCGATGGTGTACAAAACCATGATGGACTTCTCTTCCGAGAGACCAGCATTGCCATAATGTTTATGGAAACTTAAAAAGCTGTCTTGCATCAAATCCATGGCTGTGTCCGCGTTTTGAGTGTACTTATAAAGAAAGTCAAAAATTCGTTTATGACTTCTTTCGTAGATTTGACTCATGGAGACAGAATTGTCGGACACAATCTTGTATGTGTTCGTAAAACCGAGTCTCTGACAAGTAAAATCCCATTCCTCTCTGTAAAAGAAAACAATTGGGAGACCTCAGATTCTCAGAAACTCAGATTATTTTTCGCGCAAAAGGGCATCATTGGCAGCATTTTTATAGGCACCAATCATTGTTGGGTAATTGAAAATATGTTCGGTGAAATACTCAATTGGAGCTTTTAGGTTCACAACACATTGTCCAAGTGTTATGAGTTCTGTAGCTTTGTCTGAAATGATATGAACACCAAGAACCCGCCTCGATTGTTTATCGAATAGAATTTTGAGTAAACCAACTTGGTCTCCACTGATTTGAGCCCTAGTGATAGTATCAAATTTAGCAAGACCAACACCGTAGGAAACCCCTCGTTTTTTCAAAGCTTCTTCTGTAGGGCCTATGGTTGCAATTTCTGGTAGTGTATAAATTCCAATTGGGAATTCTTCTGCATCAACAGGAACTGATGGATGACCAAACATATGTTTTGCGACATAAGCACCTTGGTACATTGATACTGATGCTAAACTAGGAAATCCAATCACATCTCCACATGCGTAAATTGTGGGAACATTGGTTTGGTAATTCTCATTCACTTGGATTTGTTTTCTGTCATTTGGAATGATCCCTACAGATTCCAGTCCCAAATTATCAACATTTCCAAGCCTTCCTCGTGAAATTAGGACTTGGTTGACTCTTACCACCTCACCTTTGTTTGTTGTGAGTTCGAATCCTTCTTCATCGGAAATTTTTTTATAGTTGGTGATCGATGAATCAACATGGATTTGTATCCCTGCATTTTCCATGATCCGAGTCATTTCATTGGATATATCTTCATCTAAAAAACCTAGAATCCGATTTTGGGAATCAAATAGATGTACCTTGATTCCAATATGAGCAAAAATGGTAGCATACTCGGAACCAATGATACCAGCACCAATCACAGCCAAGGTACTCGGCATCTTTTTCATCGCAAACAAACCATCACTATCGTAAACTAATCCTTCTTCAAAAGGAATGTTCTCATTCAATGGCCTTCTTGGGCTACTGCCTGTTGCGATGAGAATGTTTTCTGTTTCGTAAACTTTTTTCCTTCCTGCCGAGTCCGTTACTTCGACCCGGTTTGGATCTATAATTTTTCCCCAACCCGTGAGTGTTGTGACTCGGTTTTGGATCATCTGTTCCCGGGTCACATCTTCTTCTTTTTCGATGACAGTGGAGGCTCGAAACATTAACTCTTGGAGGGTGAGTTGTGTTGTTTGTGGGGATTGTAATCCGTGTAGATTGGATAGTTTTAAGTTCCTGTAGAACCGGCTCGTTTCCTGGAGAGATTTAGAGGGAATTGTCCCCCAATGGACACAACCACCACCCAAATAAGGATCTTTTTCAATGATAGCAGCTTTTTTGCCGAGTTTGCTTGCTTGGATAGCAGCTTTTTGAGCGGCAGGACCGCCCCCGATAGCGATTAAATCAAATCGATTGATAGACATTGGATAAAAGAACGCTACCGAGAAAGTGAAAAATAGCAAGCAAAAATGCTGTTTGAATCGATTTGGGAAGGATTCGTTTGTTATCTTCACCTAACAAACTTAAAGTCGAAAGACAAAAAATCTTGCAATTGCATTTTGCCTTTTTATTCTTTTGTAGAGCCTATGGAATTTTTAAAAATGATTCAGTCGGGAATGTTATCCCTTTGGAAGATCCTATCGGAAGGGATTCGTGCAAAACTTGCTTGGTTTACAGGAACTCTGATTGCCTTAACCATTTTACTTTTGTCCATCATCACCGTCCGCCAACAAACAGCGATCCTTTCCGAAAGTTATGAAAAACAAGCCGCTGTTTCAAAAAACTTTATCGCAAGTCTTGTGATGGAGATTGAATCTATCTCCCAAAATTTAATTCGGATCGAAGAGTTCAAATCGCGAATTGAAAAACAGCAGGAAGAATTAAAAAAATACCAAACAGCAAAACTTGTTACCAAGAAAAAAACGGTTTCTGTTTTTGGATTCAAAACCAATTTATTTGGTTCCCTTGGTTCTTCTAAAGTTCTCAAGAAATTTGATACATTTTTTTCGGTCTACTTAACCAAAGATGATGTAACGTTGTTAGAAAGAGAAATTCGCCAACAGCTAAGAGAAGCATCCAATCGTAATATCAGCGAACGAGATTGGAATACGTTAGTCAATCTTGCGGCAGCCTATGTTAAAAATGAAGAAAAGTACTTAGATATCATCAAACAGCCTACTCCCGAAGAAAATGAAGCAAAATCAAAATGGGAACTCGATATCAAAAACATAAAAAAGGAAATCCGGAATCATAAATCCAAACTGGATCTGTTCATTGCAAAGTTTTATGCGGACTCCAAAAAAAGAAAATTAGAAGAATTAGGACTCGATACTAAATTATTCCGAATCCAAACATTCCCCATTTCAGCAATGATCCAAGGGGAAACATCCATTGCCTCATTTGACACTCAAATTATTGATAATACATCTCCCTTAGCGAAAATAGATCATTTTGACCAAATGGAAAGTAGTTTGGTAGATTCGTTTCAAAAACTCTCTGATGATATCACATCGGTTGAAGAAAACGAAAAACAGTATGTTTATGAGTGGAGAGAAAGAGAAATCCAAGCACTCCATTCTCCCCTATTCCGCCATCAAAACTCAACAAAACGTGCCTTTAATTTAATTGGAATCAAATCAAAATTAGGTGATTATCGAGAAGTGATCAAAGAAGATTACCGAATCACCAATGAACTTTCCCAACTCATCCCAAAATTAAGAGAAAGAATTCAATACTTAAAAAATGCAAAACCACCTATTCCACCTGCCAAAGACAAATTATTTACGAGTTATTATAAATCGTATAATGAACTAGTCTCAGATCGAGAAAAAATTTATGACGAAGTTTCATTGCGATATCCAATTTCCAAGGAATTAGAAGAAAAAATCGAGTCTTTACGAAGTTTACGTGATGTAACTTTAGAAGATTGGATACTCTTAAAGTTTAAAACAGATCCTTTAGAATATGAAAAATACTACCAAGACCCTGAAGCGAGAGCGGAACAACGGAATCGTTGGAAAGCCATTCGGAAATGGATCATCACTGCAGAACAAGAAACTCCCACAAAAGAACTAAAAAAGCTCTTCCCGGATGGAAGTTTTGGTCATTCCCGAAGTGAATCAGAAGAAATTATGTGGAAGTTAGATGGAACACATTTATTAGAAGCTGAGAATGTTCCGTTGATGGTGTTACGTGATAACTTTTCGGGACTCATACGAACGTTAGTGGATCGAACAGATGGGATCCGTGCCATCAAAGACAATCGAAACCAAATTGTATTCACTGCGATCACAATCTGTTTGGTTGCGATTTTATTCGCGATTTTTATCTCTGGGGTTGTCGTACAAAAAATACGAAAAATCATACGAAGTGCGGAAGATGTAGGCCAAGGGAATTTACACGTACATTTTGATGATGGTGGGAATGACGAATTTGGAAATCTTACAGTTGCCCTAAACCAAATGGTTTCAGGTCTCAAAGAAAGGGAAAAAATGCGAGGGGTTCTCGGAAGTATGGTGGACCCTGTTGTTGTGGGAGAAGCATTAAAGGATTTGGAAAAATTAAAACAAGGAAGTGAAAAAGTGATCACAGCTTTCTTCTCTGACATTGCAGGTTTTAGTACCATTTCTGAAAAACTAAATTCGAAGGAACTTGCTGACCTACTCAATGAATACCTTTCAGCTATGACACTTATCCTTAAACAACATGATGGAGTTTTAGATAAATACATTGGGGATGCCATCGTCGGAATATTTAATGCACCTCTTGATGTTGAGAATCATTGTTTAAAAGCAGTTTCTGCCAGTGTGGAAATGAGAGATAAGTTAGAAGGTCTCAAAAAAGAATGGATCAAAAATAATTCTTATATACCAGAAGCGCATGATATGAAATTCCGGATCGGGCTTAACATGGGTTATGCGAAAGTGGGATTCATGGGAACTGACGCTCTTGCTT
>NZ_JAMQPV010000005.1 GCF_026151395.1 Leptospira limi
TAATCAAGATAAAGCTTATTTAAAAGCAAGAGGAATCGATCCAGATAAGATAAAAGATGCAGAAATTGGTAATATCGCAGATAATGAGAGGGCAAAGGAACGATTAGTTGTAAGCGGTACTGAAACACCAGAAAGTCTAAAAAAACTGAGTGATAAAGAAATAGCTGACCGAGTAGATGCGCTAGAGAGGAAACTTGAAGCAGAAAATGCAGGAGCAGGTGCTGCAACTGCCGGGTCTCTCGCTTTGATGATGTTAGGTTATCTTGGATTAGGCAGGAAAGAGAATGATAGTAGTACTAAAGAATTAGAACTCAATCAAAAAATTACTGACGCTCAAGAAAAAGCAAAAGCTAAAATTAGTGAACTTAGGCAAAGTTTAGAAAATGCAAAAAACGGGCGCGAAAAGGAGAAAATTGAACAGAAAATACGAAAAATCGAAGCAGACACTGAGAAATCAATTAAACAGTTAAAAATCGACGATTTAGAAAAACCAATAACGATCTCAGGCAAATATCCTAATTTTAAAGACGCATTTTTTACTGGATATAGCTTCAAGGATAAAATCGCAATAATCGAAACTATCTCCAAAAATTTAAACTCAGAGATAAATGATCAGATAAAGAATGCCAAAGATATTGATCCAAATGATAAACGTATTAAAGAACGGATAAAGTTATTAGAGAAAGAAAAAATCAAAATAAAAGCAGAAGTAGAAAAAGCAAAATTGAGTGCTTTAAGCGAAATTCCGAAAGTGCAAGATAAAATTAACGATCTGAAAAATTCAGACAGTAATGTCAGCAAAATTGATAAGATTAAAGAATTGAAAGCAACAGTTTTGGCATTACAAGCCGAAATGAAAGAACTTAACCAAAAAGACAAAATTGTAATTGCTAGAAATAAAGAAATAGATCTTCAAATTAAGATTTTGGATTTAGAGGTTTTAAAAGCTGACCATGAAAATTCAATTCGTAATTTAAATATTGAAGATACATTTGCAAGAACCTCTCTTGAAGGACATACTAAGGCACAATTGAAGGCCGAACAAAAGAAATTCGAAGAGGATAAACGGCTAGTAAATGCAAACTTTGAAAGAATGATTGCAGCTGCTAAAAATTCGGATAAGCAATATATAGATCAACTAAAAGTGGAACATGCAAAAGCAAAAGAAATAATGAATCGTCGAGGAGCGGACTTATCTGCACAATTGGCTGAACTTCATATGGCCCCACTTAGAGACATGCTGTTACAAGGAGGTTCAGCTTTAGAATTTTCTAAAAATTTTGAGAAACTTTCTACTGCGGATAAACGTTTACTTTATCAAGAAAGCATACGATTAGGACAAGATGGGAATGTAATGGTTCCTTATGCGTCTGCTTTTATTCCAGTCGCGAATGGAGAAAAGGTTTATGTTGATGTCGTAGATAGGCCTCAACATTATAAATACTCTGAAACAAATGAGAGTAAAAAAACGATAGGAATATTGAGAGATACGTTACAAGATTCAATTAGTAATAACATTTTGAAATTTGAGAACAATTTAGAAAACTCTTTTGATCCTAATATTAGAGAGCAATATCAGAAAATCAAAACAAAGCGTGGGGAACAAGAAAGCATATTGAAATCAGCGACGGGCGAAATAAGAATTTTTGAGTTAATGCACCCTATTCAATCAATTTCGACTGATCCTGCTTTAAAAAAAGAATATAGCCTATTAAGACAAAAGATTGAAAATGCAAATAAAGAATTGATCAAACTTGAAAAGGCTGAAAAACCTTTATTAGTATCAAATCAAAAGTTGATAGACAAGAAAATTTCAGCACAGGTTGCGATTGATTTAGCAAAAAATCCAGACCTTCTACCACAATTAGATCCAAGTTTATCAAAAGCAGTCACCGCTTACAACCAAGCTCGCACAAACTATGAGGCAATGATTTATTCATCAAATCTGAATATCAATGAGACTAAACCAAATCAGCAAACCTTAGATAGATTTAAAAAAGCTTTAGATGATGCAGAAGCGAATCTTATAAAATTAACAGGTCCGATTCTCGAAATTCAATATAAATTGGGTAATCGTCAGGATTTTGAATCGACTGTAAGTGATGTGAGAAGGATTTTTAAAGAAAATACCATCGTTGATACAGTTCCAGAGACAACCAGAAGAGTAGAACTTCCTATTCTTCAAAACCCAGAAACAGGAGAATTCAGAATTGGAAATGGAGAATCAGCTCGGTCAATTGCAGTGAATTCAGGTCCTGGGTCCGCCTTTTTTCAAGATCAGAATCCGAATCATCTTGCATTGGAAATGGCGGAGAAAATTAGAACTGACTTGAATATAGATGCAAATGTTCCAAGTTCAGAAATAGTTTCTAAATGGTGCCAAGCAGCATCTCTTTGGGCAACTTGCCGCAAAGAGTTTGGGTCTGCCGTGCCTGATAATTTTGTTGATTTTATTATAAAACATAAGGATAGTATCGATATCAAACCTGGAAGTGTGATGTATGTTACAGGTAACCACACAATTATGAATTCTTATGGAGAGCAAAGTGGTAAAGAATGGCATAGGGATACATTTAAAGATACAAATCCCAATATCACCAGAGACCAAGCCTATACAAAAATCGCTGAAGCCATGCAAACTACGACTTCCAATTCTGTGATGATTCGGATTAGTAGCGGGCATACGATTTCCATTCATAGAGATGGTCCGGGAAGCGATTGGATTGTGAAGGATACGGGGCATAGTGATATTAATGGGAAAATCGTTGATCCTGCGAATATTACGAACTCAATTTTATATTCTGGTGGATCCTATGAGAAAAATCTTCCTGAAAGTATAGCATTCCCAGTAACTTCGCCAAAACGGTAATTATGAGAAATAAAATTGTTACATGCTTATTGTATCTTGTTTTTGTTTCAATTTGTAGTTGTAAGACGCAATCAAAAACAGTTGATAATAACTTTTCAAATAGTGAGGGTATTCTTTTCGATTTGAAAACAAGAGGTTACGATATTGATTTTAACAAGCGTAATGGAATGGAGACATATGTGAGTATTTCTCCGACTACTAAAATTAATAGCCATGATATGAAATTAATTTGTAGTTTGCCTAATTTAAATAGAATGAGAATCCAAGGCATTCTCATTCCGGATACGTTTATTAAAGATTTAGAAAATTGCAGCTTAGCAAATTTAAAATCGATAAGACTTGATGAGGTAAAGTTTAATGCAAAATTACTCTGTTCAATTAATGCAGATAGATTTTTTCATGGAGGCATAACCTTTTTAAATACTTCTTTAGACGATGATGGGCTTAATTGTTTAAATGGGATTCAAATATCAGAAAATTTTACTTTGTATGGACCAAATGAAAAATTCACTGAGGCAGGACTTTGTGATTTTATTCACTCGGGAATCAGTATCAAGAGAGTGTATTTATTTCATCTTTCCCTTTCGGATAAAGCTTTTGGTTGCTTAGCCGATTTGCAAGGCGTGGAACACTTCGGTTTCAAAAAAATTAAGGGGCGTTCCGCCAATGATATGAAAAAACTGGAAGACTTATATTTCAAAAAAAATGGTCGTAAAGTCCATGTCGATGTCTTTGAATACGATTCCCTTTAAAGGAATATTTTCATCTACTTAGACTGCATCGTTTTCGAGACATTGATTTTCAATCCTCAGGTTTAATAATATCATTCGCTAAGAAATAGGATTTGGATTTCAAACGAAAGTTCATTATGAAAAAACTTCCAATGTGAATTGAGAATTCTTAAAGACAAAGGAAGTTTTTGGAAAATTGAACTTCAGTAGATTTTGGCGGATCTCTTTGGATGTTAGAATTCGTAATTTCCGCTAAATTCAAAAAGAAATTTTCACTTCATGGTTTCTATATGAAAATTGAATTTGATTTTCTCTGATCCAACCTCTTTGTAAATTCTCATATTGCATTTGCTAAAAAGTTGGTTGATTTGGGTATTGAAGCGGAACAAGCATTTGACGCTAATAACGGCCAAATTTACAGCGAGAGATGTTATTCACTACCTTAGAATTTTCATTTGGTACCTATTTGATTTCCAATTGATTGGTCCGTTGAGTAAAATGTTGGAATTTCCATCCTGCTGAAATTGGTGAATGCAATATGACAAAAAGAAATATCTTATTATTGGGAAGTATCATAGTTATTAGTTTTAGATTGATAGAATCAAAGGTGAACTAATGAAGCTTTTAAAAGGAAAAGATTAAAAAGAGAACTTAACTTAGCACTAGGAAAAATTAAGCTCTCTTCTGCGAAAGGAATTGATTAAATAAATAGTAGACTTATTGCTCCACACAAACAATGGCTTTGCCAATAAGGAGAAGATAGCGCAATTAGTCAATCGAATGTTAAGGTTGCGGAATATTCAAAAAAATTGAAGAAATTAAACGGAGACCAATTACTTGGGGAAATTTCAAAATCCATTAACTTGCCTTCGAGTACAACACTTACCTTAGTAAAAGATGCTGTTGTCATCAAAAAAGAAGTATCTGTTATGAAAGATGGTCAAAAGCCAGTCATCGGAAAGGAAAAAACGATTTCTGTTTTGAATGAGAAGATGAATCGTGCAATAAGTGATTTGGCGAGAGATCCTTTACGAAGTGAAACAATCAAAGATGCTCAGACAAAAATTGACACGGCGCGAGACCAAATTACCAAAGAATCGATGAAAGTTCCGAAAAATACGGGAGAGATACAATCGCTCACAAGTAAGTTGAATTCCTACCAAACAGAGTTAAACAAAGCAATGAGTGGCGAAATTGCCAAAAAATAGGCGACCGACCCTGATTTTGCAAAACAATTACGAACAGATGCACAAATTAAAGCAGATAAGACATTAGCGGAAGCTAAAAATAATCTGACATTATTGTATATTCAAGAACCAAGAACTTCAGATTTATTCGAACCGAAAAAACAATTGTTGGAAAATTTGGTAAAAAATGCAGAATTAGCGAAAGCAAAGGCAGATGCAACGACCGAACAACGAATGAGCTTACTTGTAAAAGAGAGAGATCCCGTAACAGGAAATATCAAACTAGAAACTCTTAGCAGCATAAGTGTGGGACTAGTGGAAAAAGGAAGAGTTCCGGAAACCTACACCGAAACATTCAAGGTATACCAAGATTCTTCTGGAAACCCTTATCTATTGCCAGGTAAAGGCAAAATAGTTGATGCGGTAAGTTTAGAACGTGGTGTCCAGGAAGCTGCCTTCCATAGGCAAGTAGAGAGTATCAACCAGTCAAGCAACGGTTACCTCATAAAACCAGAGACAGGACTAATCGAAAGGAATGCAAAGGGCGAAAAAATTGACGCAAACGATTTCAAAGGACGACAAGACGCATTTAAAGAACTAAAAGCCTCTCTCGGATCTGCGTTTGATCCAAAAACGAATCCGAATCATGCAAAATTGGAAGCAGTGAATAATTTCGAAGAAGTGAGAGGTTCACATGGAACTATAAATCAGTTTAGAACTTCTGTAAATGGAATTGTAATTTATACCATGAATGCTGATTCTGATATGAATTATAATTCAATTCAAATGTCAAACGGGTCAACATGGATGGATGTCACCAATGCTGCCAAATCCGCAGGAGCAATAGAAGTAACGGTAAATTCAATTATTAAAGCAGGGAGTCATAGTCAAGGATTTGCTCTTGATATCGGTTCAATTACAGTTCCAGGGAAAACTGATCCTATAAGTATTAGATATTAAAATGGATCACCTAACTCCATAAGTTCCGAACCACCTCCTGAGCTTAAAACATTTTTAGATAAAATTAAAAATTCAGCAGGAACAACATTTTATGCCACACCTTGGGAAGTAAGAATGAATGGCAAAGTTTATGATAATAAATTCTCTGCAGTTAGACCCGAATTGTGGAGCATCGGAAATTTAGAGCCAGGCAATAAAAAAATAACGCCTGAAATTGAAAATGAAATTTATACGACTATTGCTGAAGCTGCGGGGCTAGATCAAGTAGTGAATCAAGATTTAATCAAGCAGATGTGGAATCATAGACACCACTTGCATGTTTCCGAAGTAGGGTCGCCAGATGGGCACTAAAAAAAAGATATTCGTTTCTCTTGTCTTTTTAATTCTGAATTTTGAGATCGCTGCAGATGAAGTTCATAAATCAGAATACTTTTCGTATTGGTCAAAGGAATTGAAAAAATTTAACTACAGTTTGCCAGATGAATTGAAAGATAGATTTTTTATTTCTAATTTTGATAATGCTGAAATAAAAACGGAAAGAATAAGTATCATTATAAACAAAGTTTCGTTCCCAAATGAGACAATTAACTATGGTATTTTTATTCGAAGTAATGCAATTTCCAATCTTGCATCTAATGTTTACCGAGCATTTTATTTCCAAAACGAAAAACTTTCTCTTGTGACATCGACAGCTTTGTATATTGATGGATTGAAGCGGTATGACTTTGGAGGCATAATAGTTCGAGTAGGGTTAACTTACGAGTACGACGATCATGGACATCTTACTATCAGTTGTTTGGATAAGACTACAAAAAAAACTTTTTACGAAATTGTTGCAAAACAATATTGTGACCAATCGATTGAACTCAATGATGAGAACTCAGTTGTCCGTGTCAGAAGTTATCAATCAAATTGTAATTACGGATGTTTAAGATATTTCCCGTACTTAGAACCGGGTGATTATTTTACTGTAAAGAATCAGGTTAATTTACGAAAGGAACCTACGTCAAAATCGGAAGTTTTGAAATCTTTAGTTAAGGATACAAAAATTAAAATAATAGAAGATACTTTTAAACATGAATATTTTCAAGGACAAGATGCTGCCAACTGGGTCAAAGTTCGTATTGAAGATGGCGGTGAGGGATTTATTTACGGAGGTTTCCTTCGAGCACCATTCGAGCCAGATTTTGTATTGATTCGTGAAAAAGCTGCCAAATGGAAAAAATATACGGTTAAAAATAAAAAAGGGCTTAAATTCCAAGTGTTCATTATCTAAGAAAGATTACAGATACAGTATTCGCCTTACAAGACCTTCTAACTTATTTTAAATTTTTGATCGCCTTACTTCCCTCACTCTCGGATTCTATCGAGGAAAACTTAATAATGTGTTCTCCCGTAGTTATTTCTGGCTTGTAGAGTTCTATCATTGTTGTACAATTTAATATAGAACCGGTTAGTTTTTTCTATATCATCAACTGTTTCATAAAAGTTTGTCGACCAGCGATTCGAAAGAGTTTGTAGATAGACTCTTCCAATCTCTTTAAAGATCCTACTATAAAGGTAACCAAAGCGACTAATTCCACAGTAAAATTGCCCTGAGTGAATCTATAATGATCTTCAAAATTGAATTTTACTAGTAACTTTAATCGATTCACATTTAATTCTATAGGATAATTTTTAAATGTTGATATAGTCTTTGACGGTTCGTAAGAGCTTTAGTCCTCATCCAGACACCTCGAACTCCGTGTTAACTTACACTATACCTTTCTAGGTTCAGTTGTAGAGCTACACGATTAGAATTTTGAGTTGAGTTCTGAGACTGTAATCCAATATCACTATTTCGAGTTCTTCAAAGAATCGGTTTTAAATATCGAAGTTAGTTTCGGTAACTAAAATTATTAGTTCCTTCTAATCTCATAGAATTCTTGTCTGGATCAACCTATGATCTTAATTGCTTAACTAAGATTACCCAATTCATTTAATGACTATAACAAAATTAACATTCTTCTCGCCACTTTATTGAATACGTTAGTATAGGTGGTGATCATGTATTTTCACTCCTAGGAAATGACTTTGTGATAAAAATCATTTTTCTAACTAGAGGATAACTGACCAATGCTTCTTTACGAAACAATAAGGTGAATTTTATACTATCACATCTAACAACAGGAATTGTGACTAAATCTTTGTTATCTCCGCCTCACATCAGACTCTTCCAGAGTCATTATTCTCGCTAATCCATCTTCGGCAATACCTTCAGATTATATACACTTTCTATATACGTCCTTTGTCAAAAAAAGTGTGGATTCAAATCGTATAAAGTACTAATACTTTTGCAGACTAGTCTAATAATATCGATAAAGGCGTTCCATTATTTTGGTCACCTCATTACTTAAAATGCGCCTAACATTAAAATAAAACGATTATAGGTTGGTTAGATTGAGATTGATCGAATGAGGTGACTGTAAGTAAACTAAAGGTGGAGAAAATGTTTATCCTAGATTAAGATGTTTTGGATTATGAGTCGTGCTTTATGCGCTTACTATATTGCTGATCTATTTTGTGAGTAACTTGAAAAGAAAAAGTTAAGCGCGTTCATTGAGCGTCTTGGATAATCTAGCTGATTAACAAATGATCCAATTTATAAATACAATAGCAACCGCATATCGACTTAGGGAATTCCCTGAACCAGGCAAAATATATTTACATAATATTCATAAATACGAATTTTTAAATTATCAGGTAAACTTTTACTGTTGATAGCATAATCGTCATTATGCTATAAGTACAATTCAACTAATTCATAAGAAGACTCTATGAAATATCTAAATCAATTATTCGCGCTGTTTCTTGTTAGTTTATTTATTACAGGCTGTAACAAACCCGATGATAGTAAAGAAATTTGGAAATGGGCAAGTATACTTCCGGGAAATGGGACAATTAACACTGAAAATTCAGAATATAACGAAACTCAAATCATTGATTTAGCTATGAATTCGAATTTAGGAAATAATGGGTTTTACGGAAAATTTGTAGCGTCTGCAAACTATCCAACAGGTATTACCGAAATTCCCATTAACGATTTAATACCTGAAATAATTCCAGGGAATTCTGGAATTCCCGAAACATCCAATCAAACACTTTTAGCAAATGGTGTAGTTGCTTTAAAGTCCATTTCTTTATTGCAACGAGCAAAAATCGAAGCAAATTTATTTACATTAGCACACTGCAAAGGATTTTTTGGAAAAGAATCATGTAAAGGATTTAAAGCAGAACTAACTTTTGGAAAAGAAGCTCAGCAAGAAATTAATTATATTTCAAAAGCTGATACTATATCTATGGATAAAAATTCAAAGATATTAGGAAAGGCATATGCAAATGAATATAAATTAAAAAGTAATTCGCAAATTTCAGAACGTATCACTCCAATAGGTAATCTACCACTATTACCTAAATTTTTAATTGGCACCACTTCAGAAACAAATATTTATGCAAGAAAGAATACTACATTAGAACCCGGTAGTTATAAAAGTATTTTAGTCTCACCAGGAATTCAGTTAAATCTTAGAGAAGGATATTATCAAATAAAATCCCTTTATTTAAACTATAAGTCATCTTTAATCTGCAATGGCACATGTGTAATTACAATAAAAGATGATTTAATTACGCTTCCAAATACCTTAATTACGGCAGCTTCTGGAGATTCTAAAGATCTGTTAATATATTCTCAGAATGCAGATTATCGATTATGGATTTTTTCAAAGCCAGCTGTAATAATTGGAAATAAATCAAATCTCATTGCCAACATTTATTCGCCTTACGGAACAATCGTTGTAAATGATAGTACAAGCATTAAAGGTACCTTAATTGGAAAAGACATTTCTATTGGTAAAAACGCAAAAGTGTACGACACATACATAGGGCAGAATCCTTCTGAACTAAGTTACGATACTTTAACTATACCCATTAACAGAATTTCCATAATAAACTCAACTGGACAAGAATACTCAATCCATAATGGTCAGAAGAGCATCATTTTTAACAAAGATTTTTCTAATAACATAGCCGAATCGATTGATTTCCCAAATACCAATATACCTGCTAGTTTAGCATCGAAAATAAGATTTTATATAAATGGAGAAGCTTATGTAAACAATTCTTCACAGGAATATAAAGTAAAATTTATAACAGATGGAAATCAAAATTATTTTGATGCTATAGGCGAGATTAACATTAGCTCTGGAAAACTCACAGAGCTAAGAATACGGCCAAGTAATAATTTTTCGATGCTTAAAGTATTTGATACAGAATATCTTCTGACTCCTAAATTTGAAATCGAACAATTAAGGTACTTTGGGATAGATAAATTATCGTTAGTTGAAAGGTATGTAGGTGAAGATTCGAAACTTCTTATACAAAATTCTGATACCATAGTTGATGCAAATGTAATCGATCTTTCATCGAATTACGAGACGATCGAAGGCCATCAGCTCATAACAACTATCGTAACCATAAAAACTAACGATATATTTTTAGATGAAGATGGAGGATTGACCAGAGGAGATTCGATTAGCGTTAAATCACTAGGTGGTGAGGTTGGTGATGTGAAACTATTTAGTCCCCATACGGCAAGCTTTTCAGAGGGTGAGCGCTCTCTGGTTTTCTTAAGAACAATTAATGGAATTAAATACGTAACCTTTGGACCTTTAGGAAAAATTAAATTATGAAATTGGGATTAACGAAATATAAAACTTTTCTCATTGTTAGTATATGTTTACTTATTTTTTTAACTACAAGTATATTTGCATATACTACCTTCTTTTTTCGGTGGAAAAGATTTGAAATTCAACCTTTAGTTGGTTTTCATCATAATCTTGAAATGTTTTTTTATGATTTAGAGAATCCTCCACATCGAATAGTTTCTGATGTATTATGGGCAACTTATGCGTCTTGGAACAATGAAGGAAACTCAAATCTCACTGTAGCAGATTTTGGCCAAACAAGTAATCGTACGTTAGCAAATGATAATCACAATACAGTTATTGCAACATTAGATTTAGATATTTTGCAATACTTGTTTTTTAGTCCAAATGCTATAGCAGCCGCGGTTCCATGGGGGAGAGTTCAGTCACTGGAAATTACCGATTGCGACATTATGATTTTTCCTCGACCTTTTTTCATAGACCAAGTAAGTTATTCTAAGTTATCTCTACCAACTGCATTTAAACATGAAGTAGGCCATTGCGTAGGCTTACTACATTCTTCAGAGAATCCAAACGAAAGTGACTCTAATTTAAAGAATGCGTTAATGTATTATTCACTTTATTACGGACAAGTAAAAACTCTCAATGCGGATGATACAGCTGGATTGCATAGTTTATATGGACAAAGAATTAATCTTAATGATTTATTATCAAATTTTTGCAGAGCCATTAATATTGATCCTGCAGATCCATGGTGTATAGTCGTTGCCTGTTTTGCTATAGGATATTGTCATTTATAAAGGTGTTCAAATGAAAAAAATAATTCTTATATTAGTTATTGCATTCGCTAATCTAAATGCAGACGATTCTTGCGTCGTAAATGCAAATGCTACCTGTATCGATTTTAGTAAAAATTATCCTACATCAAATGCGAAAGATTATTGCATTAAAATGTCCGGAGGTGATTACCGATCTAAAATTTGTCCTATAGGCGGAGTCATTTTTCGCTGTAACTTGACCAACGGCAATAGGGAACTCAATATAAATTTTTATTCAGAACGCTGGAATGTTTCTATGAGTTCATCGCAATGCTATCGCCTTCAAAGTTTAATAGCGAAATGAGAATATTGATTAAATAAAGCTTTATGAAATTTTTTTTATTACTTACAATCAATGGTTTTTTGTTGTTTGGTTGTAACATGATTCGATCAAATGAAATGGAAGATAAAAAAAATTCATACATTACTTTATATTTATTAGGGGGAGGGTGCTGCTATACACCTAATAGTCTTCCAAAATCCGGTCGCCCCGAGTTTATCGGTGATTGGAAAAACGTGAATTATACAGATGCCTGTAACCAAACTACTATAAATTACATTTTTGATGATACAATAGTTTCGCTTTATAAAATGCATCAGGTTAAAGATAATTGCAATACAATTAATCAGTATAATCTACAATTACAATGGAAAGTTGAAAGTAGTTTGTTTTGTCAAAAAGTTTGGCTAAATGAACTCTCACCTTGGAATTGTTACTCATATAATTTGAACTCTTCAACTTTTGGATTGGATAATGTCAATTATTTGAAACAATAGCATAAAATTAAATTCTTAATTAAGCGAATAACTTACCTAGTTATCTATGAATTAGGTATGTAAACACCAATCATTCTGGAAGTATGCAGACAAAGACTTCTCAAAGGCCTTACTTTTCCTAATTGCGCTCAAACCTTTTGGACTATACCAGTGAAACAATTGATCAATAACCTAAAATATTTCGTAACCAAGAAAAAATCCTTGTACTTTTTCACATTCCATTGTTTCCTTGAATTGTCTTAGGTGAAGATCCAAAAAGACGCGATTCCCCCTCGAGTTTGCCCTCCTGGGGGACTTTTTTCCCTCCCCAGAAATCTCATAAATTATGTCTCATTGTAGTTGACAAAATCTGACGTTTGGATTTAGGTTTTACTGTCCGGTAATAGGCATTTGTCGGATGAGGTAGGCAAAGACCTCGGATCACTTCACCTAACTTGATCCCCCGCCACAAAAAGAATATTAAATGGTTTGGCCGAAGGCGTGTCTAGGCAAACCGAAGGGACAATATGAGACAAGGAATTTGGATCCCTGCTCGGATAGAGAGTAGGAGGGACCTTTCCATTGCTGAGAAGGTAATTCTTTCTGAAATTGAAAGTTTTACTTCGAGTGGAAAGTGTTTTGCATCAAACGAACATTTTGCGAATCTTCTGGGTTTGAAACCAGATACAGTTTCGCGTATGATTTCCAGACTGAAAAAACGCGGTTTTGTAGTTCAAACAGGTTTTGATGGCCGAAGACGCTTCTTATCCTTGGGGTCTGCTTTGGATGAAAATACGAAGCTAACAGAAGAGACGACTGTCCATTCACAAGCCAGCGTAATGGTTTTTTCCTCTCCAGCCTTGGATGAAACAACATCTCCTCGACAGAAGAATTCAATGACTAGTACAAAAGATCTGTACAATGGTATGTTAAACAAATTTCCAGAAGCTACGAGAAAGGCCATAGAACGTGTATTATTTGAAGGAGAGGTCCCAACTTCGAAGCACTTGGCAAGGATTGTGAATTCGATTACGGCCATGGTTGTGGAGGATGGGTGAGTGTAGTTATACATTTCCATCTAGTTTCGGCTGAAAGTTTATTTGTAGAATTTCAAAAATATGGAAATGTATCAGATTTGACTAATAAAATGGTCGTAATCATATTTAATGAGTAGTATAATAGTCAATAAATCGGAATTGAATGTATCATGAAAATCACAAGAACCTATTCTCGTTTGGCAAAAGAAGCCGGTGCACTTCTCGGAAAGGAAATCCAACTGGCACGAAAAGAAAAGGCCTGGTCGGAACAAACACTTGCCGAACGAATTGGAATCTCTCGGACTACTTTACAAAAAATTGAATCAGGAGATATGACAGTGGCAATTGGATTGACATTGGAAGCGGCCGTCATCCTTGGGATACCACTCTTTGCCACTGAGAGTCCTTCCTTATCACAATCCATTCAAACTGCGTCAGGCAAATTGACACTGATGCCAAAACGCATTCGAACCAAAACTAAGAAGGTGAAAGATGACTTCTAAAGAGGCTTATGTTTGGATTTGGTTGGATGGGAAAGTGGATCCCATTGTTTGTGGAAGGATCGAAGAAGAAAATGGTTACTACTATTTCAATTATGGTAGAAGTTATTTAGAGAAAGCAAAAGACAATGCGAATCTATATTCAATCTTTGAACCCGAATTACCACTCATAGAGGGTAGACTTCCCTTATTAAACAATCTTAAGATGCCAAATGCCATTCGAGATGCATCTCCAGATGCATGGGGAAGGCGAGTGATCCTAAACAAAGTATCTGGTTCAAAAGCAAAAGACACGGGTGATCTAAGTGAATTGTTATATCTTTTAGAATCAGGATCCGATCGCATCGGTGCACTTGACTTTCAAGAATCACCGACACAATACGTGCCAAGAAAACCTACAAATATTTCCTTAGAAGAACTGTTAGCTTCATCAGAAAAGGTAGAAAAAGGAATTCCATTGAATCAGGAGTTAGACTTTGCACTCCTCCATGGAACATCCATCGGTGGTGCGAGACCCAAAGCATTGGTAGAAGAAAAAGAAACTAAGTATGTTGCTAAGTTTGCCTCGACTGCTGACTATTATCATGTTGTGAAAGCTGAGTACATTGCTATGCGCCTGGCTAAGCTAGTTGGAATTGATGTCGCCGATGTTAAACTTACAAAAGCAGCTAAAAAGGATGTTCTTCTCATCAAACGATTTGATCGTATCCGAAAGAAAGATGGATGGACGAGGAAACGAATTGTATCTGCTCTCACGCTTATTGGACTTGATGAGATGTTAGCGCGTTATGCCAGTTATGAAACACTATGTGAAATCATCCGGCACCGATTTGTTTCTCCCAAGGAAACATTAGAAGAACTTTTCAAAAGATTGGTTTTCAATGTTCTTTCCGGGAATACTGACGACCATGCAAGAAACCATGCTGCCTTTTGGAATGGCAATACACTCAGTTTGACACCAGCCTACGATATTTGCCCGCAAGCAAGATCGGGTAACGAAGCAACACAGGCCATGCTCATCATTGGAGAAGATAGAAGGAGCCAAATTCAATTATGTTTACAAGCGAGAAATCAGTTCCTTCTTTCGAAACTAAAAGCGACTGAGATTATAAAACACCAAATACGCACGATCGAAAAAAAATGGAAAACGGTTTGTGAGGAAGCAGAGCTAAGCCAAGTCGATCGAAACCTACTTTGGAAACGGCAATTTCTAAATCCGTTTTCACTGGAAGGAGTGAAATTTTAGCCTTCCTATAACTTTGAGAATCTTTAAACTTAAATCTTAAGTTGCCATTCCTATAAATATTTATATTGGTTATACTAACTAAATGAATCTCTTATCTATATTTACTTCAAATAATTTCAAATTTAGAAATTAGAATATTGATTTAGAATCGTACAGCATTTTCAGCACCTAATATCGATTAGGAAGTAAAATCCATCTCTAAAATTCGACAAAAACGACTCGTTAACTGTCGAATTTGTCGAAATTGTCGAATTTTTACACCAAATACAGCAAAGGGATTCAGTTCACAGGTATTGAATTTCTAGGGGTGCTGCATTGGTTCCAAACGATTTGATCATGGGAATTCGTGTCTGAAACAGGAATGTTACTGAGAATCGGTTCTTTCGTTTGGTACGGGTTAGAACTTTTCTTTTTTTTCTTTTGTTCCTTTGGGAAACTGAATGTTTCAAAAGGAGGAATAAACGTTCTTAAATAATAAGGCATAGACTTTCGTTTATGGATCCAGTGCAACATGCAAATGACGCGATGGAATAATTCAGAATTGAGTTCTGTTTCAGGGAATCTGCGATAAATCCTCTTCATGAGGCGTTTGCTCATTTTGTGGTTTGGTTCGGATACAAATCCAAAGGAAGACAAATCCCAATCTAGTTTATCCAGTTCTTGCCCATGTTCAGTTGATTCTTCTCGTCCGCAGTATCCAAAGTATGCGACACCATCTCCTTTTATTTTCTCCATCCATAGCTTATTTGGCTTCCTTTTAGGACCATTTTTTTTAGGCCGATTGAACAATGATTTTGCTAATTCTTCTCTTAGTATCCTTTTAAAGTTTCTCACTTCTCCTTTCGGGATTAAAACATAACCATGGAGGTGAGGATTGTATTGCCCATCGATTCCATTGCCTTCAAAGGTCATGATTGGTATTTCTAATCCTTTCATTTTATATCTGTAGATTTTTGAATTCATATAATATAAGGTTCTATCAAGAGCCACTTTTAATTCCTTCATATCCGCTACTTTATCACCTCTCGTTAATGTGAATGCATATCCCATGTATCCTATCTTACTATATACCTCATGGTTTTTCTTATTGTAATTCTTAAGACAATTCCAAGTGACTCTGCTCGTAACTCGTTTAACATGTCTTATGTTCATCGATTCTTTTCCGTACTCTCTTTGAAGTTTACCCCATCTTCCTTCACAGATATTGACTATCCTGTTCCTCTTAAACCTTTCTTCCGCTAATTCCTGTAGACATAGCTCGACCATATACGGCCCTCCCGCTTTAAAAATTTCGAAAGTCCGACAAAAGCTCCTGGAGGATTATAAGTCATCGCACTTTCTGGGGTTTTCAAAAGGAGGGCTTTTAGGTCGCCAAGTGATCACCTTGACTAAATTCTATAAAAAAATCGAATATCGGAGAACCGATATCGCATATTTTTGGAATTTTTTTCATTTTTGCTGTACGAAAAATTATTTTAGAATCTCAAATTATTAACTTCATAAAACGGGGTCTTAAAAATGTGGTAATTGATATTATTATAATAAACTTATGTAATTTGATTCCATACTGCTGCATTTGATGCATTTAGTATTGGATTTTGTCAGATGGATTTTTTTATTTCCGGGGTTCTTCCGAGTATATACTCGGAGAAACCCCCACTTACACTAACGCATATTTTGTGCTGCAATTGCTGCAACTACAATAGATCTCCTGAAAAGGTATCAGGGAATCTGAAAGAGAAGATCTCTCTAAGTGATAGGATCCTTAATTTCTTCAACATTTTCTGAAGTGGAGGTCTTCTCTTCGTTTTCTGCTTGAGGTAGAATCGCTTGCAAACGAATGAATTTTTGCCTCTCCAACTTAACCTCTTCAAGAGCCTTTTTGAATTTCGGATCATTTTTAGACCATTGTGTAATGATCGTATGATTCATTCCCAATGCTTTTGCTGCCCTTCGGTAACTGCGACCTTCTTTGATATAGACCAAAGCGGTTTGTTTTTCGGCAGCAAGGCCGGGGTAGCGGTTCTCGATAATATCTCTTCTCTTCAGCAATTCTTGCGTGAAAATCATCAATGCAAATTGATATTGCTCCGAGGATATATTGTATTGTTGTTTGCTAAGTATTTGGTTTTCCAAATTTAGTCTCCTTCGATTTATTACCTAAATTTTACAAAGTTTTCGGATATCGGAGAACTCCTTTTGCAATTTATCGATATTTATTGAAAAAAATTTGGGAAAAGTGGATTTTTTTTTAAGTTTTCTTTAGAATTCGTTCTTTTTGGGTGAAAATGGGCAATTTTTCATCAAAAATTGATGTGGGGAAGGTAGATTTTAATAAAATTTTATCATTTTAGGACGTAAGATGCTGATTCATCGGATTATTGATATTTATAGAAATTTATATCAGTGTATGATTGATTCTGCTCGTATTCGTATCGGAGATGAATGGCTTGGAGTTTGGCCTATCTGTTCCGATTTGGGTTCATTGGAGATATGGATTACAATTACAGAGGAATCCGTTTACCTTTTAGCTTAAAAAAATTTTTTTTAGGAAAATAGTACGAAGAAAAAAATTCGGATCGAACTCGATTAACTTTGAACCAAGAATCGACTGCGACATTCACGCGTAGTAGACGGTCGTTGCGGTGGGTAGGGGAGTGAGGATCGGAAGTGGAAAAACTCTTGAGAGTATAGCTCCGCCCCATGAGTTACAGAAAGGGATTTTGATGTTGGATAGAGAGGTAGGATATTAAATAAAAAACGAGTGAAATTAATTTTGAAACTATAATACGAATTTTACCGATTTATTTTAATCTTCTTACTTTACATCTTCTTTTACTATACCTATTTTTAATTCTAGAAATTCTTAAAAAATTGATTTCCAAAATAAAGTCCTCGGAAACCTACCATTTTGAATATAATATCGTAAGACCCATCTTTATTTAATTAATTTCAAAAATTAGATAAATCTTTCGTAAATCTAGAACTTAAAACTTTTTGATTTTATTCAATTCTTCATGTCAAAAAGGATAATGTTTGCTTTATTTGGTAAGAATTTTTGCAAAACACATTTTATTAAATCGAAAACAGTGGGATATAAAACTGTTTGATCTAGTTTCCACATATTCTACAATTTCATATATACTATGTGATCTACTACTCAACCCTATTCCATTTGGAATTTGATGAATACATAATTGATCAAGAATACTCCACAAAAAACAAAGCACCTTTATTTCTTTATAAATCCGATCATAATGTCATAACTAGTCACTTTAATACAGGGATAGTTTAGTCTTATGTAGTAATTTATTCAATTTTTTATAAAAATTTTTATATAATATATATTTTCATTTTCTATGAATGTTTGTTGAATCAAAATCATTTGATCGATTTCAAAATATACATTTCGTATGCTCTTAGTAGTAACTACATTAATTACCACTCTAAAGGAATTAACTACAGAAAAATAATAATTTTAGTGATTTTTAAGTTAATATAAATTTAATTATAAAAATATTAGAATATTTTTTCTAAATTCAAGTAAACAAAACAATTAATATTTCAATTGCGATGCTTCAGTAGAAGAAATTAACAACTCCCAAAAAAAACAATGCATAACAATTGTTTTTAGAGACATCTCTCTGGGAATTAATATTTAGGCCTTACTCGGCGTATGCTTCTAAGAGAATATTCTTGCCTATCAATAATATGCAGATATCAAAGCCAAATAAAAGAAAACAGGCTAAGCGAATTTTTCATTTGAAATTTAAATAAAACTTTAGAACGCATAGCATTCTGATAAATTTGAACAAGTTGAAGAGCTTGAACATGATGCAGATGCATCACATGTGTATCCAATAAATGAGTTAGGGCAACCTCCAGGTGTCCCAACGAATTTACATTTCACATTATCAATCCCAGCAGAAGTATCAAAATACAGGAGTATATCACTCGATGTAGTCGTAGTTTCGCGAAGAAAGAATCCACTATTTGGTGTGAATTCGACTGTTACTTTAAATTGATATGCCTTTGAAGCAGGATAAGAAGCTAAAGTACCTGACAAAAGTCCAGTAGATGAATTTAAAGTTAAACCATTCGGTAATGCGGGTGAGATTGAAAATGACTTAATTGTAGTATTAGAATTAGCAAGAATCGGAGCAGATATAGTTGGTGATTTGTTTATCGAGCTTCCTGTGCTCATTCCAGTATATTTAGAATTTAAATCAAAAGAAACACTTGCTGGTTTAGAAGCAGATCTTGGAAGAGTACCAAGTAACAAAAGTGTTGTCGTAGTTGTATCCTCTTTCTTTTCTTCCTCACAGGAGATAAAATTTGTCAGAAAAAAAATAATTAAAAATACGGATTTTATAACTTTCATTAGGTTAACGTGTAAATATATTCAAAATTTAGTCAATTAAAATATTACATTTGTTAAGTATTAAAATGAAAAAATTGAATAGAAGTGCTTTACCTTGCCTCAAAAGTTTTGTTAAAATAAATGTAATTTGAGAATTTTTCTTATACGGTAAAAATTTTGACTTTTTCTTTTTAGAAAGTATTCCACCAAACTTTAAAATCCGCAGATTAAAATAGGTTTGGTATTTATGCCTGAGTATCCACGAAGATACCAAGATTTGAATTGATATATTTTTTATTTTTCTTGTATCTCGTAGTCTACGATTCTTGGCAATCCACTCGACAGAAATATGTTAGGTGTATTCCTGGAAACGGGGAAATATTCATATGAATTTCAAGGGTTATTAATACTTTCATAGATTTTCGATATTGTTTGCTTCAAAAATGTTCTTAAATGCGATTTTAGTGACTAAGTTCAATGAAGTAGTCAGCAATAGAGAATACAAACTTTTCCTTCAATTACAGCCATTTATTTCCTTTTGCAATCAATATTTTTACAGAAGTTATTCTAATTAAAGAGTTTAGTAAAGTTTAATCTTGTGTGTATTCTATTTTCAAATCCACGGTATTATTCTCCTTCCAAGGCATCCCCAAAGCCCTCCATTAAAGGTGATCTAAAGGGATTAGAAACCTGAAAGTGTTACCCATGTCCTGAGGCATACAATTTTCTAATTGCGTATAACGAACTAGACTTAACGAAGTTCCCCGACCCTGAGTCCCAGCGGGACGTTAGGGACTGGTATGTAGCTTGCGAACGCAAGGCGAATGCCAGAAGGGGAATTTGCCGCAGGCCGAGCGAGGCCTTGTGCCGAAGCATAGCGGTAAGTCGCTGTTATGCGCTGGACATTAGATTTCCATTGAATCTAAATATCTCTCCGCCTGTATTTTAAATGATTCGATGATTGATTTTAATAACAAATTATTTTCATGTTTTTCTGGGTTTTTATTAACATATTTCAATATCTCATCAATATTTATGTCTTCATCTACAATTGAATAGGATTGGTTTCGATGTTTTGCTAAAGCATTGGCACTTTGTTCTAGAAATTGATATATTGAGATAATTGCTGCGCTACCTGATAAGTCTAAATCTATTTTGTTTAGACCATTTAAAAGAGATGCAGATATACTCAAATGTTTAAGTAGGTAGATCGGATCTTCTTTTACCAAATAGTAAGAAATGTAAGTATTTAACAGGTAAAATATTCCTGAATAATATTTTTTTCTAACGATCAATTCATTGATTTTCTCTAGTAATTTATATTCTTCTTCTTTTTCTTCTAAGCTTAAATGGCATTCGAGTAAATCGATTAAACAAATAATTTTTTCATTTTGATCATCCGTATAATATTCGCTAATTTTGGTAAGACATTCTTTTGATTTCTCATAACACTTAATTTTTTTATAGCAGATTGCAAGGAATCCTAGATTTTCAATGCGTTCTTCTTTTGAGCTAAACTTTCTTTGTATGGAGAGTTCGATTACTTCCTTTATTTTACCTTCTGTGTATAGTAATGGTAATTGGGATTTTATAAATTTCGGGTCAGAGTTATGTTTTAAAGCTTGCTCAAGAAAGTGTAGTGCTTGATTGTATTGTTCATTGATTTCGTATTCCTCGGCTTTACGATAGAGATTTTTAATTTTCTCAATTGTGCTATGTGGATGAAGTTTGTATAAGTTGATTAATTTCTTTTTGTTGAATTTGTTAAATAAATTTGATTTCTTTTTTTTATATTCAGATTGGATATGATGTTGATAGATTATATTAATAAGATACAGAAAGAATGATCCAATTAAGCTAGATAAAACCTGACCTAATTGGCTATCATTAAATAATAAAAAAACTAAAGAAGCTATTGTAAGAATGGCTATAATGTAATTTCTAGATTCAAATGTGTTCTTCATTTTGTTATAATTTCATGTCTTACGCCTAACGAACTAGACTTACCGAAGTTGTCCAACCCTGAGTCCCGACGGGACGTTAGGGACTGGCACGTAGCTTGCGTAAGCAAGGCGAGTGACAGGAGGACAATTTGGCGCAGCCCGAGCGAGGCCTTGTGCCGAAGCGTAGCAGCAAGTATCTGTTATACGACGTGATTTATTTCTGTTTTATTTTTATATTAACGTTATATCCGTGCTTATTAAATAAATGAACTAGGTGTGCTCCACTAATAAGAGTAAGTGGTTTATCTTTTGCAAATTCGATTGAATCTTTCCCGAAATTTGAAGTAGTGACTAGGATACCTTTTACTGCTCCTTCATTCATAACAGTACCAAATAAATCTCTTACAGCACTTACACCAACTATGTTATTGTATCGTTTAGCTTGGATTACAAATTTTCCACCTTTAATTGGGTCTGGGTCGAATATAATGGCATCAACACCAGCATCTCTTGATGCTTGAGTTACTTTTACATCGACTCCTTCTCCTGCAAATTCTTTAGCAAAGATGTCCCTTACTAATGTTTCGAATTTTTGCCAATCCATAGATGCTAAATTATTGTTAGAGTCAATATCATCTATAACAGCTTCAGATTCTATAATTCGTCTATCTTCTCTATTCAAATTCAATATTGGCTTAACAGGAGCGAGGTTTATAAATTCACTTGCTATTAAGCCTTTTAATCCTTTTATACATTCTTTAGCAGAAATTTTAGTTAGATTTAATGAATTAAAATACTCACGTTCTGCTTGTATTGAAACGATGCACGCTATTGTATCATTGCCAGTTTTTTTATCGATTGAGTTGACATAGCCATTTAATACGACAAAATCAATGGAATTGGTATAGACGGATTCAAAAATTTCATGAACAGTTCTAATAGCAATTTGTGATATTACTTCTTCATACAATTCGCTAAATTCTTTTTTCTTGAGTACCTTTGTTGTGAATTCATCTCTGCTAGCAATATATTTATAATCAACTTCTTTTGGCAGAGAATCAGGGTCTGGTAATTCGACATTTACTATAATTGTTTTTCTACTTTCATCAAATAGCAAATCATAGCTCAATGTGATAAAATCAGGATATTTTGATTTTGAAAAAACTAAATCGAGATATTCTTCAATTGCCTCTGGTTCATTTTTTTCGAATCGGCTTTTTAGATCTTCTACTTCTTTATTATGTTTTTCTTGTAATTTTTCAAATTGCTTTTTTTCCAATTCGTATTCTGCTATTTTTCGTTCTTTGTTTTTGTTAAATCTTTCCATTGCTAATTCATGTTCTTTTCTCTTTTCTTCTAGTATTGCTTTTCTTTTGATGGTGATCGATTTAAAAATATATTCAAAGATTGACCATCTTGGAGCTTGTAAAAGATATGAGTTTAAGTCAGGAGGTTGAAGGTCGAATTTGAATTGTTTAAATTTTTTATAATCTTTTAATGATTCCCAATTAATTTTGTCATCAATACCTAATGTATATTTTAGGATATTTTTCATGTTTTTTATATTTTCTAGTGCTTCATTAGTTAATCGATTAGCTTCTTCTAAACCTTCTTCTTTGGTTTGTTGTTTATGAAGTCTATGACCTCTTTTTTCCCATGAGGCCAGTTTGTTTTCTTTTTTCTGGTTAAAGATATACCAATCGTTGGATTTAATAATCGCTATTTCACCAGTATATGTATCTTGTATTCTTTCTTCGTAGTTTGCCATTTTATTTTCCTTTTTATAAATTTATTAAATCATATCGTATAACGCAACTAGGCTTACTGAAGTTCCCTGACCCTGAGTCCCGAACGGGACGTTAGGGTCTGGCACGGAGCTTGCGTAAGCAAGGCGAATGCCAGAAGGGGAATTTGCCGGAGGCCGAGCGGAGGGCTTGTCCCCAAGCGTAGCGGTAAGTCGCTGTTAGCCGAAGTTAATTATTATAATGATTGATCAATCTTTAAATACATCTTCATTAATGTAACGTACTTTCATTGCTGTGATAGACTGATTTTTAAGGAAGACATTCCAATATTTTTTTAAACTTTCTCTCTTTTTAAATAGAAAGTTCCAATCTGAGTATCTATATTGAGCATTGATTGCGTTTTGCCACTTAAAATTTGCAATATAAATTTTTCTAGCTCGATCGGTTTCATTTTCTATTTCCTCCAATACACTTTTTGCATGAATTTCAGGATTGAATAGTTTATATTCATTTTTTAAATATGCAAGATCATTTGTTTTGTAGTAATTAAGTAAACTTTTGTAGAGATAATCGTAAAACTCGAAATAGTTTTTGCAATATTCTGAAATTTCTATTAAATTTATAGGGATTTTGCTCCAATCAAAATTTGTCCAAGTTTGATGATAAGCTTCGTACGATTCCGCTGAATCAAGTAGAAATTTTAATTTGGATGTATCTGCATTAACATATTCAACATGTATGGTATCGCAAAATTTCTCATGGTATGGATTTAAAAAAGATAATTTTTCAAAGTCTCTAGCTGTGAATATTTTTGAAGAAAATTGGTAATAATGTATATACTCATTTTCCTTGAATTCATATTGGTTTGTTAAAATTTTCTCATTTTTAGTGTCATTTATTATTTGCGTAGAGTTACGGTTATCGAAAATGAATCCACGTAAGCCGGTTTGCGTAACAATATAAATCCAGTTACCATGAATACCATCTTCTATATCGGGAAATTTTGTTTTCAGGATTCGCGTTAAAAATTCGCCTTTTATTGCAAAGCCTACTGAATCAGAATATCCTGCCGCATATTGTCTGATATTCAATTTTGGAGCAGTGACATACAATGAATTTGATAATTCCTCCTGTTCTGCTAAATTTCCTTTGCAAGAAATTAAAATGAAAAATAGAATTGTAAGCGAATTTGTAATTTGAGCTGTTTTTTTATTTATCATAATTAAATTTTTTAATTAATTTCGGCTAACGAACTAGACTTGCCGAAGTTCCCCGACCCTGCGGGACGTTAGGGACTGGCATGTAGCTTGCGGATGCAAACGAGTGACAGAAGGGCAATTTGCCGTAGGCCGAGCGAGGCCTTGTGCCGAAGCATAGCGGCAAAATGCGGTTATACGTCGTAATCTTTTATTCTTTAAAGTGATTCTTCAGTATATCTTCAATTTTTTGATCGCTACAATCGAACCATTTCATTAATTTTGATAAGGCAGAATTTCCCCTTTTGTTTAAAATTAGTTTACTAAAAGCAGATCTAATTCCAAAATACTTTCCAGGTGATGGTAATGATTTGGTTGGCAAATCAATACTAAAAAAGGAGATGCCAATACTTGTGCTCCCTAAATCTCCATTATTTTTACGATCATTTATGTCTTTGCTTACTAGATTTAATGTTTTCTGAAAATTTAAAATTTTCTTAGGATTTTCTGAGATTATCGATTCTTGATATTCTGAAATCCATTCTCTCACTTTTGAATATTTTTCCCTTAAATTTAGTGTAGTTGGAATTAAATCTTTCAAATTGTTACACTGTTCTATTACTTCACTGACTAACGGGGGTAAAATAATTTCCAAAGTATCTTGTTTACCTGCAGGAGTTAAATTTGTAAAAATTTTAATCCGTTCTTCTTTTATCCAATCTGTTATTTTTGAATTTATATCTATGGGTCTATTGAAAAAATGAGCTTGATTTAGCAAAGAAGCTCTTATTGGATGAGGTATATAAGCCGAGCCTAAGAGTGCGCTGCGACCAAGATTCCCGGCTGCTCCCCATACAACTTGACCAAAATAAGAATGTGGAGATTTTTTAGAGATTTTATATTCATTTTCGTTCTCCTTTTGATGAACTTTCATTTTATCGGTTACGCATAATATATCAATTGCTCTCTCTCTCGCTCTATAGACTTCTTGATTGAAGGTTGGGATGTCGATTGGAATTAGGATATGCTTATCTAATTCTTTTAAGTTTTTGTCTATTTGCCAACCTTTTGAGAATTTTTGATCATAAAAAATATTTTCTCTTAAGATTAATTCGTTAATTAAAGCGAATAGGCATTCTAGTTGTAAAACGGCTGAATTTATACTCTCAAAATAGTATGAATTTTTTTTCCTATCGATTATGAGCTTATTTGAATCTTCGTAATCAATCCCTTGATCAAATAGGTATGCTAAATCCTCTAGAGCCCAGTTATCCCATAATGATGTATTATTATTCATAGATTTAGATTATGACGTATAACGAACTAGGCTTACTGAAGTTGTCCGACCCTGAGTCCCGAAGGGACGTTAGGGATTGGCACGTAGTTTGCGGATGCAAACGAGTGACAGGAGGACAATTTGCCGCAGCCCGAGCGATGGCTCGTCCCGAAGCGTAGCAGTAAGCCGTAGTTATGCGCAGTATAAAACTTTTACTTTTATTGTCTTGGGCTGTCTCGGTATTTTGTATAATCAGCTAAATATAGCTGAGCAGTTTCATCAAGATATTCTTTCCTTCGATTTCTCAAGTCTCTTAATTTATTATAAATACTTTTATAGATGATTTGATGAGCTTGGTTTTTAAGTATGGAATCATTGAATTCATCGTATTCTATTTCATCTTCATCAAAAGTCCAGTTAACTAAAGATAATAATCCTTCTTTGTCTAAAGCATCAATTTCTTTAAAATTTCCATCTTCCAGTCGAAAAAAACCATTATTATTTTCAATTTTTAGTAGCTTCATAGCTTATCCTCCTTTTTTCATAAGCAGAAATACCCGCTTCCAATGAATTCATAATTACTTCGTAATTGTTTATTTCAGAACCATCTATTGAATGTAGTTTTTTATCTGTAGGATAACCCGAATAGATTCTGTATGTAATTTTCCCACCGATGATTTCTTTTTTAGTATATAGTACATAGTCCGCTCCAACAGATCCACCTACTGTACTATTATGAGTTACGATTACAACTGGCATTGATTTTGATATATCTTTTAAAATTTGATTGACATCACTTCTTAGAAAGATGTTGTCAAAAGATGATTCAGGTTCATCTATCAATAGTATGTCATAATTTTGCGAATCATTAATTTCTTGAAGAAGTCTAAATTCAGATCTTTCTCCACCTGACACCTCAAATCCATCTCTATTTAATATTTTATAATCAATTTTGACAAAAAATTTATAAAGGTCTGAGCGAGGTATATAGTCATTTTTTAATAGCTCTCGCAGATATTGATAAGGTTGATCATATAATTGATAAACAGCACTAAATGCTGTTTTTAATCCACTAACAGATTTAATTTCTCCGGCCCCTGCAAATTTCCTTTTTTGTGCCTCAATAGTAAAACCTTGAATTGTTTCTTTGAGAATGGTTGAATCTATTTTTAGAAACTCCACTATCTTTTCAAATTTTTTTACTGCCTTATAATCCAAGCTTATTCTATAAAGATCAACATCTTCTACTTGAACTGCTGAAGTTCTTATTCGAAGACCACTTTTAATATCTCTTATTAGGCTATTTACTACTTTCTTTTTTTCGATTTCTAAATGATTTGCTCGGAGCAGAGAAATTAATTCCATTATTAAGGCTATTAATGAGTTTATCTCTAAATGTTTTGTTACGATATTATGGTACTCTTTATTTTCTATAACTTGTCTTATGGATTCAATTAAGGATTTCAAAGATTGCAAATTCCCTATTGTGAATTCTATTTCATCAAAAAGTTTAACTTTAGAGAATACATCGCTCCGATTAAAATCTTCTGCAGCTTTAAGTAAGGTTGTAACATAGTTATCAACAAGTTGCTCGTTAGCTTCGATATCAATGTTTATTATTTGATCAATAACTCTTTTTAAGCCAGATAAATAATTTTCTGTAAATACGCTTCTCTTTTTTTCTAAAGTTCCCTTGAATTCCTGTTCTTCTGATTGTTGAACTAAAGCAAATTGTTTTATATATTTTACATTTTCTTCGCTTTCGTTTATTTTATTTAGCGTGTGAGTTTTACCAGAAGATCGGGCCCCAAGCAATACGTTTAGTCCTGTGGATAACTTTTGTCCATCTTCAAATAACTGAAAAAGTTTATTTCCTTCATCCGCAGATAAAGCAACTTTTGCCTTATCACCTAAGGAGGACTTTAGAGCCTCTATGCTCAGGTTACCGCAATCGACAAAAGTTTGCCTTGTGGGAAAATTTATTAGGTTTTCTTTCATTCTTGAATCGCTAAAGAGTACCGGTGTCAGTTTTTCAGTATCTTTAATCGATCTAATAAATTTTTTCGGACTATCAACTTCACCAACAGTAACAAATCTTGTTAGCTTTTCCAATGTGTTCCCAGTAATTGCAGGTGATTTTTCATAATGTGGAATAATTAGATATTCATCAAGATTTCCAAAAATTTCGACTAATTCTTCGTAAGATATGTTGTCTCCTATTTTCGTTATTCGTTGGGATACCTTTGAAGTTCTTGAATCAAAAGAATCTACACGTTCTGGATTAGTTATTAATAAAAGATGTCCTTTATCTACATTAATTTCAATGCCAGGAAATACAACGATAGGAAGCTCTGATTGAATTATTTTATATTGAGTGATATCAAAGATATCATGATTGGTAATTGCAACGGCATCTAATTTTGCTTCGCGAACATAATTTTTAAATGTATCTATGCTGAAAATAAAATGACTATCACTAATAGTTGGTATAGTGTGAATGTGCAGATCTATTTTTTTCATTCTTAATTCCTGATATAACTAATGTAAATTATAATGAATCTAGTAGTGGATTATTCAATGTAGATTTTTTATATTGCGCATAACGAACTAGGCTTACTGAAGTTGTCCGACCCTGAGTCCCGGAACGGGACGTTAGGGACTGGCACGTAGTTTGCGGATGCAAACGAGTGACAGGAGGACAATTTGGCGCAGCCCGAGCGAGGGCTCGTCCCGAAGCGAAGCAGTAAGTCGCTGTTAAGCGCTGTGCCCTTAGTCAATTGAATTATTTTTGAATTTAGAATACATCATTTCTGACATTGGTTTAATGATTTTATCTATTTTCGAAAAATCTTTTTTATTTAATAGAGAGTATTGAGTTTTTAAATAAATTTTTCTGTCATATTTGTGTTCACTGTCTGTTTCTGAACAAACTATTAGTTGAGTTGTAGAAGGCAGTTGATTTGCAATAAATTCATTAACTATTGGAAGATTAATATCATCTTGAGCTTGTTGATTTGGGGAGTCTATGACAATAGGTATTATGAACGGCGAATCCTTGTTAAGCATTACTTTCCAAAGAGAATAATAGTATGCCATAATAGAACGTGGACCTCCACTTCCCGAAAGCTTAGGTCTACTTGATATATTCATTTTTTCGACGCTAGCCGGATTTAGTTGTAAAGAATTGCGTGCTCCCGAATAAGAATCTCTAAAAACTTTCAGAATTTTTTCGGCTCGCTTTTTATCTGTAAGTTCGCTTATTCTAGAATCAATTTGTTCAATTTTAGTATTAAATTCGATAATGGAATTTTTAATTAAATTTGATTCATCATTAAAGGCTCGAAAAACCTTTTCTGACCCATAACTTTCTATAACTTCTTCAAATCGCATGTTCTCTTTTTTCGAATTTAGCAAAGTTTCTATTTTTTTAAATCTCTTTAAATATTCTTCTTGGGAGGCTTTCGTTTTTTTATTTTCTTGGAGAATTTTTAGTAAATCTTCATTTAATCTGTTTACGAGCTCTCGTAAAACTCGAGAATCTTCAGTATAATGTATCACATCTAAAAACGATTTTGAATGCTCTGCACCACAAGTTGGGCAGTATAGATGTTCTTGATTATCTTTCTGGAGATATTCAAAATCTTGCCCGGAAGTACGTAAGGCTTCCTCGGCAAGTTTAATTTGCAAATTTAAATTTGAAATTAGTTCTTCTTCTCTTATTACTTTTTCGCGAAATATAGATTGTTCTTTGCTGATTTGATTAAATTCTTCCGTAATATTTTTAATTTCCTCATTAAAATTTGATATATTTAAATTAGTATTGTGGGATGGGACTTTTTCGTTTATTCTTATTCTTGCTTTTTCAAGAAAATTTAGTTCTTTATTTAAACTTTCTTTTTCCAATGAAATTAGAGTTTTTTGCGATTTGTTAATATAGTATTCAGGTGGTTTTAGTCCGCTAAAATATTCTAAGATAGAACCAACTGGCGCTTTGTATTGTTGAAGACCTGCAAAAGTATCCCAATCAGCGAGCCAACTTCCATCCTGATTGATATAAAATGGCAAGAAAAAACAACGGGGATCCGCTGAAACAGATTGTAGGTTCCTGCTAGTAATGATTAAGTTAAAATCTGTGATTTTGCAAAAAATATCTGTCCATTCTGAATGTGTTGTCGAACAGGCTATAATTTTTCTTTTTTCATTAAAGAGTGCTCTGTTGCCTTTTTGATGTAGAGCATAATATGCTTTTTCATTAACACTGAATTTTACTACTGATATTGAATTCTCATCCCAATTTGCCAAATCACCAGTCGCTCGTGCACCCAAAGTCAAGAATAACGTTTTAATAAGGCTAGATTTTCCTACGTGATTTCTTCCTGCTATTAGGTTTTTTTTCGGACTGAATTGTATCTTTGCTGCCATTTTCTCTTTGTGAGAGATCATCCAAATGCTTTCGAATGTTAATTTTTTCATACGATTTTGTTCTAATACTCCTGACTAGTTTTCTTAATTCTGGTCCACGCATTTTATAATTATCCTTATTAATAAATATCCTATCAGTTCTGTTTCTGTTTTCTTCGGATTTTGTGGCCTAAAAATGGCTAACGCTCTTTTTACATATGAGATATCTTTTTTGTCTTTAATAGTTGTTGATAAAAACTTATCTATTTCTTCGATTAATTTTTGATCTTCTGTGGAAAAATTTCCTAATACAATATTTTTATAAATATTAGTCGCTGTTAGCTTTACTTTAACAATGTCAAACGCAGAATATCCAGAATCTTGAAGATCCTTTAGCCAAAAATCAAGTAGTTCAATTGCGTCTGGAATTGTTTGTAGATTTGATAGAGCCTCAAGTAATGAGGCTTTAGAATAACCTTGTCGCTGTACCACTTCAGAGAAACTTTTGCATTTTTCAGTTTTTGCTCCAAGAGGACTTATCGAAACAATTAATGCATCAACTAACGATTTTGCCTGTCCAGAATGCCTCGGACTTCTTTCATTTAGAAAATTATGTACGTATCCAATACAATATGTCTTTGGGTCATCGACTGGTAAATACGTTCTCTCTAAGAAAATTCTATTAAGATTCTGATTTAGCTTTGGGATAGTGTAAATTGTTTCAATAGCTTTTGCAATAATCTCTATATATTGATTTGATAATTCGCTAATGGACGATTTTGTTGATGTAGCCACATTATCACCCGATTCGAGTAGTATATCACACCCGCTATTAGATATAAAGACACCGATACTATTTAGTTTTTTGAATGATTCAATTGAATAGAAGAGTTTACATATAATACTTTCTTTGAATGCTTCGTATTTTGCATTTTGTTTATTGTTTTGGGTTTCAGGAAGGCCTGTTAACTTATTCCATGTCCATTCTTTTCTGTCACTTTTTTTGATTTGATATATGGTAACACTTTTTGGTTTAGTAGCAGAATCAAATTCTGCAATATCTTGTATTGCCTCAAATAATAGTAGGAAGTCGTCTGCATCATTCTTCATTAACTCAAACATTCTTAAAATAGACCAATATTTTTGAAATTCGATTCCTTTCTGATTATGTTTGCCGCCTGATTCGGATAAATCTTTGTCATTTATATATTTCAAAATATCTTCTGTCATTAAGGTTGATTTACTTATCATGCTCATTTACGTTACCTATAAAAAAATTGAAGGGCATTGCGCTTAACGAACTAGGATTATTGACGTTCCTCGACCCTGAGTCTCGAAGAGACGTTAGGGACTGGCACGACGCTTGCGTATGCAAGAGGAGTGACAGAAGAGGAATGTGTCGGAGACCGAGCGAAGGCGAAGTCCCGAAGCGAAGCGATAATCCGCAGTTATGCGACGTCACAAAGATTTAATTATTTGAAATATCAGAACTTCTCGTCTAATTGCCTTTTGTGATTCCCAATAGTAGGGAAATTTTAATATTGAAGGAAATGGCAGGCTTTCAGAATAATTTATTACTTTATAATTCTTGGTTTTGCAGTAGAGCAAGATTGAATTTGTTATAAATCCTGGATTTATATATAAAGGAATGATTTTCCCAGTAAATGATTTGGCTGGTAGACAGAGAGTTAATACACCTTTGGCTGCCAAACTTTCAATTAATACTGGTATTATATTTTTATAAAAGATCGCAAATATTTTGTTATCTTCTTTTGTATTAAATCCGTAAGGAGGGTCTGTGATAATCAAATCATACATATTCTTTTGCAACTTATTTGCATTTTGTGTAATATATTTAATCGTCGAAAAATCTATTTTTTTGCCAAAAGGATTTGTACCTATTGTATAAGAATCAATGAATTGATTTTCAGTTTTTGAATTTTGTATTTTTTCTGAAATATTAGCAAGCTTCTTTATTGGATTAACTAGTTCTTGTATTTCTTGAACGATTGATGAATTCAATTTTTCAGAACCACGAGTCAAATTTTTTTGATGTCGTATAAATACTTTTAAAATTGTATAAAATAATATTCTGGAAAAAAGTTCCATTTTTTTAAGCTTATTTAATACGATAATTTTCTTTTCATTAAATTCATAATCATATGCGAAGTCTAAGCATTTGTTTAACAAAATAATTTCTTTTTTACCAACATGTTTTACAAGATTATCAAATTTTATACCTTTCTTCGGATTGTTTCCTATGAATTCATAGTAATTTTTTATTTTATTTAATCTCTTGATGATTAGTCTATATTCAATACTACTCAAATTAAAGAATAATTCATTATCATGAAGCATATGGATTCCGATTTTTTCTAAATCAAACCCGAAGAGTTTTACATTCTTATATTTTAGAGCCTCTATAAGGAATGTACTGGAACCAGCAAACGGATCGCAAATTGATAAGGTTTTTTTCTTATTAATTAACGTAGAAAGAGAAATATTTAAAATAGCGCCAGCTAAAGTGTGCGGAATGGTAATGTGATTATTCCAGCCCGGTTTGTTCTCATCGAACAAGTGAAAAGGATTTCTATTTATGAATAGTTGCTCATAACAACAAAAATATCTGCTTTTATCCGATGAATCAAGAATTCCCTTATCTGATACCAACCATATAGCTTTATTTTTTTCTATATTCGTATCGTTCTTTTTTTCTATTGTGAATGATTTGTAATTTCCGGGCGATGGAAATATGCAATTGGCTTTTAGATTCTTTTCTAATTTAATTAGAATTTCATCAATTGAGAGTTCCTTAAAAAAGTATTTGCTGATATATATTTTTACATCATCGAGACCATTTTTAAGGAAATTTGTTTCTTCTCTATCAAATTTCGAAAAGTCTTCATGCGCGTAGACAATAAAAGGTGTTAGCGTTTTCCGCCTTTTGAATTTAGTAAAATGTTTTCTAATTGATCCTAAAAAATCATTGTATTCTATCTTTTCCGCGTTTCTTATAAAGATAGCGTTGCCACAGGAATGTATATAACCAGAATGAGAACAAACGGAACTAAGATTTAAATCAGTAAAAGGATTTAAGTGGATTGTTGCGGAACCCTGTAGGGGAGATATTACGAGCGAATTCAAAAGTAAAATTAGATATGTATCTACAAATTCCGTGATTTTTTTATCACTAAAATCATTTGAAAAAAAGGTTTCGATTAACTTTTCCAATGTTTCTTTGAATTCTTCAACGGAAGAAAAAATTGGCGATAAATGATAATTCTTTATCGAGCTAAATTGTTTTACTAAAGAAATCAATTCGACGAATTGAATATTTGTTACATTCTTATTATTCTTAAATAAGAAATAATAAGATTTCCCTCTAACATCGAACCAATAAGTAAAAAAAAATGAAGAGTTGAACATTTTCTTTTTTATACTACTCTTAATGGCATATTTTAATAGTTTTCTTTCTTTTGTTAGTTTATTCATTATTATTATTCCTTTTTGTGATGTCGCATAACGAACTAGCATTATCGACGTTCCTCGTAGCTGAGCCTACGGAGTAGGCGTTAGCGTCGGCGCGCTTTTTGCGAAGGCAAAAAAGCGTGACGGAGAGGAATGTGGCGTAGCCCTAGCGAGGGCGTCAGTCCCGAAGCGCAGCGATAATGCGTAGTTAAGCGAAGTGCCGCATAAAACTGTTGTAACTCGCTTTTAATAATTCGATCGACTATTGTAGAATATAAGTTCTAATCTTTAAATTTTTCAAAGTACATTGTATTTAGGTTTTTAAATTTCTCATCAAATGGCCAAAGAGTGTCTGATTTACTTATTGTATTTTCATTTAATCTTCCTTCAGGAAATTTAAACTTTGGGAATCTATTTTTTAGAGTGGGTAGTATGGAGCTAGGAATGGATACATTATTCTTCCATTCGTCGTGACCTGATCCATCCATATTTATTGCAGAGATTTCATTTTTTTTGAAGTATAAATGTATATGATGTTGGTTTTTTGGTGTATGTGGTTTGTGTTTGCTAGCAGAATATCCTTTTCCGAGAACTATATCTCCTCGTTCGACTCCTTCTCTTAGTATCGTCTCTAGTTCAGGTTCTCGACTATTAAAATAATAATGAATTATGTATATACTATTGTCTCTTTCTATTAACTCTTCCATTGTCCAAATTTGTTGCTTGTAACTCATTCTTGATATCCTTCGATGTTTTTTAAATCATAAATTTGAAATTTCAATTTCAGATTTTCCTAATTGAATTGCATAATTGAATAACTTTAACTTGCTTGTTTTCTGTGCTTCCAGTAGATCTGATTTTAAAAGATCAATTGCTTCAGATCTTTTAATTTCTTCTTCAAATGAAACTTCCCAAGCTGTTGTTAGACCATCTATTTTTATCCATTTATTCTTCTTTAAACATTCATAAAATTTCTTACGATTTTCATCCGTAGCATTGAGTAAATCTAATGTAATTAATCCTTTATATCCCATTTTAATCTCCGTAAATCTTTTTTTATTAAGACTATTAACTGTTTATATCTTTTAGAAGCAAAGCTGCGGCATTTCGCTTAACTGAATTTATTAGAGTTTCGTTTATTGTCTGAAAAGTAACAAATCCATCTATTGTTTCTGAAGTGCAGTCTTAACTAGCCAAGCTTTCAGATACCATCTAATATGAAGCAATATGCAACGTGCGATAATATAGATTATGTCGCATAACAGGCGTTACTGCTATTGAGTGTACTCGTATTGGAAAGCGAATTGGTAACTTCTGAGATCGCTCAAATAAGCTACACTTTTATCCGCCAATTCTATAAAATTTCTACTTGGGATCAACAATTTACGACCCTGCGAATTCTAAAATTACTAAAGAAGGGGCTATAGGCATAGCTTCGCCCCCTCAGTCCCATTTGCAAAACAAAACAGTTGTTTAATTTAATTTAAAATGCATCAACTGTATTTTAAAATATACAGTAAATCTTATATAAAAAGCAGATAAAATAAAAGAGGGGTGAGGTCTTAAATTTGAGATGAGTTAAAATAATAAATTGCAAGCCGATCAGAAATTATTACAAAATATCATAAAAAAAATTAAATTGTTAACAGCGATTTAATACTCGCAAATTTATTTGTAGAAATTCCGATCAATTTGCCACCAAACATACAATTTTATAAACAAATTCAATTTTTTAGGAATAAGGATTTTTTTGCATTTTTCCCAATATGGGAAGTCTACGATGATTAGCCTGATCTTCGTTTAAATCAAATATTTTGGCAATCTGGGCAAATGAAATGAGGAGGGCTCTTAAGCAGCCCTCACCCCCCCCTCTTCGCTTCCTTCTTCAAATACTCCACCGCTTCCATTGCAAGATATCCCGCCTTGACAATAGCTCGTGGATTGTTTTCCAAAATCCTTAACCAAGACCCAATATACTCTCGATGTTGCAACTCCCCACTAAATCCAAATTCACCTGCAAAGATGGCTGAGCAAAGTTCGGCGACCAATTCTTCAAATGCGTAAGAACCAATGCCATTCGAAAAATCTCTTCGCAACCGATGACTAGCACCCGTACAATGACCTAACTCATGTAAGTAAGTAGACCAATAGTCGGTTTCACTTCGGAAATACTCTTTTTTAGGCATACGAATCGTATCCAAAGGGATCACGTAAGATGCTTGGTCCACCCCGAACTCTTCCCTATTGTGTTCGATCGATTGCACAAACTGATCGATTCCGGGAGAGCCATCTCCCACAGTCTTTGTTACAAACAAATCATATTCGTTTTCCGGAATATTGATTTGTGCTATGTTTAAAATAGGAAACGCCTTGTGAACTAAACACGATTTGTAATAGAGAGGTGCCTCTTCTTGTTCTTCTTCGATTCCCTCCACTACTTGTTTCTTTTGGGAATAAATAGGAAACTTTACATGACAAGGATACAAAACTACCGTCTTTGCAACCTCGCCTGCCTTCAAACAATACCCAAGGCTATTCCATTGTTTCTCCGTGGCCCAAGCTGGATACGTATACCCATACCGCATCAAACTGTCTGTTAACCAAAAGGTATTGACTAGTCCATATGATTGTTCTGTCTTCACGTTCGTCGGAAATCCGAAACTCTGCCAAGGTTTGACCCACTTCCCAAGACTACCAGATTTTAAAGCCGCCATTACATCGTTTGTAATCTTCTTTATGATCGTTTTTGCATCGTTCTCTTTCATAACAATGGATGTAATCTAGAACCCAAGAGTGTCACAATTCTCGAAAAAAATCGCAAAACTGAGTCTTTTCCGGAGAGGCTAAACCATATAGGTCGCCTAGGACAAATGGGAGTTATGAATGTAACAAATCTATGGAAGGGATTCGGAAGAATCTTTTCCGAATGGAGGAACGTTTAGTCGTGTAAAATTAGTAAATTGATGCAAGATTGTGAGAAATAGAGAATTTGGGATGGCATATTAATTTTTTGTTAAATTAATATTAAACAACGTAGGTATAAGACTTTCTGGAGCCTGTCCGTAACTATCTATTATACTCAGTGGATCATTAATTCCAAATCGTTTTTAATCCAGAAATTTTGTAATGTTTCATTTCAGAATCTTTAGAAATCAAAGTCAGTTTATTAGAAATGCATTGCCAAATGAGCATTCGATCAAAAGGATCTCTATGAAAATCTTCCTTTAGATTATGATATGAGGAAGCATCCAATTGATTTAATTCAATGACCTTGATGTTTAATTTCTCAAGAAATTTCGGAATATCCTCAGGTTTAAAACCCGATAATTTTAATTTTCCAAGTTTATATTTTAAAGAAATTTCCCACAAAGAAATTGAACTTACTAAAATTTGATTATTTTGGTCTTGAATAATACTGGAAGCTTTTTTACTTAATTGCTTTGAGTCTCCAATGGTCCAAAGTAGAACATGAGTATCTAATAAAAATGACATTTAGTTGCTTAAGAATTCATCTTCAGTGATAGAAAAATTATGATCGAATTTAATTTTAACTTTCCCATCAAGCATACCAATCTTTCTTTTTTGATCATTTTTTTGATTCACAGGAACAATCATAGCGATGGGCTTTTTGTTTTTCCCAAAAAGAATCCCTACTTTTTCTCCGTTTTTAACGTATTCAAGGACTTCGGAGAAATGTGTTTTTAATTCACCAACAGGAAAGGACTTCATGTTATCTAAAAGATAACAATATTGTCAAGTTGTCAAGTTAATTCAATTCCCCTACTCTACCCTTCCATCAGACCAAAACAACTTGTTTAGTTACTTGAGAGACAATTAATTGCACTTGAAACTTGGGATTCGCGGTATTTGCGAGTGCCATAGAAGATGGAACCAACAAGGGAGAAGAGAAAACCGATAGAGAATATGATTTTCTAGGTTTTAGCGAGATGATCGAGAGGGTTAAGAATCATTTAATTTTTTCTGCTATTTAGTTTCAGATACTGTCCAAGATATTACTTCTTCCAATAAGCAGTAAGAATCCATTTTTATATCACAATTAAATTTAAAATCTGTCTCTGAATTGTGAAGAAAACGCATACCTCCTGGTTTAGACTACTTGATGAATGAAATAGTAAATCTGCTTATTGGGATATTTGTATCTTCAGATATTGAAGTTTCCCAAGAATGTGTTAGCAAAAGATATGGACCAATTTGATTATTTAAACCGGTGAATAAATGCATTGCAGAATCAAAGGCCTTTTTGTTAAAAAAGAATTCACACACATCTAACTTAATTTGAGGTTCCAAAAAATAATCTTTCCTGTAGAAAAAAAAGCAAACCTAGCTTCATCGAAACTATAATAAAGTTTATCTCCTAGCCATTTTTTTAAATTCGTACAATCCTTATTTTTAAACACCTGCACAAACTGGTTAAATTGTTCTGCGCTTGTTAACATTGAACGGTTATCGATAAATTCTGATTTTCCATCAGATTGTTTTTTCACACAACTCATGCAGATTATTGTAAGTATTAATAGAAATGCATTTTTCATCATTTCTTACAAGTCCAGCCATTACAAAAATCAGATCTTGACATACGTTTCCCCACTCTATTAATCCGGACCAAGAAGTTCTTCCAATTTTCGCACTTCTTCTTCGGCGAACCCGAATTCCGTAAATGGAGGTATATTTTTTTCTAATTTGTAGAGTCTATAAGCTTCTTTAGCACTCTTTAGGAATTCTTCCGAATCAATATGTCCGTGTCCGAAGAACATTGGATACTCTCCCTCTGGGTGCATTAAATAAAATAACTTATCATTTCTAGAACGAAGATAAATGACTACAGGTGTCATATCTGTGTATGGCGACAAAATAAAACTAAGCCGACAATCACGAAACTCTTTCGTAAATTTAATACAATATACTTCATTTAGAGTATCAATTTCCGCAGAAAAACCAACTTGCAAAAAAGAAACAAATCTCCCTGCTTCTTTGTCAAACTAAATAACAACGCGAGTTCGACCTGCTTGCTTATGTATAACCTCATAAAAATCATAAACAGAAAGATTCCCTTTTTGATCACCGATCTCTTTTCTAAAACGAGTTGGATCAATTTTTTGGTATTTTTCATAGGGAATCTCCAAAAGTCGATCTTTATCCCAATTATTGAATTAGGAATTCTCTTCAATCAGTAAGGATTTCTCTTCGGCAACTTCTTTCTGCACAATAACATTATCTTTTTTGCAGCTAAAAAATAAAAACGAAACCAAAAGTATACTTAGAATCCTAGTGCTATAATTGTGTTACAAGGTATACTCCCTCAAAAGAATTTCTATCTGAAGTGGATAGTAAACCTATCCGATTTCCATTGCCATTCTTTTTCATACTATTCCCACGAGTGTATTTCCGCTGATTCCGTCCGAAATATTACAGTTACGATGAGACAACTTTTCGCATCGTCAATAATTACCCCACCTAACTCCCAAACATAGGCCGAAGTCTCACCGTAAAGTTCTCCCAAAAAATTCGATCTTGTTTGGTCAAACTCTCTGGTCCAAGGGCCGACTGGATCCGAATGCGAGTCGAAGGTGCCAATTGGTTTGTCCAATGCAAAAACTCTTTCCAAACATCGAAAGGATTCTTTGTACTTATGTTATGTACTTTTGTTGTACTATGTACAAAAGGAACTGCTGAAATTTCCGAATCTGCCTTGGATTTTTGGAAGGGGGCACTTGGTTTTGTTTCCACTGCTGGTTCGGATACAATTCCTAAGCAGTAGGACAATTCACGTCTCCTTCCATCGAAGGAAAGTTGTGAGATATAGTTTCGTTTTCGCAGTTTAGAAATCATGCGAGAGATGGTATCGGGTTTTTTCCCAAGAAGTTTTGCAAAGTAAGTGTTCGATGCAAAACACCCTTTCGCCAATGTTAGCGATCGAATTTCTGAAAGCAGATACTTTTCAGAAACACTCAAATCCACAAGGCATTCAATCTCCCTGGGAATCCAAATTCCTGTTCGGTTGGTTTTCATTTTAGGTTCCTTCTTCCAAATGAACACTGACTCCGGCTACGAGCATCTGGTCGTTTCTATGCCAATGCATTCATCGAACGCATACCTCCCCTACTCTACTTGCCATTGGTTTTTCAAAATGTGACAAACCTTCGGTCCAAGTAAAATCGAGAGATGGGAAAGTTCTTTCGAACGTTCCGTCGGAACTTTTTTTAGGAATTCCGAGTTAAGTCATAACGGCTATGTGGTAGAGCCGTGTCCGGCAGTGCCCACCGAACGATCCCTAAATGTACTGACGTCGATAAACTGTCAATAAGTAAAAGAGACATAAATCTGAAATTTTCATTGTGACCCAAACAAAAGTTCGGAGGTGGTGGAAAGGTGATTTGTTTTTGGAGGAGAAATTTGCCCTGGCTGGCTACCACACCTTCCAGGGCGTTTGACTTAACCCGATTAAGGATTACTTACCAACTACCCTAACCGAAGTACCAAAACAGTACAAGCATTTTTTAACTTTTCTGAAATCGCCGAGACTTTAATTGGTCCAATCTATTCTTTAAAATATGGACTGAATTAATGATAAATTCATAAAAAGTAATATTGTTTGATTTTTCCCAATTTACCATGATTCGCTGGTTGAGTTCAAATATCGAAAAAGTAAGAAAACTGTTTGTAAAAAATAAATATATTATATAGAAATCTTCACCACCGATAATTAGCAGGAGACCACAAAGGAGAAACATCAAGGAAAGAATTTTATTTTTTCTTCGATTTGATATATCTTGAGAAATTGAAAACTGAAGAATTCCATGAATCATTCCGATTATTCCAATTACTGGTAAAGGACCTGGAAATAAAAAGTTAATTAAAAAAATAAGAAAAAACCAAGATGATAAAATGAATATCGATTTTGAAAACTTGGTTTTTATTCCAGAATCTTGCGAATAAAATGACATTAAGATAAGTATAGGTATCAAAAAAATAAAATATGTATGAAGGTTCTTTGAATTTTTTTCTCCAAAATATTGGTCTGATTCCCATCGGTAACCTTCAGGGAATGAATATGAATCTAGAAAATCGTAAACACGGTTTCTTGCAGTGTACCCTAATTCATTCAGTTTAATAAGCATACTTACGATTCTAATTTTATTTTTATGATATATTTTGACTGGCACTTTTGTTTCGATGCCTGAAGCAATGCTTTCAATAGGAACGAAGTCATCATCACGATTCTTAATTCTAATTTCTTTTAAATTTTCTAATGATGATCTAAAGTCTTTCAAATATCGCACTCGTACGTCGATTTCTTTATCAGCAGAATTTATTTTAACCGCGACCCCTCCTTGTATCGCAAGTTGGAGTTGATCGCCAACTTCTGAAAATCTAAGTCTAGATGCAGCTAATTCTATATTTTTTGGGAATAGTTTCAATTCTTCTCTTGCAGATTTAAATTTAAGAACAGACTCTTCCACTCCATCAATAGTTTTTATTCTAGCTGCAAGATTATTGGCTAGATTTTCAAGAATTCGATCATCGAATCCTAATAAATCAATTTCAATTTCTTGAAAGTACTTTGAGCCTTCATTAGTGGCAAAAAAAAGTTGACCGTCTTCGACAGAACCGATAACGGATCTGATTTTGCTTAATAAATTTCCATCGGCAATTATGCCATCTTCTAAATGAAGAAAAAAAACAGAATGAGCAGGGTCTACTTTGCTTACAACTTCCGATACTTCTTCAATCGTAGATAATTTTTCTTCAACTCTTTTGCTAATTAGATTTGTATGTTCGAATGATGTGCCTGAAGGAAATTCAAGAAAAGCCAAAATTTCTTTTCTGTCTAAATTAGATGTCGCTGCAATTTCAGCTTGTGAAGAATAAACCAATCCAAGAGAAACTAAGAAAAATAATCCAACTGGATAAGAATATAAAGATAAATGTACAAATTCAGTTTTTTTGCTTATCCAATTTGCGGAAGTTTTGTTAAATTTTCTAATTAGAATTTTTTTAAAAATATTTATTTTTTCAATCTTAAACGTTATGATAATTTTTTGTTCAAAATTCACATCGATAATTTTTCTTATTAAAATTGAAGTTGCTAAAATGATAAAATAAAAAAGGATAAATTCTATGATATTGCTTGCATATACTAAGTTTAATAAACTTAATAATACAAGAAAGGAAGCGAAGATTCCAATAAGAATAGAGTTTATATCGTGGATTTTTTTAAATAGAAGCAAGGTAGTTAGTGCTCCTAAGATGCCCAGATAATTAAAATATGTGAGGTCTAAATTTAGGATTCTGATTGCGAAGGCTGCGAATAGTGATAGGATAATAAAAAGAATCCAAGTTTTGATGAGATTGCCGAAATTTAAAATAAATTTAATATTTGTAATTACTGAAAACAAAAGTAAAAAAAACACTGAAGAGAACATCGATATGTAAATATCTTTAAGATATTCTCCTTCATCTTGAGTGATTTTTTTTGTTATAGTCTCTGGTAGATTTTGATCCAAAATAGACCTAACATTGGAAGAGATAGATAATGAATTTAAGTCTGACGAGGAATAGATAAATAAACTGACTCTTTCCTCGCCATTTACTCTCGCAGTTGTTGAGTCTTCTCTTTCTTTTGTCTGAATTATCGCGATATTATTAAGTTTTATTAATTCGTTTGATATTCTGGAATAAAACGGTATATTGCTAATATCTTCGATATCTATTAATTTTTCCTTTACTGAAATGGTTAAATCTAATTTGTCTCTGGATATTTTGCCTAGTGAGTAATTTTTATGGATATCTTGAATTTTATTTAAAATATCTCGAATACTAATATGGTAGGCTTCCATTTTATTTGGATCACATCCTACTTCGATTTCTACTAAATTTCCCCCTGCAATTATGGCTTGACTAACTCCTTCTATAGACTCTATTTTCTTTTTAATGTTCTTTTCGATAACTTCTCTAAGGTCATTTATTGAGAGTGTATTTGACTGAAAAGAAACGACCATATAAGGTTGTTTGCTTGGATCGTGTTTATGAATGATTGGTTTGTGAACATTTTTAGGAAAATTGGCAGATGAAAGTTCAATAGAATCTTGAATTGATAAAATTTTTTTATCTACATTCTTTGAACTAGATAACTCAATGAATATCATTGCTTTTCCTTGTTCCGAAATGGATCTAATATTTTTAATTCCATTTACTGTGGAGAGCCCTTCTTCAATCGGGTTGATTAATAATTCCTCTACTTTGTAAGGATCAAATCCATATGCTGATATTTCAACGGCAAGTGTTGATGCTGAATTGACAAAATTGGTTTTGAAGTTTATGCTTTCTATTGCCAGTATCCCAAAAGCTGTTGTAATAAGTGTGGCCATTAGAAATAACTTAGGCCTCAACTTAATGTAAACATCGATTTTATCAAACATACTTTGATGCGATGCTCGGAAAAAAATAAATTGTTATAGGGATCACAAATAAAGAAAGAGTTAAAGACGTCAATAAACCAGATACGACTACTAGTGCTAGTGGAGATTGGAATTCGGAGCCCGAACTAATACTTAGAAGAATTGGCAACATACCTAATATGGTAGTGCTGTTATTCATTAAAATCGGCCTAATGATTGTTTTGCCTGCAAATAGTATCGAAAGTTTTTTATCGTAATTATTGTTAATGTAAAATTTATAATATTCGAAATAGAGTACTGAGTTGTCCACAACGACCCCAATGACTAAAATGAATCCCATAAAGGAGCTTATATTTAGTGACATTCCGGAAAAGAATAATGAAGGGAAAACTCCAATAAATATGAACGGAATTGATGTCATGACAAATATTGAAGATTTGAAAGATTCGAAAATGCCAGTAAGAAGCATAAAAATCAATAATGTAGCAAATAAAAATGATATAGTAATCTCGTTAAGTGCATAATTTAAATCTTCTAGATTACCATCTTCTTTCATTGTTACTTCGTTTTGGTTAACCAATTCTGATTTTATTTGGGATACTAATATTTCTCGATTTGAATCTTGATTCAAATAAATGTCAGTTGAATATAAATTTGAATTTCTGCGAATAATTCGTTCACCATCGATTAAGCTAATATTACAGATTTCTCTTAATGGTATAAAGTCACTGGAAGGAGTTTTTAATCTTAAATACATAATTTTATCAACTGAATCAGCATATCTTTTTTCCATTTTAATATATAATTTTAAAGTTTGATTAGAGTATTTCATTTCTGAAGTCTCTAACCCTTTGAGAGAAATTCTAATAAAGCTAGAAACACTTTCAGTTGTTAATCCATACTTGGCTAATTTGTCTTGTTGGAAATTAATCAGATATTCTTGTGTTGTATAATCAAAATCCGTTGAAATGCTTTCATGAAATTTTCTTTTTATTTGCAGGGCAAAGTTTTGCAATATTTCACGTGAATTCGATTGTACAGAAATCGATTTTTTCTTGTTGTTTGATAATAATTTTTCTAATCCTGATGATTCTTCTGTGAATATGATTTTTGAATCAAATTTCTTTTCGTATTCAGAAATCATGTTAATGATTTTACTTTTTGCTTCTTTTTCTAATCCAATTATTTTAATTTCTGCCTTATTTCCTCTAGAGCTTTCTTCTGAATCCCATTTTGTCAATTCTTTATCAATTCCAACTTTAGTTAAGAGTGTAATATGAGGAAATGATTTTGAGATATGCTTTTCTAATTCTAAAACATTGGAGTTAATTATTGATAAATTAATTCCAGATTTTGATTCATAATCAATATTGTATACTTCGGTATGAATTTCAGGAAAGAATTCATATTTTATAAATGGTAGAAACAAAAAAGAAGTAATAAATAGTAAAGTTATAAAGACGATTAGTTTTTTAGGTGATTGAATCAGTTTTTCTAGAACTACAATGTACTTCATTGAAATTGCATCGATAATTTTTGAATTATTAGCGTTAATATTTCTTCTTCTGGCATAAAGAATGGATACTATTAATGGGACAAATGTACACGATACAATAAAACTTGTAATCAGAGTTATTGAGATTGCAAAGGCCATCTCAGAGAATACTAATCCAAGGATATTTTTCAAAAATCCAATCGGTAGAAAAACAATGACTGATGTTAAAGTAGCGGTTAAGATTGATTCGAAAACTTCGGAAACACCTTCTTTTATTGATGATTCAAGAGGCTCATTAGTTAGAAGTCTTCTTTCTATTGCTGATAGTACAACGTTACTTGAATCGAACAATAATCCAATTCCAAGCGCTAGTCCTCCAAGGCTCATAATATTGAAGCCTATTTCAAAAAGGTAAAAAAATAGGAAACTTAATGTTAGCGTTGTTGGAATTGTTAATATTAAGATCGATGGTGAAAATATATTTCTCATCAAAAATAATAGAACCAAAAAAGCTAAAAATGCTCCTAAAAGAAGATTTTGTAGTAAGCTATTGATTGAATTTTCTATAAAATCTGATTCATCATAGACTATCTCAAGATCAATGTCCTTTTCAAGATTCTTCTTAATTTGGGATAAATTTGATCTTATCTCATTTGAAACCGTTACGGAATTTTTTCCTGGTTCTTTATAAATATTTAAGATAACTGAATCATTTAAGTTTAATCTCGAATAACCTGTAGGTTCTTCAAAATCTTCATTAAGATGGGCGATGTCTCCAATTCGTATCACTCCTGAATTTGGTCTAAATGAAACTACAAGATCTGATAGTTGAGTTAAATTTTGAAATTCGCCTACTGCTCTAATTTGTAATTCCTTATTTCCGATTGCGAGCTGTCCTGCAGGATAGTTTTTGTTACTAATTTTTACGAGCTGATCAAGCTCTTCAGGTTGTACCCCATAAGATGATAATTTCAAAGGGTCAATAGTTATGTTTATCTTTCGTCTTTTTCCTCCAATTATTTGTGTTAAGGCAACCCCATCGACTCTGTCGAAATTAAACTTTACATTTCTTATTAGATAATCTCTTAAATCATTTTCATTTAACCTGGGTTTTGCTGAAAATGCAATTTGGATTAAAGGTTTACTATTTGGATCAAATTTTGATATGATCGGTTTTTGAGTATTATAAGGTAAAGTGTCTCTAATGAAATCTAATTTTTCTCTTATTTCCATCGAAACAATTGAGATGTCTGTTTCGTTTTTAAATGTTAGATGTACAAAAGAATAACCTTCCTTAGATTCGGATTCGATTCTTTTAAGTTTCTGTAGAGTTCCGAGTACTTCAGCGATTTTTTTAGTTACTAAGTTGTCAACTTCTGAAGCTGATGCGTTCTCATATTCAGTAATAATGGTTAATTTTGGATATTCGATTTGAGGGAAAAGACTAACGGGTATCGAAAATGATTTGATGATTCCAAAGAGCATAAGCCCTGAGTACAACATCCCGATTAAAAACTTTCTTTTTAAAATTAATGTTATCAGAAAGTTCATTTTTTAAAAGTTGGGCTAACTTTAACTCCTTCGTATAACTGATTAAGTGGAGAAAGAATAATTGTTTCGTCCCCGTCTAGTCCATCTTTAACCATATAAAATCCATTGTATTTTTGAATGGATTCTAATCTTTTTTTATAAGCTCGATTATCTTTGAACTGATAAATTTCAATTATTTTTTCCTGAAATGGGATTGCTGCATTTTCTGGAATTAAATAGAAATCCTCTTTTCTGCCTGATAGGATTTCAGCTTTAACATACATTCCTGGTTTTAAATCCTTTGACTTTTCCATTCTAATTTTAATTTCAGCGCTATGGGTTCTTTGATCTAATACTGGACTTGAATATAGAACTGTTCCTTTGTATTCTCTATTTGGAAACGAATCAGAACTAATAATTGCTTTCTGACCCGGTACGATACTTCCAAGTTCAGTTTCGTTTGCATTGAATATAACATTTAATTCTTCAACTGAAACTAAGTTGACAATAGGTGTTCCAGCATTTGCTCCTGCATTGATTAATTCGCCAACGTTTCGATTGATCCTGTAAACTATTCCATTGATAGGTGAAACTAATGTAGATTCTCTAATTAATACCTCTACTGACTCGATATTCGCTTTTGCTGCATTTACATTTTTCTCCGCGACTTCCAACTCAGCCTTTTCCAGTCTCGTATTTAAATCTTTCCATAATTCAATTTTATCTGCCCTTTTTGCAGGTACTGGAATACCTTCTGAAGAAATATCTTGATCTCTAATTCCAATTTGAATCATTTCTAAGTCTTTTTTTGCAGAATCTCTAGCTAACTTTTTTAAATTAAAGTCCTGCCTAGTTGCTAAAAGTTCTTCTTCTGCAATCACATTCGAATTAAACAAACTTTCTTTTTTTTCTAGGATTGAGGAAATTCTTTGGTATTCTAGTTCAGCTTTTTCCAAATTTTGAATTCTTTTCTCCTCTTCTGCAAATTTAATTTCTAAATTTCTTCGAGCATTTAAATACTTGGTTTTGCTAAGAGAATAGGAAGCTTTTGCAGATTCAAGATTTGCGTTGAGTTTTAATAAATCTATTTCAAATGACAAACTATCAAGCTTCGCAATTTTTTGGCCAGTCTTGACATTTTCTCCTTCTTTGACGTATATTTTTTCTAACCGTCCACCAACTTTCGAATATAGATCTACTTTCTGAACTGGATCGACTAAAGCTGCAAAGAATAGTGAAGGAGATAGGTTTTGCTTTTCAATTGCGGAAATGAAAACAGGAATTGACATCTCTTCAGAGGAAAGATTTTCAATCGTTTCGTTTGAATTCATTCTATGTTTAATTGATAAAGACTTTACATAAAATACTCTTGTCAAGAATGGTACTTTGGATCTCAAGTCTGTCCATGTTAAATTAGAATATACCAGAACTATTAGAAGATAAGATATTCCGCTGATTACAATTTTTGAAAAATATGGTATCTTCGTTAATATATCATAAATCTTTTTTAAGGATTCAAGTTTCAATTGATTGCCAATCCCAAAAAGAAGTAAAAGACAAGGGCATAGCTCAAAAACCATATCATTGCTGATCTCCGTTGGAAAAAGCCATTTACCTTATAACATTTTGAATATAGTTTTGTCGAAATGTAACATGAAAAAACTAATATTGATATCCAAATAGCAATCGAAACTGAAATTTTAATTACGTTCATATTTTCAAAGGTTGCGAAAACTGAATGATAAGGAATTAAGATTATCATTGGCAAAAATGCCGCATTTGTAGACAATATTGAAATATACAAATGTTTGGAAAAAGGTAAGGAATTCTCTTCAAACAATTTCTGAAGTAAGAAACTGACTAAAGAGGTGATTGATAACCATATAAAGAATAATGCGAATATATATATTAGATTCCAAGGATAAGTGTTAATTATAGTCGTTATCCCTGTAATATTTTGTGCTTGAAGCTTCGATATGATGCCTCGGTTCAACTCAGTAAAATAATTAAAACTGAGTAAAAAAAAGATCATATATACAAAAAAATACAAACTCATCCAGAGAATCGTTGATATTAAAGTTAGGCGCTTTAAAGTTTGTGCCGATTTTAATTCTTCGCCATATTGGTCAGTTTTTCCTTTGATCAAAAGATCTAAGACATGTTTAATTTGGAACTTCTGAATAAAATTATTTATCATTTTTTTTACCTATTTGTCTTTGGGGTTCTATATTTTTTGCATATTCTAAATGAGATTTTGCTTTTTCAGTAATTCCTGCTTTTGAATAAATACTAGCAAGCGATGAGTGTGCAATTTTGATTTTATCGGATTGCTGTATGATCGTTTGATAATCTCTGATTGCTTCAGGAATTTTGTTTGAAGCTTCATAGAATTTTCCTCTTAGCAATAAAGCATCCAAATGCACTGGATTTGTTTCAAGTAAAGAGCTCAATTTATCAATAGTTTCTATTTGATTTTGATTCAATGCCAAATTGATTCTCGCCAATAGTAGCATTGATTCTGTTTTATTTTGAAATTCGTCTCCAAGCTCATCATATACTTTTTTTGCATCGATGATTCTACCAGAATAGAGAAGTATTTTGGTTTTTAAGAAAATTGCATGCTGATCATTGGGATCTTCTTTCAATATCTTATTCAAGATAATTTCTGAATTTTGAAGATCACCGAACACAAATGCTTTCTCTGCTTCTTTTTGAAGTGTGCTTTTTTCCTTCTCTGAACAGCTGTAGTTTAATAAAACAATAATTAAAAATGTGATTATTTTATACATTTTATATCCTATTTAATTGAATTCGCCAAATTAGTGATCATTAGTCCAATTGTTTTTTGAACCTTATTGCCGATATATAAATCTTGTATTTCTAAATTGTATATATTGTTAGTAGATATAGATAAAATTTTTCCTTCTAGATTATAAAGTTTAAGAAATATCATTATGCTACTTTTTTGATCTTTAATGGATTCGTTCGTATATATGGAAACGGAAGTATGTAATAAATATTTTGCATTATGATTTGAAATAATGTTTTTTATTTCTTCACTTTTTAATAGTTCTTCAAAGTTTTCATAATACTTTCGGAACTCACCTGAATAAAGATTACTTGATGCAATAGGTGTTTTCTGGTCGAATGATTCAGGTTTGACTTTAAAATTATTAAAATTGTTAAGAAACGTAACTTGGTATCCTTTGTTTATTAAATTAAAAGCTACAGTGTCTTGAATATCTCGGCCGATTTGTGGAATAGTATAAATATTTCTTGTTTCTATTGGTAAAAGAATAATTCCATTCGCATTGAGAGAAGTGATTGCAATATTTGTTTCTGGCATCGCTGATTTGCAGGTCCAAAAGAAAAAAAAGATAACGATTGAATTGATAATTTTCATTTCCCTTCCATTACAAATTGAAATGTTGAACCCAATTGTAGATTGTTAGTATCTCTTGCGCTTGTATCTACAGTAAGCATATAATAAGGATATCCTGCTGGCATGTTATCAGTTCTAGATAAATTAAAGTCTCCACCAGTTCCGGCATTTCCGAAAAACGAAGTACCGTTACATGAAGACTCAAGTTCAGAGAATGCTAGAGTAACAACTCTACATCCGAACGGATACACTAATTGGCAGTCAGTCCAATTCCAACTCGCCAATTGTATGATTGTTCCTGGCGGTGAAGTACGTTGAAGGCGTATTGCATTGATTGTTGCCGTTATATTCATATAATTTGAAAAAATAAGTCTAAAATTGTCTGTATTTACGTCTGTACAATTTGCATTAGTTCCATCGCCATTGTCTCCCCCTCGAAATTGATATGAATTTGGTCCAAGTACTGGTAAAGTGCTATCCCAAAAACAATTTGCAGCTAACCAATTACCACCAGCTGCTTGGCCTACTCCGGGAAATGTATTAGAACAACCTTGTGAAGCAACTCCAATCGCTTGTACAATTGGGGAATTAGTTAAAGCACCTCCTGCCACAAAGCTATAACTGGTATTCTGGTCGAAAGCAACCCTATCGCTTGAAATTGCAATTGTAGAGATAGTAATAGTATAACGTTGACCGAATGTAAATTTGGAATCCGGTGTAAAAGTTAATGTTTGGTCTCCTCCTGACCAAAGAAATGTTCCAGTAACATTTGGAGAAATTGAAAACCCTGCAATTGTTTGAGCTTGGCTCATCGGGCGCGAAAATTGGATTGTAATTGGATTATTGACTGAATTTCCCAGACAACCATTTACTACAGATGTTAGTATGATATCATTTTGAATACCAATTCCAGACAAACAATCTCCAAGTGTTCCTGTAGCTAATTGAATTGAAGTTAACGTTGGAACTAAATTCAAAGTGCCAACGTAAAAGCTAGAACTAATCGGTGATAATAACCTTACACCATTGGTGTCTTGTATTGTGCTTGTTAATTGAACGCTAATTCGGGATCTTGCGGTGAATGCAATATCTGGGTTTATTTGAACAATAGAATCTGAAATCCATTGCAAGTTAAATGGAACAGAAGGAGAGAGGGAGATTCCATTTTGAACAGAAACTCTATCCATAGGCTTTGAAAAAATTACTTCAATTGGATTTACATTCGGAGACCCCATGCATGCATCGTTAACGGAATCTGAAATAATATTTCTTCGAGGTCCTGAATTTGTATTACAAGTTGCGATAGTACCCGTGTTTACATTAATGGCGATTACTTCTGGGAATTGTCCAGCTTGTGTGGCTTCACCTACCGTAAAACTTGCGGAAAATAATTCTTTTAAATCACCTCCCTTAGATGATTCGCAATTTTTTGTGATATTATATGTATAAGATCCAAAATTCAATTGGTTGGTGGGTGTAAATTTCAAACTAATATCTGTAAATTCAAAGAATCCTTGAACTTGTGGAGAGACAGTGAAACTTTGAATACATGAATTAATATTCATAGGTTGGTTAAAAAGAACTGAAATAGATTGGTTTCTTGGTAAATTTTTGTCACCCATACCAGGAAAAGCAACTAGTACTTGCGGAGATTCATCGCCTAAAAAGGTGAACACTTTATTAGGATCTATGTTGTTTTTTTTACATGAGTTTGAGATTGCAAAAAGCAATATTATGAAAATAGCGTTTAAAGTTGAATATTTTGATTTTTTCATAATGGATTAGTTTGCATTTCTTTAGAATTTATTTTTTCACTCTTTAAAAGAATATCTTGATCAAAATTTTCTCTAATAAAAGAGTTACCACCGCCAGGCCTAATTTTGACTAATTTTAATTCTTCATAAGGAGTACCAAGGATAAAGGCCATTTCAAAAGACAAGTCGATATACCCCATCAGCGCAACTAATAGATCCTCATAAGATTTGAGTAAGTCATATTCAGCATTCAATACATCGAGTTTTTTTGAGAATCCTTTGTTAAATTTATTTTTGACATTCTTTACGATTTCCTTATTTAGTGCCAGTTTAGAATTCATCACTCTTATTATTTCCCAAGCTTCATCGAGCTTTTCGTAACCTTTGTGAATATCGGCCCTGACTGTTACCTCTAACAGCTGTTTATTTCTTATAGCATCGGATAAAGCAATTTTCCCTTCATAAATTTTTCGAGAATAACTTAAGTCATCGAATAAATTCACTGTAGAGCTATTAAATGCATTTTCCCCTCTTCCGACAAACTGTGGTCCATATCCAGGAATTCTTTGAATACCAGTACCATCGCTTTGTACACCATAATTTGCTGTTGATTGAGTGGTGCTACTTCCTAATTGAGCTTGTAAAGAAATGTTAAAACCATATACTTCATTAGTTACTGGTAAGGGTGCGTTGACATTTTGACCATAGTAACTTCCGAAAATGACTTTTGGTTTCCAATAGTTTTCAGCTATTTCTGCACGTGTTCTTAAGTTTTCGATAGCTAATCTTGATTTTTTAATTTCCGGTTTTTGAAACAAATACTGTTCAGACAATAATTCGCTATTTGGAGGAAAAATTTCGAAATCTTCAATGATTGAATGTTTAAATCTTACTTGAGTATCTAATGGCAAGTTGAGTGTTTTAATCAAATCCAGATGAGCAATATTCATTTGAGATTTACTTTTTACTAAACTTAGATCAAACTCCCTTACTTTTGTTTGAAGTTCTAAATACTGTAGGTCTGTTATATAGCCTTTTTCTTTTTCTTCTAATGCCGCTTTGATATTAAACTGCATTTTCTCATTGTACTTTAAATTTAGCTGGTGTTTTAGCTCAAAGGATAAATATTTTAATGCTGTTCTTCTCACTTCCAAAACAGTTTTATCTTTAACAATTTTCCAGTCCTCTTGATTTAGGAGTTCCTGTAATTTTGCGGATTCAATTTCCAGACTATTTTCTCCACCATCATATAACAACTGATTTAATTGTAAGCGTATGTCATTGTATTGAGAATCAGGTTGGTTTACATTGGCATTTTTTAAACCAAAATAGCTCAAGGCTACTTTTGGAAGGTAATTCCTCCATTTTTCTTTTACCAACATTCGAAAAACTTCTTTTCTATCTTTTAAAGTAGCTAAGATTACATTGTTTGTTACACCAATTGCTTCCGCGTCATCAAAATTTATTAATAGTCTGTTATCTGATGCTTCTGGAAACACTTGTAATGTAGCAAATATTAATACAAAAATATAGAAGGTTATTCTATTCAAGAACACTCATGAACCGTAAAAACATTTCTACCTAAAGTCTCGGCATGACCTAACAAATCTTTTACTAATATTTTTTACTTTAGTTGATTTATTCTTGAGAAATAAATCGAAATCTGAACTTTTTGGTGCAATCCGAACTAGTTTTTCAGGTATTTGAAGTCTCTTTCAACTGATTCCAAATAATTTAAGAGAATTAATTCTAAGTTGTTTCTGGGTTGTATAAAGATTCCTTTCATTCCTTTCAGATATTTATATTTTTTTAGTTTTAGATAATTTAAGAAATCTAATTCATTGAATGCATATAAATTGAAAGCTTGAAATAGCATTTGTAATTTTGAAGTCAATTCTAGGATTCCTTCATTCGTAAAATATTTTCTGGGGAGTACTAAGAAATCAAAATAAGACTTTATTAATTCGAAGTGGCGATTGTATTCTTCTTCCTCAAATCTGATAAAGATTTTTGAAGCATGGTGGTTCTTATAATTAAAGAAAATCGCAGAATGATTTTTAATGATTAGAATTGGTGTTTTTATTTTGAAAATGGTTTCCTCAAAAATCCCTGCTGTATTGGTAAGGAAATCAACCTTGAATTTATTCTCTGTAGTGTTTAATTTAGTATCGTAAAAGGCAAGGAATCGTAGGTTTTTCGATATAAAATTCAAAAGGACAAATTCAATGTCTTCATATTTTCGAACTCCTACTCCTTGTGAGTAACGTAAATTGAGCTTAGATAGTAAACGATCTACTCCGACTGATGAAATGGTTAGCTCGGATATTACAGATTTATTTTCGAAGAAATCTTTTTTAATTTTTTCTTCGAAAATTACCTGTAATTTTGAATCTATACGCAAATTAGTTTGGTTTTTCTTTCCAAATAGCCTTACTTCCATTGATTCGTTGGCTTCCCTTTTAAATTTATGAAAAAAAGTTCATTTTAACTTGTATTTCACAAATTTCGGCTTTTTTGCTTGAATGCAATTTTAAAAAATTTTAAATGAAAAATATGAAAATAATTACCATCGCATCTATGAAAGGTGGCGTCGGTAAAACGACTTTAGCTGTTTATTTGGCAGCTTATTTAGCAAGGACCCGAAAAAAAGTTCTTCTAATTGATGCCGATCCAAACAATAATTTAACTGATTTTTTCCTTCGTGACGAAGAATTATCTTCACTTGAAAAATTTAATCTCTTTCAGACATTGTTGGGTTTAATAGAAGTTGAGGAATCGCTTCGTCAAATTTCGTCAAATCTAAGTATTCTTCCTTCTACTCCTGAGTTAGCAAAATCACAAATAGAATTGGCAAATGATCCTGGTACAATGATTCGATTTCAATCGGATCTTAAAAAATTAAATTTTGATTATATTGTTTGGGACACACCACCATCGCTAACTTATGAATTATTTTTAGCGTTATTTGGAGCAGATTATGTATTGTCTCCGATTGGATTCTCAAGGTGGACATTCCAAGGATTTTCTTTAATTGAAAATGCTTGCAAAAAAATGAAAGCCCCCCTGCCTATTGCTGTTCCTTGTATGGTTTCAAAAAAAGACTCTGAAAGGATATATGAGTCTGGACTTGACCGTATTTCGAAATCTTTCATTTCGAAGAATATTGCCTATGGTAAGTCTGCAATTTTAGGGAAATTAGTTCCTGAAAATTCTGATCTTTGGGATGAATTCAAACTTTTGGCAAAAGAGATCTTATGAGCAAAGAAAGATCCAAATTAATTTCCTCTTTAACCGGGAAACGACCTGGAGAAAAAGAAGTTCTTCAATTACATACAAGCATTGAAGATGAAGATATTCAACGTATTAATGAATTACATCAATCAATGCTTTCTAATATGAGTCGCGCAATTCAAAATGCAATATTGATTGGAGAAATTTTAACAAAGAAAAAGTCAATTTTATCCCATGGATCATTTTTGCCATGGCTTGAAGGTAATGTTCCATTCACTCGGGCGACTGCTGCGAACTATATGCGAATGTATGAAAAAAGAGAAATTTTAAATGTAAAACGCGTTTTACATTTGAGAGATGCTCTGAAGCTTCTTGCTGAAGATTCTAAATCACCCAAAAATGAAAAAGTAATCAATAGGCCTATTCGCGAAATTTACAAAGATTTTAAGTCGGGAAAAAATCTATCAAAGTCTGATCGAGATGTTGTTCGGGGGTGGCTTTCTGGAAAAGTAGATTCACTCAAAACCAAAACAAAAAAATTAGAAGACGAACTTAAAAGACTTAAATCGTAACCTCTTTGTAGTTTCGAATGAAACTATTGTCTTATGATTCTAATTTTCATTCTATTGAGACGTAAAGCTATGCGACATAATTGTAAGACCTTAATGTAGCGGGTAAAGTTACGTACTTGTGAAG
>NZ_JAMQPV010000006.1 GCF_026151395.1 Leptospira limi
ATTCACAAGTACGTAACTTTACCCGCTACATTAAGGTCTTACAATTATGTCACAGGTCGAAAAATCTTTGTCAAATATAGAAATTAAACTCGAATTTTGCACTTGCACACATGGGTAGAGAGTGTCAAATTGACACTCATGAAATTCAATAATCGACTTATATTAGTTTTCTTGCTTAGCTTTTTAACGTTAGGTGCATGCAAAAAGTCAGACAACGGAAACGATGATACTATATTGGCACTGCTAATAGCACAATCGCAAACGGCAGTTCCTTGTTCAACAAGGTGTCATATGTTTTTAAGTTCTGCCGTATTAGGAAGTTTGGTGGGCGTTGGTGGAATTACAGGAGCAGACGCCTTATGCAATGGCGATACAAGTAGAGTGCGCGGAAAAACATACAAAGCCATGGTTGCAGTACCTGGAGTAAGAGAAGTTTTAGGTAATCCGACTGGAACACTTACATATACGGATTGGGTATTAAAGGCAAATACTTTTTATTCGAACAGCACAGATACTTCGAATACAACAGGTTCAACCACTACTTCGAATCGAATTTTTCGTGATTCCAATACCACCATGCAAATGAATTTTGCCCTAGGAACTAACGGAACACGTTTCTGGACAGGAATGACCATCACAGGGGGAAACCTCGCCAATGATGTAAATTGTAGTAACTGGACAAGTCTGAACGGAGGAGTTAATGGAGTAACAGGTGTAGTAGGAGCAAGCACTACGACACTTGTAGAAACGACAACAGATGCTTGTAACATTTCGAAAAGAGTAGTATGCGTAGAGCAATAAATATTTTGACTATTTAATCAATTCCTTTCGCAGAAGAGAACTTATTTTTCCCTAATAAATAATTAAGTTCTCTTCTTATATCTATTTGACTTAATCGAAAATCCCATCACCTTACTCGAGAGCGATTAAAAAGATTTGAAATACAATTACAATTATAGTAAACTTGTTGGCTCTTAAAGAAAATTAAAACTACTAAGTAAACGTTCGTAAAATCATTTACAGGATGTAAGAATCTGACTTCCCTTACTAGTTACGTGAAGTAGAAATTAAAATTCAAAAGATAGTATTACAAAAATTACGAAATTAATAATTATTATGTATAATTATATTTAATGCTAAATAACGAAAACGCTTGAAGATCTACAAGCTAATCCTATTTCGATAGCACAAAAAAATCCAGATATTTGCGTTTGTTTACATAATATAAGTATTTCGAGATTCTCACAAACATGAAACAACATCGAATTCAATATTTACATTCAATCTAATTCATACAAACATTCTGCCGGGTATGCATCAATTATCGAAGTTTGCATCACATGATCTCCTTGGATTAAAAAATAGACTCGGAATCGAATCCAATCTAAATCTTCCAATCCTTTCGCTTTTCCTAAATAATATTTGATATCATATTGTGCTTGAATTGAATAACTATTGCTCTTTGGATCCAATACCCTATCTTCTACAGAATATGGTTTTATTTCGACTTTCTTTATTTCATTGAAAAATAATCGTCCAAAATTGCAAAAGGAGTTTTTTTCATCAAGATTTTGTCTTATGTAATCATAAATTCTTTCCAGATCTTCCTGTGAAGTATAGTCAACACCTCGATCATACTCACTGTAATCTATACCAATTTTTTTAGCAGCAACAGCAAGGAATGGTCTATATAATGAATACGCAAATACCGCTCTCCCTTTTTCGGGTTCCGGATTTTGAAAAGCATCAAATAGAGACTTTGCTCTTGTTGAAACAAACCGTTTGGCAAATTCCCTCGGATCAATTCGATTCTTAAAAAATTTAAGGTTTAGATTCTCATCTGGTTTAAAGTATATAAAATTGTAATCTATACTCTCTCTATCTTGCCTTTGCTCTTCGATCCATTTGGTCCCATAGAGCCCAATAGAAGGATCATATGCATCAGTTTTCGGAGCGCAGGCAACGTATGAAAATAAGAAGACAATCGCTAATTTCGAAAAGTGTTTAAAAAAGTAATTACCAATACTCAAAATCTTCTTCCGGTGGGCGTAAACTTCGGATATGACTCCAACCTTGGTGATTTTTGAAATCTTCTATACCAAAAAAAGTTTCGTTTTCACCTTTCCCATATACTCTCAACTCCACATCAAAGCTATGCCATCCTTCTAAGCCATCTTGATTTAGAATGCCTCTAGGAAAGAATATCGAATAAGTTAATTCGTATTTTTGAAATGGTTTTTTTTCATTTAATTCTCTTAGCTTAACTTCACTTACACTAATCCCTAGATATGGAAATTTTTTTTCAAATAAGTAATGAAGATCACAAAAGGATTTGTTGGACCTCAAGGTATCATGAATGTATTTTTTTGCTTTTTCAAATTGTTCCTGACTTGTAAGTTTTTCATCGTTATGAATCCCAATCTCCTTTTTCGCTTCCTCCGTAAATCGCCAACCCAAATGCTTTTCGATAAAGTCGTAGTCTTTTTCCTCTAGAGCCTTTCGCAGTTGAATGACAAATGGTAGAACTTTTGATTTCGCAATTTCACGAGGATCAAGTTTCGATTTGAGTAGAATATCATCAATTGCAGGGCTATCCAATCTGTAATACCTAATCCCTGGAGCCCATTCATCTGGACTGGGTGCATCCAACCAATCCGATCCAAAAATGCCAATGTCCGGGTTTGCTGTATCCAAAATAGATTTTGGTTTACATCCAACTAGTCCAATCAGTACAACAAACGCCAGAAAATAAATTCTATTTAGTAACTGAATACTCATGGTGCCACCGTGTCTTACCAAGGCTAAGTTGATGATTCCGCAGATTTCGGCTTTCTACCATACATACAGCACTTCCATCAATAATATTTTTAGCACATTCTACATATAAAGTTTTGCTTAAGCAAGTTCAATTTTCCCAAAACCCATAGAATTCAATCTATATTTTTACAGAAGAAACACATATAATGCCTTTTTCTTGGCTAAAGTCTTCTTCAATTTCGATTTTATCTGAAACTCCATAATAAACTTGGTGAAAGAATATATCTTCAGTGTTATCAACTAACCAAAATGAATCGATTCCAATTTTACCAAGTTTTTTAAATAGGGAAGTATTTTTAAAAGTCCCAATACTAGAATCTGGAAGTACTTTACGTTTTAAATGATGAGACATTTTTTCACACCAAAGTCCTGCTTCTTTGTAAGTTCCTTCTCCTAAATAAACAAATTTTGTATCATTTAGATTTGATGAAAAATATTCTAAGAGTCTATTGCTAAAGATTGAAAAGTAAAAAGGAATTGTCTCTTTATTTTGAACACAAAAACCATATCCTACTGGAATCGTATTTTTAAAAATATAAGTTTCTTTTGTCTGTAATATGTAACCCAAATGATAATCTAGACGTCCTTCTCTACTTGACGATAAAATAGTATACCTTTCAAGATTAGCCATTCTGGTTCTAAGGTCTTTTAATCCACCAAACATATCCGCCCAGAGAATTTCTTCTATATTTGGTAAACGATATCCATGTCGATTGCATGCAATTTCCGCCAAAATAAAATCTGTACCACCAACTTCTTTTTTTACTTCTAGATCAAATAAATTGCATGTGTTAAGAAAGCATAAGAGAATTAAACTATAACCAAGTATTCTCAAGTGACCAATTTTAATTATTTTTCCCTCCAACCATTCATTTTTTTCCATTCATTTGCTTTTTCTCGAATAGCGACTACATCAATTTCACCAGGTGCACGGAGAAAAGCTCCATACACAAAACCAACACTCCCATCGTCTAACCTAACTTTTGCCCAAGTACCATAGTGCGGAAATATCTCTTCATAGATTTCCGTATCAGCTATAACTTCAATAGGAGTATCTTTTTTTAATTCTGTGGAAATTTCAGATTTAATTGAAGGTTCCTTTCTCACTCGAACTTTGTGATCGGCTACAAAATATGAACCTGGAATTCGGTATGGTACTAAGTGACCGCAACCTTTTTCACATTGTGCTTTTTCTTTCACAACTTTTACAACTTCCCCTGATGAATCCAAATGAATTATTTCTTGGCAAGGTTTTTGTCTGAAATAGCAGCCAACAGTTTCAATTTTGCCATTCTTGAAATCAAATCGTAGTCCATAATCACCAGGATAAGATGGCCTATCAGGCGGCATAACAGGTTCGGTGTTTACGATTCGGTCAATTAAACCATTATTAAAGTAAAATTTCTTCTCTCTACCTTCTTCATAAATATTAAGAGATTCTTTAAAAGCAATCGTTGCAGATAACTTGCTTCTTTCTACAACAGAAGTATTAATTTTGACTTTATATAGTGAAGATTCGAAGTAAAGATTTTCATTCCATGTATCTGGATATATTTTTTGTTTCATTTCTCTAGAAAGCGGAACGTGGCTTTCAGCTAGATATCTCATCTCAGGTAAATAAATGGTGTTTTCTTCAGATTTCAATTGTGATTCTACATTTTGTGTACATCCAAACAGAAGAGTAAACAGGATTAAGTTTCTCATTTGTTAATCTCCGTAACATGTAGGTGATGTCTATGATTCCACATTTGTTTTACATTGTCATCATTTAATGTAAAGGGTGGATCATGCTTTAGGGCCATTTCTCTCATCATTTTAGAAAACTGTGTTCTTTGTTCTGGGTTAAGACCGTCCCAGTCATTGGTGAGAATCCAATTTTTTTCATCGACAGCTGTAAAGAAATTCGGTATTTTATTACCATTTTGATCCACTAAATAGTAAGGATTATATGAAAATTTATTAGAAGCCTCAGTTGATACACGATCTAGGAATTTGTCAAGTGGTGGTTTAGGCTGAGGTACTTCTCCGTCCTTAAAATCACCATTATATTTGATTATGCTAGTTTTTCCATTTTGATCTTTCACATAACTCACATCAAACGAATATCCTCCTTTGTGGCTACTTCCATCTCCACGAAGAACTAAAGATTACCCAAAAGAAGTTCAATCTGTTTCTTCTCCAGATCATCATCTGAAATATTCTTTTACTTCTGCTATCGTTTTGTTTTTTAGCCTATCTATCATTTGATTTAAAGATTAATCGGATTATAAATTGGGTTTAGTTTTACTTCCCAGCCTTAACCTGTGACGCCAAACCATCTGTCAAAAGATCCAATTCTTCTATAGAAAATCCACGCAACTGTTCATCTTTTAATCCAATCTTTGGATCTTTGACTGCCACCTTCAGTGCTTTTTTAACATTTGATAGATACTTTTCAGGAAAAGTATTGTCAGCTTCAATATAACCGAGGAAACTTGCGCCAAGATCATCTTCGACATTGACGAGTGCTCTGTCCTTAATGGTAACTATTGCCCATGATATGGGAGAACTGCCATAAGCTTGAGATGAATTTTTAAAGTAGAATTTACACTTTATTAGAACATCAGAATAATTAGAGCATTTAACATAGTTTATTAACCCTTCTGAATTGCTTCCCGCAGTGTCGAAGCTAGAATACGTTTGAATACGATACTTAAATTGTCCTTTGTCCGACCCAACTTCGAAATAAATTGTTGTTGAATTATCGTAACCCATGATTTGACTAGCCTCTATTCCTTTAATAAAGATAAGAGCATCTTCCTTCCTTCCGAAATAAAAATCGAAATCATCTAATATTCGTTTTGTTTCAATACTCTGCATATTGTCGAAATCCTCTTTCGAATTCCCAATTATGCTCCCTTCGCTAATTAAAACATCTGCTCTAATTTTAGCATAATTGATTTTTGCTTTTTTTGAGTTCGTTTCTTCTGCATTAGCATTAGGTAAAGAATCTTCTTTTTTACAGTTGTATAAAAACAAAAAGATTAATGTCATATACAGAATTTGCTTCATTTTATTAGTCCTAATTTTTTTAAAAGTGGTATATCTTCTGGAGTCGGAACTCTAGGCTTAAATATGTCATTGCCCTTCGCATCTTTTCCAGCATAAAAACTAAACTCAACGTGAGTATGATCACCTGGATTACCAATCGACCGACCGCTATTACTTGAGATCGATATTGCCTGGCCTGGTTTGACCTCCTTTCCTTTCTCGACGAGGATTTGTCCATTATGCGCAACGGTCACACGCACTCTGTCGCTATCAGATCCAACTTCCATAGTCACAAACTTACCAAAACCTTGTGAGTGTCGCGAATTTTCCCCAGCAGAATCGCCGTTATTGAGTTCAACGACTTTTGCTTTTACAGGAAATCCAATCACAGAACCTTTTTCTACTCCATTGTCAGCACCCAAATGTAGGGCAGGACTTTCTGTTCCTGGGTCGTTTCGGAGTCCAAAGTCACTTGTGATCGGTGATCCTGGAACCCCTGGGAGCATCAAACGTTCCCCGTGAAAATCCATATAACGAACAAATCCAGCTCCTGGAGGGAGCATTCCTGAATCGGTTGCGATCGTTTTTTCAGTGATCACTTTGGAGGCAAGGGGACTAGCTTCGCCTAGCGTGACATGTTTGTCAAATAACGAATTGGCTGCGGATGAAATATCCCTATCATCCTTACCGTAAAACAAATCGTATACGGTATCTTTCCTGTTTGTAGAATCTAGCGAATTGGGACTTGCACTTCCCATTAAGTTCGGATCTTCCTTGATTAGGGCTGTCATCCGTTCTGCTTTATAGGCCTTTTCTGCTTTTAACATATTCACCTGGGAATCAGATATGATTTTTTTCTCTGCGTCAATCTTCTTCTGCATTTCCGATTCAAAGTTACTGCGTTCTTTGTTCGTAGCTGGAGGCTGTTTGGCATCCATTTCTGTTCTCTTTTTTTGAATATCGGCTTCCAATGATTCTAACTTTCTATTTGCTTCTATATAATCTGACTTTGCCGCATCAAATTTCTTTTCTAAGGCGTCCACTTTGGCTTTTGTATCTGGATTTTGAATCTCTCTCTTTTCCAAAGTTTTTCTCAGTTCGTTAATTTTAATTCTTTCTGACGGCTCCACAATAAACTGGGTGTCTTTAATTGTTTTTGCATCTGATAGCGGAGGATATACTTGGTCTTTGTAAACATCTGGTGCGTTTGCTAAATCAATTTGTTTTCCAAGATCTCGACCAACTTCACTTTTTAGGAAGTTTTTCTTCTCTTTGAGATAAGCATCCAATAATTTTTTATATTCAGTGCTACCTGGTTCTGCCTTAGTATTGAGTAGATTTTTTTCTGCTAATTCCACTTTGCTATAAGCTGACTTTAATTTTGGATCCAGTTCTGGGCTATCAAGTTTTGCTAACTTTTTCGCTGCATCGAGTATCTTTGTTTTGTTAATCCCTTCCGTAATGCTTGCCTTTTCGGACTGAATGTAACGCTCTGTTGCTTTGGTTGTCCTTTCAACTTCTGCCTTGGCTTTCAAAGTTAAAGTTTTGATTGACTTTGTAGCTGTGTCTAAATTCTCTTTTGCTGGCTTCACTAAATCATCATACTTTTCTTTTACTAACTTCTCTGCTATTTTTTGATCTAATTCACCTTTTGTAACCATTCTGCCATAGGCTTCTGCATAAGCAGAATATGCCGAGACAGCTTCACCATATTTTCGATTTGCAGTATCTACCGATTTTTCAACGGTTTCCAAAGCTGCTTTTGCATCATTTTCTGCCTTTTTCAGTTTTTTCCCTTCTTCAGAGCTTAAAATCTTTTCTTTATTTGTGGCTAATTTTATTTGTTTTTCTCTGTCATTCGCAGTCGAACGAAGGGACTTCACAATGGATTCATTGTATCCTAATACCAATATGCTTGATTGAGGATTTCGCGATATTTCCGTCCCCCCTCTCTCCGTTGTCGAACCATGAGTTAGGACAACATTCGCTTCAGCTATATTTCCACTATCGATTCTTGCTTGCGATAAAATGATTAAATCAGCTGCGTTTGGTTTCCTGACTATTTCCTCACCAGTTTTTTCATTTCTAATTAATGTATATAATTCTCCATTAGAATCTTTATACATCACTTTAATGGATCCATCAGGTTCTTTACTATACAAACCGCCAGTAGCTGGATCCAACCAATACCCTTTTGAATCTATGTTGCTTTCGATTTCCTTTATTTTTTCATTTTGAGAATATTCTTCTTGGTTTCCCTTATTGCTATCCTGAGAATTCCCACCCCCATCATTTTCCTTCCTGCCTAATCCAAGATAACCTAACATCATAAAAGCTAGAGACCCTGCAGTCGCAGCACCTGCAGCTGTATTCTCAGCGTTTTGTTTTTTCTCATGTGCAATCAATTTCGCATTTATTTCTTCTGGCGTTAAGTTCTTTGCACTTTCAGCAGTTGCTAGACCATTTTTAACTAGTTCGTCTCTATTCCTTTCAATATTCGCGATCTCTTCGATATCATCTTGAGTCATCGTCTTTAATTGTTCTTCAGTTACCTTCCGTAGAGCAAGTGTTTTATCTTGATTC
>NZ_JAMQPV010000007.1 GCF_026151395.1 Leptospira limi
CCAAAAGTACGTTTAAATCGAAATCTTCCGTTCTTGTTCTAAAAGAACTGTATTTGTATCTATTTAAAGTATAAGGAGTTGAATATATATGAAGTTTTTTTCGGTTTTGTTCTTCAACTTTTGTTTCAATGTTTTCTTCTGAAAATATTTGGTAGGGTAATAGAAGTAAAAATATAACTAGTATTTGAAAATTCTTCTTATTTTTTTTCATTTTTTGGTTTCCTAATTATATTTTAAAATATTTCGCATAACGTACTAGCCTTAACGACGTAGGCTGACCCTGAGTCCCAACGGGACGTTAGGGACTGGCACGTAGTTTGCGGATGCAAACGAGTGACAGAAAGCCTATGTGTCGCAGACCGAGCGAGGCCTCGTGCCGAAGCGAAGCGTTAAGGTGCTGTTATACGACGTTTTCAATTTAATAGTTAAGATTAGCGGATTTCAAATTCAATTTTATTTAATTTTGTTATATATCCGGAAAAAAACATTGGAATAGGCGCAATGTATAAAATTGGAGGTGGTCTAGTAATAGAAGAAAATGTCAGTCCCCAAGTAACTATTGCAATTGCTTCGTCATTTCTATCGGAACTATTATTTGAAAAAATGATTCTTTTTGCAGAATTACTGAGATCGAGAAAAGGACAATTAAAGTTGTTTATATAGTCATAAGCTTGCCTAGGTTGTTCGAGACAATTTTTATCAGAATTTAAGTTTAGTATTAATCCGGCTTTAAAATTTTTCTGATAAGGCCTAAATGTATTATAATGTACAAAAACTCTTACACAATATTTACCATTATCCAAATTCACATTAATTGGACTTTTTCCAAATTTAAAGTGATATTCCTTTGATAATTCCCCGCAAACTATAGTATTGCTATCAGAATACTTAATATTTTTAATTTGAATATCAATCAATAGAGGGAACTCATCAAAATTTTTAAAATCTAAGGTGAGGTTATGTTTTGAAACTTCATTATTATCAGATTCTGGTTGAAAAGTTTCATATTTAGAATGTGAAATACAATTAATGAATAAGAAGGAAGAGAAAATAAACAGAATTGATTTTTTATATTTATTGATGTTCATTTATTTCTCTTAAATTAATCCTTTTTGAAAATGTCGTATAACGAACTAGACTAACCGACGTAGGCTGGCCCTGAGTCCCGGAACGGGACGTTAGGGACTGGAACGACGCTTGCGCAAGCAAGAGGAGTGCCAGAAGCCTATGTGTCGCAGACCGAGCGAGGGCGCAAGTCCCGAAGCGAAGCGGTTAGTTGCTGTTAGCCGCTGTGCACGTTGGCACAGTTATAATTTTCTTTTAGCTCTTGTTTCAGTTAATACTAATCTTTTGGTCAAACCATTGTTTACTCTAAATTCAGTATTATAATTAATTTGCATATGAGGATTTGTACAGATATACTCCCAATTTGCGTTAATTTTTTGTCCAATGATAGAGTTTTGAAATAAGAAATTCAAACTATTATCTATTTCAGCTTTTTGGGAATTGGTAAAAATGCTATTGTAACCTTCTGTATATTCAGAGTAATCGAATTTCTGAGTCGAAATATTTTGTAAGATATTTAAGTATTTTTCTATTTCTGGTTTTTGATTTGCCCATTCATCAATTAATTCACGATACATGCTTAAAGAAAATCCGTTTTCTGCTGCATAAAGTTGCTTTGAGGTATAAAGTCCAGTTTTTGATGAAATAAATTCCTTTCTAATATTGTTAAAATATACAATAACATCTCTTGGTCGATAAAATGATCTCCGTAAAATATGTTTAAACGGTGTTGCACCATTTTTTACTTTTCTTACTTCGAAGACTGAATCTGATTTTAACTTCGGTTCAATTTTTACATTAGACGGCTTATACTTTTTAATCCGTTCAAAGAACATTTCATTAAGACTTTTTTCATCCCATTTGATTTCAATAGCACTAGATTGATAAACTTTATTTTTATCGTTAAATCTTAAAGTTTCATAAATATCAGTTCTTAAGAAGAGTATACATTTTAATTTTCTATTGGAAGTGATGCTTTCGGAATTTATTGATTTACAAACTGTAACCAAATTTACAAGAATTTTGCTATAATCTTCAATTTCGCTTTCTAGCCAGTTTTCATCAAGTTGATCCAGGGTAACATAAAGGTCATAATCGTTTATATACTTGCTCAATATTTTCTCGAAGTAATTATGAATTGAAAAGGCATTTGATCTTAAACTTGAAATTAGCTCTTCACTTTTAGAGGCGTCTTCAAATGAAATATTCCCACCCGATACTGAAAAATCGTCTATTTCACCAGATGGTAATTCAATTTTTTGAACTCGAAATAACTTCCCTTTAATAACTTCAATTAAAGATGGTAATGGTGACCCATAAATTTTTTGAATAATTTGCTTAGCTTTGCTTAGTTCTCCTGATAATTTTTCTCCATTTTTTTCTAGATGGTTTATGAATTTAGATAATGTTTGTACTGTGATTAAATAGTGCCAGCTTTTGTAGTAAGCATTAATTTCACCTTCCATTGTCTCTTTATACAGTTTATGTGTAGGCCACGGGTATTCTCTAAAATTCAACGGAATACAAAGTTTTTTCTTATTAGATAAGAAATCAGTTGACTGTAAGTAGCGGTAGATTGCTGTTTTTCCGGTACCTTTTCGTCCTAATATCATCCATTTTGGAGTTGTTAATAATTCTTTAATATGAGATGTATTAATGAAATATTTCATTAAATCTACGTCGTCTTCTGATGAAACGGGAAATTCTGGTAACCATTCTGTTATTTTCATTTTCTTCCTCTTTTGTTTTGTGAATTAAAATTTAGATTATGTGCATTGCGGCTAACGAACTTGCCTTAGCGACGTAGGCTGACCCTGAGTCCCGGCACGGGACGTTAGGGACTGGCCACGACACTTGCGCAGGCAAGGGGAGTGCCAGAAGCCTATGTGTCGCAGACCGAGCGAGGCCTTGTGCCGAAGTGAAGCGTTAAGGTGCTGTTAGCCGCAGTGTTCGTTATTGTTTTTCACTTATGAAATTTGTATCACGGTTTTTTGAGAAATTACAAAATTATTCAAATGTAATTATTTATGAATCATATCAGTATTGCTTTCTCTTAAATAGCAAGTTGAAAATGATTTTGATTCGCATATGAAAAGCATCGAAATTATTGGATATTTCATTATTTCTTTGGAAGGATAAAGCGTAATTGACATTTCAGTTTTTTTTGTGTTTGTATCTAAATGCAAATGAACGATTATTTCTTCGGTATTTTGCATAATTTGGGTTAATGTATACACATAGTATGTATTGTATAAATTTTCTTCATAAGTTTTTATAACATTGAAATATACTTTTTCTTCGAATAAAAAATCACATATACTAATAGTTTTATCAATATCAAGGTAGAAATTATTGTCCTGGTCAAAAAAGAATAAATATGATGCATCCTGAACATTATAAACATAATCATGCTTAATTAGTTTATGAAAATTAGTGCAATCTTTTGTTTTTATGCTACTAATGAAACTGAGAACATCTTGTTTGTTTTCAATACCTTCGTCAAAGTAAATAGTATAATTTAAGAAAAATTCTTTTTTTTGCTTTTTTGAATTTATATTACAATAACAGAGAATTAAGATAAGAGAAGAAATGGATATTCCCTGAATAGGTTTCAAAATATAAGATAGAATCATTGTTTATGAAAGAAGTTAATTGTAAAAAGATTAAAATTTCTATTATTTTTTTTATTCCTAATAAAATTCGAACATTGCGGCTAACGAACTAGACTAACCGACGTAGGCTGACCCTGAGTCCCGACGGGACGTTAGGGACTGGAACGACGCTTGCGTAAGCAAGAGGAGTGCCAGAAGCCTATGTGTCGCAGACCGAGCGAGGCCGGTAGTGCCGAAGCGAAGCGGTTAGTTGCTGTTATGCGTAGTAGCCAGAATGTATTAACCAAGTGCAGTTTTACCAAAAGGAACGACAAAGATTTGAATAGGGAAGGTAATTATATCAAAAAGAATAAAAGGAGGGTAAAGTAAATAAAGTAAAATGTTAGGATTTTCTAATTTTTTTTCAGTAAAATAATCCAAATTAAGCCAAATAGACTTATTATAATTTGGAGAAATGAATATAGATTTTGCCTTTTTATAGAATTTATCTTCGACAATATTTATGTAAATTGATTTAGGTAATTTTACTTTTTTCATCGGAAAGAATTTACTTTTGGTAGAGATTCGATCACAATCTTCCTTAAAATCAAATGAATTGGAATTAGGGTTATATTTTTCATGATAACAAACATCATTAAGATCAGGTCTGGGTTTATAATAAGTAATTAATCTGGACAGACCATCCTCAGAGATCGAAATGGATTTTGGAAATCCAAATTGTCCATTGCTGTCAGAATAGAAATTTTGTTTTAAATTGGAATGAATAAAAGCAAAATCTCTATCATAATAGATGAAGGCTTTTTTTCCAGAAATGAGATAATTCACATCATTTTCAAATTTAAGAAACTTACTAGTATTATTTGAATCAATTTTACAATAGAAGAAATCTCTAAATTTAAAGGAATAGCAACTGTCATAAATATAATCTTTGTTTAATTTGGGAATCTGAATTCTTATAGAATTTTCGTCTATTTCTTCCAATGCGGTAATTGAATCAATGGAAATTGAAGTTTGAATTGTTTGAGGATATAATCGATAATTTAAATGCATCGTCATACATGAAACTAAAGAAATTTGAATTAGAATTAAGTTTATTATTCGTTTCATAGGTTTTTGGCTATTACGCATAACGAACTAGCTAACCGACGTAGGCTGGCCCTGAGCCTCGAAGAGGCGTTAGGGACTGGCACGACGCTTGCTTGAGCAAGAGGAGTGCCAGAAGCCTATGTGCCGCAGGCCAAGCGAGGGCGCAAGACCCGAAGCGCAGTGGTTAGCGTATGTTAATTGCAGTTAGTTATTATAATAAAAGATTTATGTCGAAAGGTCAACAAAAGCGAGCGCAAATTTTTCTCTTAAATCTTAAAAGCGTAAATTACAAACAGAACTTTCGTGGAGAAATCAGCTGAAATTGTTCTCTTTCAAAGCTTGAATCGACAACACCCTCATGAAAAAAATTTGCGCGTTGTCTTCTAAGGATCAACTAATTGCAATTAACGAACTAGCCTTAACGACGTAGGCTGACCCTGAGTCCCGAACGGGACGTTAGGGACTGGCACGTAGTTTGCGGATGCAAACGAGTGACAGAAAGCCTATGTGTCGCAGACCGAGCGAGGCCTTGTGCCGAAGCGAAGCGTTAAGGCGCTGTTATGCGAAGTGTCTTATTTTTAGAAGATTTATTTGAAAATTAATCGATTTTTAAAAGGTTACTCTGATTAGATAATAATCAATATAATCATTATTCATTTTGAATACAGCTACTTCTTGTAAATTATAGAAATTATCCCATCTCAACACATTTTTAGTTTCAGTTGTCGGTTTTAATGGTTTTAATCCTAAATATTCAATTGAATTTTCTTTAAATTTTATTTTATTTTTCGGTGTAAAAGTAATTCTTCCCACTTTATCATTTAGAAAAATAATTTCTAATTGATTGTTAAGGTAAACATTAAGAAAACAATTATCCTTTCCACATGGCTGTTGCGTGAATTTTTCAGATTTTTCTGGTTTACCAAGAACTTGGTTGGCCTTTTCAATATTGGCATTTACTAATTGGTTAATGTCAAATATTGCTTTGATTGGTTCAGAGCAATTGTTTAATAAACTGAGTGCACCAAAAAGGATTATTTTTTTTATTTTTTCCATTTTTCTTTGTTCCTATTCCTGTGTTTTATTGCTTCATTTTGAATTTGATAATTAGTTTATAAGATTTATTTAAAGTCAATTATAAAGAATTTTTTAAAAAATTATATTAAGTTAGAATTTAATAAATTTTTAAGACATTTCGCATAACGAACTAGGCTACTCGACGTTTCCCGACCCTGAGTCCCGTTAACGGGACGTTAGGGACTGGCATGTAGTTTGCGGATGCAAACGAATGCCAGGAGGGAAATGTGGCGCAGCCCAAGCGAGGCCGAAGTGCCGAAGCGAAGTGAGTAGCCGCTGTTATGCGATCGGTCGTTATTGATTAAAATCATATTCCTGATAAAATCTATTAAATAGATCAAAGATTTTAGGCAACTTTTCTTTGAAATGATTTGGATTTTCAAAGAAATATTCACTTAGATATGCAAAAAATTCAGATTCATCTTCAATATTGTAGAATATGTGTTTAACTTCATTCTTTAATTGATGGAAATCTTTTATAATCAGATTTTCCCAGTTAATAATTTCTCTGTCACAGTTTAATTGTGGAATACCATCAAAACCGCCGTAAAGAAGGTCAATTGCATGTGCAAATTCATGAGTAATAACACAGTCACCATCATTTGAATCGGATATTCCTCTGATAATAGCTTTCCAAGATAAACCAATTTTTCCGTTTTCTCCAGTAACTCCGTCAATTTTAAATTGAAATTCCTCAGTTTCAAATTTGTCAGGAAAAACTATAATATTATTTATATAATCATAATGTCTCAAACCAATTCTTCGTATTAGTCTTACGGCAGCACATGCGAGAAAAGTTTTATGATATCTCGTTAAAGTAATATCTGGTGTGGATTTTATCGATTTCGAGAGTTTGAAGTGTTTAATTAGAGAATTATACTTTTTCTTATCTTTTTTAGAAAGAATTCTATAGAATTCAAAGTTATGATCTAAAAGGGCTATTTCCCTTTTATTTAATGGAACTAAAAATGAAAATGGTTTTGTAACCAGTCTTCGAATTTTTCCATATATTTTATTAATTTTCATTGGAATTTAACGACTGTCGCATAACGAACTAGCCTAACCGACGTAGGCTGACCCTGAGTCCCGGAACGGGACGTTAGGGACTGGAACGACGCTTGCACAAGCAAGAGGAGTGCCAGAAGCCTATGTGTCGCAGACCGAGCGAGGCCGTAAGTGCCGAAGCGAAGCGGTTAGGTGCTGTTATACGCCGTGAGTAATTTTTTAAATAGGATGCTTTTTGCCATCATAAATAAGATAATGCAAATATCTTAGTGCATCAATACAATGCTTTCCCCAATGATGAATAAAGCTCCATTTTAAATTCCAAAGACCATCTTCTACTATTTCGTTACTTTCCATAGACTCAATTTTTGTTAATTGAGTTTTTACATCATGATAGATATCTGAAATATCATCATCTAACCATCCTTGAATTGGGATTTTGTCTTCTTCTTCCCATCCAGGACTAGGCTTTCCGTTTTTTTCAGAATAAGTTGGATCGAAGATTTCCCAATATAAAGATTCTTCCTTCAAGTTTGAAATAAGTGAACAATTTAAATTTTCAAAATATTTATCATCATCTATTTTATTTTCATCATTAAAGTATACTAAAGGAATAGAATCAAATAAGTGACCAGATAAATAAAGAGAAATTAAGGCTTCATGTAATTTCGGATAAAATTCTAAAAGAGGTATATTTGGATTTTCCAATAAGTCAATTAAGCGATTCGCATTCAGCAACATCGTTCTCGTTGTTTCTGTTTCTAAAAAGTTAATTATTTCATCAGATATTTTATTCATTTTTTAATAATAGTTACTTTTTACTCATGGCGTATAACGAACTAGCTAACCGACGTAGGCTGGCCCTGAGCCTCGAAGAGGCGTTAGGGACTGGCACGACGCTTGCTTGAGCAAGAGGAGTGCCAGAAGCCTATGTGCCGAAGGCCAAGCGAGGGCAAAAGTCCCGAAGCGCAGTGGTTAGCGTATGTTAATTGCAGTGTCCATGGTATGGAAAGGATAAAATTAAGAAAGAATCAAGGCCAAAAATTTTGGTAAGAAGTAATTAAAATCTATTCTTTCTTATAGATTAATTTTCGCTGAAATATCCCAAATAAAGCTTTGTAAAACAGAACTGAGCTTAAAATAAGCAGAGTAATAGAATAATGAGAAAGACGATAACTGAAATAGA
>NZ_JAMQPV010000008.1 GCF_026151395.1 Leptospira limi
ACGCTCGGCCTGCGGCAAATTCCCTTTCTGGCATTCGCCTTGCGTTCGCAAGCTACATGCCAGTCCCTAACGTCCCGTTCCGGGACTCAGGGTCAGGGAACTTCGGTAAGTCTAGTTCGTTATGCGTAATGGCAAAAACTTAAAAGGAAAATATGAAAACAAAAATATTTATAAGTTATTCCGACAAAGATAGGAAGAAAATATCTTTAATTGAAAAGGAATTTAAGGATACGCCTGAAATTGAATTAATCATAATTGCGAATAATAAATCTGAAATGGTTACTTTAACTAAAAAAGTTACTGATGGAATCAAAAAAGCTGAATACTTTATACCTATATTAACAAAGCAGTCTATATCGGAGCAATGGATAAACCAGGAAATTGGTTATGCAAGTGCATACAAAGAAAATATAAATGAATCATTAAACATATTGCCAATTGCAGAAAAATCTATTTTAAACAATCTTAAAGGGTTTATACACAAACAGTTTGATATTTCATTTACCTTTGAAGGTGTTGAAACTAATGCCAGAGCAGAATCAATTCGATTTAAGAAAACTGTCATTGCATTAAAAGAATTTATTCTAGACAACAGCAACTTAAAGTCCGGAAAAACGAGAACTAACGACTTATACAAATTAATAGTAAATAAACGATTCAATTTTGTTTTTAACAGTGAAAATAATAGGTCAAAAATAATTGAATTTTCACCTGATGGAACAATAACAAAGGGTAAAAACCAAAATGAAGACTCATGGGAAATTAAAAATGAGAAATTAATCATTAAAAATTCGCAGGGTCAAATTTTTAGTACATTTCTCTATGATTCGAAAACAAAGATGTTAAAACATACAAATGAAAAGAATACTTTATCTCTTAAAAACCAATACATGGTTCCAATTGAATAATATTGCCACTACGCATAACAGCGGGGAAACGCTGCGCTTCGGCACTTACGGCCTTGCTTGGGCTGCGCCACATTCCCTTTCTGTCACTCGTTTGCATTCGCAAACTCCGTGCCAGTCCCTAACGTCCCGTCCGGGACTCAGGGTCAGGGAACGTCGTCTCCCCTAGTTCGTTAATTGCAATTAGTTGATACTTAGAAAATAACGCGCAAATTTTTTTCATGAGGGTGTTGTCGATTCAAGCTTTGAAAGAGTACAATTTCAGCTGATTTCTCCACGAAAGTTCTGTTTGTAATTTACGCTTTTAAGATTTAAAAGAAAAAATTTGCGCTCGCTTTTGTTGACCTTTCGACATAAATCTTTTATTATAATAACTAACTGCAATTAACATACGCTAACCACTGCGCTTCGGGACTTTGGCCCTCGCTTGGCCTTCGGCACATAGGCTTCTGGCACTCCTCTTGCTCAAGCAAGCGTCGTGCCAGTCCCTAACGCCTCTTCGAGGCTCAGGGCCAGCCTACGTCGGTTAGCTAGTTCGTTATACGACATGACAAAAAATTGAATCATTAATATGAAAAAGCTAAAAAATATAATCACTATTCTACTCTTCTTAAACTCTGCGTTATTTTCGCAGTCAAGCAAACCTACTTTCGAAACAGGTATCAAAGCCCTAAGAGCTCAGTTCATTCCATTCGAATATAGTAGAGATAAAACTGATGCTATTCCGCTTTGGGGATACAAAGTTAATGATTTGAGGAGCAATACTAAAACTATTAATCCTTTTTTCTTCATTTATAAAAACCTAGATAAGGGATTTGGTCTTGAATTTGAATACTCTAAAATTCAATTAGAAAGAGCCAATTATGATATTGATAATATTTATAGAGTTAACAATACCACACAATATGATCGCTATAAGGAATATTTAAGAAATAACGAAAGAAATGATTATAAATTAAACTTCTTTTTTTATCTTTCACCAGCAATTAAAGAATATTTTGCAATTGGCGGTGGTATCAGAAAAATTGATAGAATTAGAAATAGTTCGAAAGATAACTTTACTGCTGAAGAAAAAATAATTGCTTTAGGACCTCAGATTGTTTTGAAATCTAAAATTCCCATCACTGATCAGCTTTCCCTTAACTTTGGATTAGATTTATATCATGCTCAAGGAAAAAGAGATTACTATTATCTTGATTCTAATCTATATTATTTCCCTTCCGGAGCAGCATCCACTCTTACAAGTATTAAAGGGAATGGTCAAACTAAAGGTGTTTTTCAAGGTTATGAAGCTAATATCTCTTTGAAATACAATTTTTTGGAGAACTTCAATCTTGCGTTCGGTTATAATTATAACTATTCTTATTTTAAATATGAAGATTTGAATGATTCTATTTATTCTTATTCTTCGTTCAGAAATACATTTGGGTATGAAAATAGTAAACTATCTAATGGAAAGGAAATTATTAGAGGTTTTTATATTTCAGCATCGACCGTATTCTAATTGTCACGTCGTATAACAGCGACTTACCGCTTCACTTCGGGACAAGCCCTCGTTCGGCCTATGGCAAATTGTCCTCCTGGCATTCGCCTTGCTTACGCAAGCTACATGCCAGTCCCTAACGTCCCGTTGGGACTCAGGGTCGGACAACTTCGGTAAGTCTAGTTCGTTCTACGACATTTCCGAAAAATCTATAAAAGAACGGGCGTCCATGCCCGTAAGAACGAAAAAAAGGTAGAGAAAAAGATTACTTAATTCTTGACAAACATTACATGCGCGTTATATTACTCTAAGTGTATGAAATAAAAAGAACCGAAGAGATGGTTCTCTGGTTAAAAGATCTAGATAATGATGCAAAAAAGGATATTTTAGTTTCTATCGAAATTCTTAAAGAGTTTGGACCTAGACTTGGAAGACCACATGTTGACACCATTACAGGTTCTAAAATTAAAAATTTAAAGGAACTTAGAGTTAATAGCAAAAATAGACCCTTTAGGATATTTTTCGTTTTTGATCCTAAGAGAAATGCTATTTTACTCATTGGCGGAAATAAAGCTACTTCTAAGAAATTTTATCCAACCATGATTAAAAAATCTGAAGAATTATACTCGGAATATTTGGGAGATTTGTAATATGATTAAGAAAAAAAAAGAATTAAAAAGTTTTGATACTGATCTTACTAAATTTGTCTCACAAGATATTATTGATCAAGCAAAAGCTGAGGCTCAAAAGCAAATTTTCAAATTGAAGCTTGCTGAACTAAGACAAAAACAAGGAATCAAGCAAACTGATGTGGATGGTTTTTCTCAAGTCAGTGTTTCTAGAATTGAATCTAGGTCTGATATTAAAATCTCTACACTAGTCGATTATGTTCACGCCTGTGGATTTGATGTTGAAATTAAAGCTGTCCCCAAAAAAAAGAAAAACAAAGAAGTATTTGTTTTATTAAGAGCCTAAGAAAACGCCATCCGTGGCTTAATCAAATCACGATATTCGAAAACGTCGTATAACAGCGACTAACCGCTTCGCTTCGGGACTTACGCCCTCGCTCGGTCTGCGACACATAGGCTTTTGTCACTCCTCTTGCTTACGCAAGCCTCGTGCCAATCCCTAACGTCCCGTCCGGGACTCAGGGCCAGCCTACGTCGGTTAGTCTAGTTCGTTAGCCGAAATGTTAATAATCTAATCTCACAAAAGAAGGAAAAATTGAAAGACTCTAAAATTGCAAACTTAATTAACCCTTTAATAGCTATATTTTTATTTTACGGTATTTCTGGATGTACTAGTAAAACAACGAATATAAAAAAAACTGAAAATTGTAATGGGAAACTTGAAAATCTTTCAGAGGTAGAAAATCCTGAACAATTCGAATCATTTATCAAAACTATTAAAAATAAAGACTGTTTAGAATTAAAAAAATGGCTTTCTGATCATTTCTTTTACAGCTTAGATGAAGTGATGGTTTATATTCCTTTCTATAAAAAAAATAACTATACAAATGGTGCAGATATATGTGACTTTTTTTATAACCAAAAAACATTCCAATCCATAATCTTCGAAGAGAGTAATGTAAATAATGTGATTTCGCCTTACGGTTTGATTCAATATGCAAATGAAATTAAGATTTTTGGAACACCAAATATTGATTCAAAACCTTATGAAGCTATTCTACAAGTGAGTGCATGTATAAATGGAACACCAGATACAGGTCTTGAAACACTTTTTAATTTTGAATGTTATTCAAAACCAGTTTCAAAATGTAAATTTAAGGGAGTATATTCGTGGACGCGAATTAATACCAATAATTAGCTTAATATATAAATTTCAATTCCAAAACGCTAAAATTTCATTTATTTCATAAATTGCTAAAGAATACGATCCATAACTTGAATCTTTTAACATTAACACTTCGGCTAACAGCGACTTACCGCTTCGCTTCGGCACAAGGCCTCGCTCGGCCTTCGGCAAATTCCCTTTCTGGCATTCGCCTTGCATTCGCAAGCTACATGCCAGTCCCTAACGTCCCGTTTCCGGGACTCAGGGGCAGGGAACTTCGGTAAGTCTAGTTCGTTATGCGTAATTTCCAAAATATATTTATTAGAATGAAAAGTGATAATAGAAAAAAATTTAAAATTCTTCTCTGTCTGTTAATGTGCATCATTATAAACTGCAATGAGTTCAAATACGATGAAAAAAAAGACAAGGCTAAAAATTCAAAAATTCTAGATATAGACAATGCGATACAGAAACCAGATCGATTTGCAAAATTAATAAATATTATCAAAGAGAAAAACTGTAAATCCTTCAAAGAGTTAATCGGAAGAGATTTCTATTATTTATTAAGTGACACCTCAATTGCAATGATCTTTAAAAGAGAAAATAATTTTAAGGAATCAACCTTGAATGTTGATGTTTGTAATATAATTTTCGATGATAATAAATTAACTGAATCATTTTTTAATCTAACTGGTGACAATTACAATACATATTCTCCCTTTTCACTCCTAAACTCCGCCAAAAATCTGCGTTTTACACAAACAGTAGATAGTAATTCAGATTTTAGAATACACTTTGATATAGAAAATATAAAAATTGATTCATTGGAAATAGATGTAGGCACCAGTTTCCTTTTTAAATGCGATAGCAATAAATTTTTGAATTGTCATCTCGAAGGCTTCACCACTAATTTCTTTCGCTAAGTTAAACAAATTTTTGTAATTTAAAAAATAACAATTAATAATTTGAATTATATACCTCCATGTGTATAAATGGAAACTACGCATAACAGCACCTTAACGCTTCGCTTCGGCACTTGCGGCCTCGCTCGGTCTGCGACACATAGGCTTTCTGTCACTCGTTTGCATCCGCAAACTACGTGCCAGTCCCTAACGTCCCGTTCCGGGACTCAGGGTCAGCCTACGTCGTTAAGGCTAGTTCGTTATGCGAAATAATTGAAAAATATTATGGAAGATAAAAATCAAAAAATAGAATCGGCAATACAAAAAACAGGATTTCTATTTGAGAATCTTGTATCTAACCTACTTTCTGAAAATGGCTGGTTTGTAATTAATAATAGATATTATTTTGATAACACCCTCGAAATTGAAAGAGAACTCGATTTGATTGCATACAAAGTGGATAAAATATCTGAATTCACTATTTATACGGCACTTATAATAAGCTGTAAAAAAAATTCAGAGAATTCATGGATATTCTTAACCAAGGACCTAAACCAACAGGATCCAAACATAAAACTATACCCATTTGATTATTGGTCAAACTCAAGAATATTTCAACAAATGAACGCAAAAGATATAATTCATAATAAATTGAAGGAAGAATATCATACTAATAATACTTTGAATTATCTATTTGTGTTACAACGAAATATATTTGCCTTTCAAGAGATAAATATTGATAAATCAACCCCCAAAATGATAAAAAAATTTACGATTCCATAATCACTCTGATAAAAGCTTTAGATTTCGAAAAGGACGTACTTGATAAAAAAAATGATAAATCAAGAATTTATAATTTCCTTCTTCTTTCGACTTTTGATTTAGAAAGTTTTGAATATTATTTAGGAAAAGAAAAAACCGAAATTACCACTTCCAGTTATTCAAAATATCTGAATCGATTTATAGTAAATAAAAAAGAGGTTTCTCAGCTTATACACTTTGTGAACAAATCTGAACTACCAAAATTTTTGAATAAAATGGATGATTTTAGAAACTGGCTTTTCACCAATTACAATCTAATTCTAAAAAAATATGAAGAGAATATTCTATCAGATTATAAATTGCGAAATTTATTTAAAGAGGAATTTCAAGATGAAATATCCTATGACTTAAAATTATTTATTGCAAAAAACACCAAGCTTGGATTTAAAGAATTTAGCTTATTCAATCTCGACGTTAAAGAAGATCATACAAAATTAATCATAAATATTGGAATCGCTGATCTCGACATAATCAAAATTTTAAATAACGACCTCAATCTAAAAAAAATAATAAAAAAAGCATTTAAAAAAATCTATAAAGTAGAAATAGAATTTGAATTTGATTATTTCTTTAACGAAGAAATTCCATTCTAAATTCAATTACTGCGCATAACAGCGACTTACCGCTTCGCATCGGCACAAGGCCTCGCTCGACCTGCGGCAAATTCCCTTTCTGGCATTCGCCTTGCTTACGCAAGCTACATGCCAGTCCCTAACGTCCCGTTGGGACTCAGGGTCAGGGAACTTCGATAAGTCTAGTTCGTTAATTGCAATTAGTTGATCTACAGAAGAAAACGCGAAAATTTTTTAAGAGGGTGTTGTCGATTAACGCTTTGGAAGAGAACAATTTAAACTGATAGCTCCACGAATGTCTTGTTTGGAATTTACGTTTTTAAGATTTAAGAGAAAAATTTGCGCTCGCTTTTGTTGACCTTTCGACATAAATCTTTAATTATACTAACTAACTGCAATTAACATACGCTAACCACTGCGCTTCGGGACTTTTGCCCTCGCTTGGCCTTCGGCACATTATCCTCCGGCACACTTCTTGCTTCTTGACGCAAGAAGACGTGCCGACGCTAACGCCCCTAAGGGGCTCAGCTACGGACAACGTTGGTTAGCTTGTTCGTTAATTGCAATTAGTTGATCCTTAGAAAATAACGCGCAAATTTTTTTCATGAGGG
>NZ_JAMQPV010000009.1 GCF_026151395.1 Leptospira limi
TCGCTCGGCCTGCGGCAAATTCCCTTTCTGGCATTCGCCTTGCGTTCGCAAGCTACATGCCAGTCCCTAATGTCCCGTTCCGGGACTCAGGGTCAGGAAACTTCGGTAAGTCTAGTTCGTTAATTGCAATTAGTTGATCTACAGAAGAAAACGCGCAAATTTTTTTCATGAGGGTGTTGTCGATTCAAGCTTTGAAAGAGAACAATTTCAGCTGATTTCTCCACGAACGTCTTGTTTGGAATTTACGTTTCTAAGATTTAAGAGAAAAATTTGCGCTCGCTTTTGTTGAACTTTCGATAAAAATCTTTTATCATACTAACTAACTGCAATTAACATACGCTAACCACTGCGCTTCGGCATTTTCGGCCTCGCTTGGCCTACGGCACATTATCCTCCGGCACACTTCTTGCCTCTTCACGCAAGAAGATGCGCCGACGCTAACGCCCCTATGGGGCTCAGCTACGGACAACGTTGGTTAGCTTGTTCGTTAATTGCAATTAGTTGATCTACAGAAGAAAACGCGCAAATTTTTTAAGAAGGTCTTGTCGATTAACGCTTTGGAAGAGAACAATTAAAGATTTCCTCTCCATTAAAGTGCAGTTAAAGATTTTTGCTTTTTAAGATTTAAGAGAAATTTGCGCTGGATTGTAGGACCCTTTCGACTTTTATCTTATTCTATACTAACTAACTGCAATTAACAGCGCCTTAACGCTCACTCGGGCTCTTTTCCACTTCGCCTCAGATTTCTGAAAAAATCTGGATCTCGTGGGGCCCTCGCTCGGCCTAAAGGCACATTCCGTGTTACGCTAACGCCTCCTACAGAGGCTCAGCTACACGGAACGTCGTTAAGGCTGATTCGTTATACGACATTTTTTAAAAAATAAAATTTAGGATAAGAACATGGAATTAAAAATTGGAGATATTGTACAATTAAATTCAGGAGGTCCAAACATGACAGTGACTGGATTTTTAGATAAAAAAAGCGGTGGTTTGGTTAAGAAAGGAATTACTGCAGGAAAATTAAATAAATCCGAAACAAACACAAACGACTATGCAATTTGTCAATGGTTCGATAATGTTGGTTCTTTCAAAGAAGATATATTCCTTATATCTACTGTGGAGCTTAAACAATGACTTTTTCTAGTATGGCAAATGATATAATTTCTTTAGCAAAACCTAACGGTGATATTATAGAAAATATTAAAGCAAATGTTCAACCTAAAACCATTTTCATATTTGATGAAAAAATTCCCTTAGAGGAAGGTGATATAATTTATAGAAAATTACCGAATGGTTTAATTGAATCATACGTTGTTTTAGATAGAGGATATTATTCTCAATTTCATGGTATTCAGGGTCACTACCAAGCAAAGGTTCGAAAAGAAAACAGCATTAGCCAAGAAAAATATAACTCAATTACAAACATATATAATGCTACTGGAATAAATTCAAGAATTAATATCCAATCTCAAGATACCTCAAACAATAACTATAATTCTGAAGAAATATTTTCATTAATTTACCAAGTATTAGAGAATATTAAGGAAGTTGAAATTCAATCAAAAGCGAAGAAATTATTAGAAGAAATGAAATCGAAAAAAGGTACAGCTTCATATTTAGAATGCTATATACAGTTTATCTCATTACTATCTGACCATATTAGCTTAATTTCTGCATTTATTCCACCTCTTACGAAATTCATTGTACAATAAAAAAACGTCGTATAACAGCGACTAACCGCTTCACTTCGGGACTTACGCCCTCGTTCGGTCTACGACACATAGGCTTTTGTCACTCCTCTTGCTTACGCAAGCGTCGCGCCAATCCCTAACGTCCCGTTCGGGACTCAGGGCCAGCCTACGTCGGTTAGTCTAGTTCGTTAATTGCAATTAGTTGATCCTTAGAAAATAACGCGCAAATTTTTTTCATGAGGGTGTTGTCGATTCAAGCTTTGAAAGAGAACAATTTCAGCTGATTTCTCCACGTAAGTTCTGTTTCTAATTTACGCTTTTAAGATTTAAGAGAAAAATTTGCGCTCGCTTTTGTTGACCTTTCGACATAAATCTTTTATTATACTAACTAACTGCAATTAACATACGCTAACCACTGCGCTTCGGCACTTTCGCCCTCGCTTGGCCTTCGGCACATTATCCTCCGGCACACTTCTTGCCTCTTGACGCAAGAAGATGCGCCGACGCTAACGCCCCCTAGGGGCTCAGCTACGGACAACGTTGGTTAGCTTGTTCGTTATACGCAATAATTTCAAAAAAATATTATGATTAAAAAATTTAAATTACTCGCTTTACCAATTTTTCTTTTATTTGCTTCGCCAATATTTCCAAATGATACTGAGAGAAAAAAATATCACTTCCTCATTTCCCCTTGGATTATTAACACTACTTTTGATAAACCATCAAGAGAAATTGAAAGTTCCGTTAATTTACAATTTCTATATGGATTTACTAATAATTTCTGCATTGGAGTAACTTATGGAATTGGAAAAAATAGTGAAAAAAATCTAGAATCTATCCCAACTAGTTCTTATTCTGCAACAAGATTATATCAATTTTCTACTTCAAAAAATTCTGAAACTTTTACTTTGAATTTACATTATTTTATTTGGAAATTCATTTATACTAGTTTCAACATTGGAATTGAAAAAGGATTTTCAGTCGAAAGAAATAATTTTGCAATCATTCGAGCTAACAATATTACCCCCCAACCATTTTCAATGAAAACAATCTTCGATGATAGAGTCTTCAGCTCTCTCGGAATTGGATTTAGGCATGAAGTAAGTAGCTCCATTTTGATTGCTTTCGAATATCAACGTGGATACATTGAAGCTGGTAAAATTAACCAACATTTTACTTACAATCCTGATTACTATGGTAGTAACTTACCTTATATGCTCGAAAATTATCTTTTTGATAACATTTTTAATGATAGATCACTAAGAAATTCCATTTATCAGCAATTTTATCTATCAGCGGGATTGGCACTTTGATTCTATTAAAGAAATTACTGCGTATAACAGCGACTTACCGCTTCGCTTCGGCACATGGCCTCGCTCGGCCTACGGCAAATCCTCCTCCTGGCATTCGCCTTGCGTCCGCAAGCTACATGCCAGTCCCTAACGTCCCGTTGGGACTCAGGGTCGGAGGACTTCGGTAAGTCTAGTTCGTTATGCGTAATTTCCCAAAATTAGCAAAAATGAACGATCTAAATTTTTCAACGTTAGCAACACTTATTTTCCATTTGCTTAGGTGGGCAGGTAACTGTTCCATAGGAGCAAAATACGCAACAGTCACCTTGCTTAGGTTTCATAAAAAAATTACATTTAATACATGTATAAAAATATTGACATGACTCGTTGGGCATCTCCTCTTCTTTCTGGTTGCCGCAATTGGGGCAGGTTAATATTGATGTAGTTATTATTTCTTTTTTGTTATCCATATTTATTCTCCCTTTATAATATTGGATATTTTATATCCAATATTATTCTCAATTACATTTTTAAAATCGTTTGGATCCACTTCACTTTTATCATATTTTATTTTAGCAAAGCCAGTTTTGTGATTTGATTCTACATCTAAAACACCCGATAACGACGATATCGCCTTGTTGACAGCTTCTTCACAACCGACACAAGTCATCCCTTTAATTTCTATCTTAACTAATGCAATATTTTCTCTCTCTACGATAATTGTGTCTTTTTTTGAAATCCGAAAGAAAATATTGGAATAATAAGGAAAAGCTAGTAACATCCCTGTAAGTAAGGTAACAATACCTAAAAAAGTTTTACTTTGTAAAAAAGACGGAGTTTTAGTATTATCCGTTTCACATTCACAAGCGATCACTTTTCGATTAAGAGATATGAGCTTTCTATACCAGGCAAACCCGAATAACAATGTAGTCAGGCTGATTAGATAAGGTCGGTAGGGTTCTAACCAACTGAAAGTAGAGGCAACTCCGGATATGCCCCCTAAAACACCTACGATTGGTGTTATGCAGCATAACGATGCAGAAATTGACGCAAGAATTCCAACAGTGATAAAGTTATTGTCGTTGAAATCTTTTTTATTCATGATGATTCTCCTAAAAATTTTCCTATACAATATATATGACAACCCTCTAGTATACTCCAAGGTTACTGTTTTTTTTAAAAAAAAGGAAATTTATGCTTATTGGAGAATTTGCAGAAAAAAGTAAATTAACTAGAGAAACAATTAGATTTTATGAAAAAGAAGGTCTTTTAGAAGGAGTAAGAAAAGAAAATAATTATCGTTACTATTCAAAAAAAGATATTGAAATAGTTCAATTTATTAGCTCTTTAAAAAATTTAGGATTTACTCTACCAGAAATTAGAAGTATTTTGTTAGTGTATAGTTCTGAGTTAAAATGTAAAGATATGCAAATGATACTCGAAAAAAATTTAAGAAAAGTAGAAGAAAAGCTTCGTTCACTTATAAATATAAAGAATAATCTTAGCAAATCAATAAAAGGATGTGAAGAGAATCCTAATAAAAAATCTTGTAATGTTTTTACCAAATTTAAGTTTTAATATGGGAAACTACGCATAACAGCGACTTACCGCTTCGCTTCGGCACTAGGCCTCGCTCGGCCTGCGGCAAATCCTCCTTCTGGCATTCGCCTTGCTTGCGCAAGCTACATGCCAGTCCCTAACGTCCCGTTACCGGGACTCAGGGTCGGAGGACTTCGGTAAGTCTAGTTCGTTATACGAAATTTTCGGGAGTCTTTATTTTATTCAAATGCGAGCGTCCGTGCTCGCCAAAAAAGGAAAAAAGTAGTTGTTACCATTTCGGTAACATGTTTCTATTGATTTGTGAGGGTGATTTCGAGAAAAATATTAAGAGATTTCTACTCTATTTCAAAATATTCTGACTCTAAAATCCCGATCGAAGTCTGGTTTAAAGACACTTCCAAGGCTAACTGGAAATCTCCTGCTGATATCAAAGAAAAATACAGAAATGCTAGTTTCCTTAAAGACAATAGAATCGTTTTCAATATACATGGGAACAAATACAGATTAATTGTGAAGGTTCATTACAATTTACAAACTGTTTTCATAAGATTTATAGGAACACACGAACAATACGATAAAATCAATGCTGAGGTGATTTAAATGAACATTAAGCCTATCAAAAATCAAAAAGATCACTTAGAAGCTCTTGCTGAGATTGAAAAACTTTGGGATGCGAAAAAGAACACTCCCGAATACGATAAATTAGATATTTTAATAACCTTAGTTGATGCTTACGAAGCTAAACACTACCCTATTGATGATCCGGATCCTATTGAAGCTTTAAAATCTGTTATGGATGACATGAACATGAAAAGTGTTGATTTAGGAAATTTAATCGGTGGGCGAAGTCGTGCCACTGAAATCTTAAATCGAAAAAGAAAGCTTACCTTGGAAATGATTAGGAAGATTAATCAAAATCTGGGAATTCCAACTGATATTCTTGTAAAAGAATATAAAGTAAAAACCTCTAAGACAGGAAGAAAAAGAACGCCATCCGTGGCGTAATTTATTCAATTTGCCCGAAAACTTCGTATAACAGCACCTAACCGCTTCGCCTCGGCACTTACGGCCTCGCTCGGTCTGCGACACAAAGGCTTCTGGCACTCCCCTTGCAGTCGCAAGTGTCGTGGCCAGTCCCTAACGTCCCGTTTCCGGGACTCAGGGTCAGCCTACGTCGGTTAGGCTAGTTCGTTAATTGCAATTAGTTGATACTTAGAAAATAACGCGCAAATTTTTTTCATGAGGT
>NZ_JAMQPV010000010.1 GCF_026151395.1 Leptospira limi
AACTTTTGTCTATCTTGTGCTTCATTTATGTTGAGCATAGCCCAGTCAAATTCTTGCATGCTGAACCCTGCAGGTCCCATAGAAGCTATATTCACACCATCATATTGGACAGAACTTGTGAGTCCGTTGCGGTCCAGGTTTAAGTTTAACCCTGCCTTGTTATACCAATTTCCTTGACCAGGGATTGTATAACTTGCTCCAGCTGATGCCATCCCTTGTTGGATATCATAATTCAAGCTATAGTTGAACCCTTCTCTCGGCCCACGCCCTTCATTGTAATTAAGTCCAATTTGGGTAGATCCTTCACTATGAGAAAGAGTAACTTGGGAATCTTTAGTCCATCCATAACTTGCATCTAATGTGGTAGCTCCATGTTGGTAGAATCCAACACTTGCATTGGTCGTACTATTTCCAATTCCAATCATCCCACCATAACCACGATCTTTGTCGTAGCTAATTCCTAGTCCTACTGCGGATTGGGAAAATATTCCCATATCAGTACCAAAATCAAATGTGCCTGTTGCTCCCAAATAACCTAACACAGCATTCCCTGCTCCAGCAGCTATCCCATCGATTCCATTTCTGGATCCGTCTACGACTTGTACTGCCCCACGAACAATGACATTAAAAACTTTTTCAGATTTCTCCGCAAAATTAGCAATTTGAGATGCAATTTCACCTATTTGTCCAGCTGCACCAGCTAATTGCCCAGCAAGAGCAGCAATTCCAGTTGGTAATATAAACGAAGCTGCCAGTTTTGCAGTATCTCGTATGGCATCTGCTTGGACTTTCTTATCTGTCTTTCTTTGTTCATACTTTCCATATTCTTTTCGTACAATGGAGTTTACAATGTCCTTATCCCAGCCTTGTGCCTTGGCAATGGCAGTCACAAGAGCTTGTTGTCCTAACTCTTTGGCAATTCCTTCTTTATCACTTAACTTCAATACATTGGTTTGGTAAGACAATCCAGGACCAGACATACCCCATAATTGATTCGCTCCTGCAAGTGCTGCTTTCTCTCCATAAGTTGTATTCACATTACCTGCAAACATTAACCGATTTGCATCCTTTAGTGATGCCGCAAAGTCTCTATCCTTCATACCAAACGCATTGAAGGCTGTCTTAACAATCCCACCCACTACTCCAACTGCTTGGTCTAACACTCCCCATCTTGCATTGTTTGCTTTTCTTACCCGTGCTGCATCTCTGGCTCCAAGAAAGTCTGTACTTTGTTGGCTTACCAATTCTAGGGAGATTCCACTTCCTTCAGAGATAGCTCTATCCACATAACTCTTTGCCATAGCACGCTCGTTAGCCTTGATCTCAACAAGCCGGTCCTTCCTTGCTGTCACCCGGTCCATTGTAGAATTATACTGTTTGTCCCCTACTATCTCTTTTGTGATTGCAAGTCCGACTCCGGTAAAAGTTGTTAAGATCGGTCCAAAAAGTGGCAATTGAGTATACATAGAAATTATCGGATTAAACATTTTATTCAATGCTCTTTCTATACTACCACCGAGATCATTCACAGAGTAGTAATTCTCTCTAGCCTTGATCTTATTCTGTTCGATCCTTCCACGAACAAAGCTGAACGCATCAGACATCCTTTGCAGGTCTTCCATCGATCCACCTGTCGCTCGGATAAATGCTTCCGCTAAACTAGAATTGATCTTATCCTCTACTTTCCCCTTTATGGCTGCCTGCATACCAGCCATTCCACCGGTCAAATAAGCTAATGCTAATTCTTTTAATAAGGCTTCCTGGCTCTTTATCCCATCCACTGTCGTTTGGAATTTTTTCTCATTATATGTTTCTATCTTGCGAATTGATGTAACTGCGTTCTGTGCCGTTTTGTTTACTGCTACTAAATCAACTTCATAAAATGCTTTTAATTTTTCTGAGGACTGAGTGCTAAAATTTTCCCAATCAGATTGTCCCCATGTATCAAACAAATCCTTGCCCTTAGGTGCCATCACAGACATTACCTGCGCTAGATTGAATTTTCTAGTTTCTACCTGTGTCCCGTTAAAAAAGTTTTCCCCTTCTCGGCGTAATATTTGTCCGTTATTAATAACACGCGTTAAAGTTGCTACATTCGTCTGCTTATCGATCGTATAATCAAAATCTTTGCGTAGTAAATTCTTTCCATTTGATGTCATACACTTCGCAGGATCTTCATAACAACTTCCAAATTGTTCCTTCTCTGCCTGACTCAAACTCTCATAATCTTTAAAGATCCCTAACTTGATCTCTTCCGATCGATCAAGTTTCCTAACTACCTTACCTTCCTTGTATTCATAACCCAAACTACTCAACTCATCGAGTCTTCCCTTATGAACAACATCAGAGAAACAATCTTTTTTTGGATCCGCTTTGGCCTGGCACTTCTCCATCTCCAATTGGTATCTGGCGCTGTTGGTTAATTCTTTTAAGATTCTATTGATTGCTGCTTCGTCGTTTAAGCCTGTATCTTTATACTGGCCATCTACCATCGTTCCAATCTCTACTGACGAATACTCTATATTCCAACTGTTGCGATTCAGCATCTTCTCTTGCTCTCGGAATGCAAGTTCCCTGTTGCTATCATTTACAGATATTAACTGTGAGTATTGGTAGATACCTGTAGTTGTCCCTTGGATAATGGAACTAAATTCCTTTCCTCCAATCTCCAAACTCGTGCTAACTGACTTCTGATTGAACGCTCCAAGTAAGGTGTAACTTCCTGTGTTCGACTCCCCTGCTTGCAATCTTGTCGTTGCATTCAAAAAGGAATCAACTGGTTGGTCCGTGAATGTAAATCCCTGATTCGCGATACTCTCTATCTTTGTGGTAAAACTATCCACGAGTGTGCTTAGTCCCACGGGTCTAGTTACTGATGCATTACTTCCTGTCGAAATAGCTCGGATCTCTGTTCTTACGTCTGTTAGTGCTGCTTTACCTGACTGAGCATTGGCACTTAACTCTGACCATTGGAGGTACCCGTCTCTATATTCATTTTGTGAATTTGCTATCCACGCTTGTCTCTCTGCTTCTAGAGATGCTAAAGATGCCTCGTAATCTGCTTGTGCCTTGTCCTTTGCTATTTGAGCTTGTGCCTTCCATTCCGTATAAAATTTGTCATAGTTCGCTACTTGGGCTTCCCAATTTTGTACTGCTGGTAAAATCTCAGTATTATATTTTCCCACCTGACCTTGCATAGATGAGTCTATACCTTGCCAATAATTCGCCTGCGATTCAATCGCTACGTCTTTCACACTGTAAGAAATTGCAAGTGCCACACTATCCATTTGGTGTTGATCCACTATACAACCGACACCAAGAGCACATCGTAGCGCTGCCCATTGGTTCCAGCCTGTTTGTCCTGGAAGTCCAAAAAAAGCATAGTTGTTAGCACCTGCTAACATATTTCCTTCAGTTCCACTGCGATCTAAGTAAGCAAGTTGGAATCCTAAAATTTTTGCATTATTTCTCTGTTCGATATCTCTTGCAAAAGCATTTGCTAAGTGAATTTGGGTTAACTCTTTTCCAGGTCCAAGGAATCCTCGAAGAACATTACTAAGTTGCGTATAACTTGAATCCTGATTGTTATAATCCTTTTGTAGGGCATCGACAAGGCTCAATAATTGCCAATTATTGTCTCCTTCCCCTGTCCACCAACTCGCAGTCGTCACACTTGACCAATAATCAAACCCACCATACCTTACCGATGACTCTAAATTCGCTTTTGTTCCGCTGGAATATTGATAACCGCTATCATATGCATTATCAGAAAGAACATACTGCACAAATGGATTTGTTTGGAGTGATGTTACCCAAGGATTATACTTATTAAACTCCGAATCTGCTCCGATTTGTTGGTCCGATAAAAAATCTCGCATCTGCTGAGAAAACAATGTCAATTCCATCGTTGGATTTAACGTGTTATCATTTAGCTTCGGTTTGATTAAATCCACTAAGCTTTGTAGCTTCTGCCCCGCCTGGTTCAAATTATTATTTGAATCCCTGTATACGCAGCCATATCGCTCCGCACATGACTTAGCGAGTTCCTCTTCGAAGCTCGTGATCACAGAGCGGATGCTATCCTTCACAAAACTTTTGTATTCATTAATCGCGTTTAGGTTGGCTTGGAAGGCTTGGTCATTTGCATCTATTGAGTTTAGTAAATTCTGATAATTGCTCTCTATATTTCCAAAGGCTGTTGTAAAATCATTGATCCCTTGTTGGAAATTCAAATTAAAGTTTTGTGACCAACTGTTCGCTGCTGCCTGGATTTCACTTTGTAAACGTTG
>NZ_JAMQPV010000011.1 GCF_026151395.1 Leptospira limi
CTCCACGAACGTCTTGTTTGGAATTTACGTTTTTAAGATTTAAGAGAAAAATTTGCGCTCGCTTCTGTTGACCTTTCGACCAAAATCTTTTATTATACTAACTAACTGCAATTAACATACGCTAACCACTGCGCTTCGGGACTTTTGCCCTCGCTTGGCCTTCGGCACATTATCCTCCGGCACACTTCTTGCCTCTTCACGCAAGAAGATGCGCCGACGCTAACGCCCCTAAGGGGCTCAGCTACGGACAACGTCGGTTAGCTTGTTCGTTATGCGAAATGGTTTTAAATTTAACTTAACAAAAATCTCTGGTTATGAAAATTAATTACAGCTAAAATGAAATAAACAAAATAACATATGAAATACAGATTTATTTATTACATTATTTTTGCTTTAATAGCCTTTTTAATTTCGAAAGAAATGCATTCACAGAAAAGAGAGAAAGTTATAGATTTTACTCAATATGAAATTAAGGAAAATTACAAATTCGACTGTCCGAAAAAAAAAGAATGTTTTCAAAATTGTTCGAATCTATATGTTGCAATGCCAGGAAGAAAATATGATCAGTTTACTACACTTGAACAAATTTCATTAAGAGAATGCAACAGAAAATGCATTGAAATTAACTGTTCTGATTCTTCAAAATAAGAAGTTTTTTAAAAGATATTAAAAAACACTAAAATCCTTAAATTAATCTGGAACTTTAAATTCACTCTAATGCAAAAATTAAATTAATTTGGTTACATATAAAATACTCTAAATTTACTAAATAAAATTATTTACCGCTAAAATTTATTTTAAAGAATTCTTATTAACATAACGCTAAAATTGAAAAAGAAAATCTTTCAAATTATTAAAGACAACATATTTCCTTGAAAGCTTTCTATTCTCAATAGCAAAAACTATTATGCAATAGAAAGATTTACGAGAAAAAACATTCCGGGGTAAATATCAATACTAATCAGTATATAGATTTTATAACAAAAACCACTTCGCATAACAGCGGGGAAACGCTGCACTTCGGCACAAGGCCTCGCTTGGGCTGTGCCACATTCCCTTTCTGTCACTCGTTTGCATCCGCAAACTCCGTGCCAGTCCCTAACGTCCCGTTGGGACTCAGGGTCAGGGAACGTCGTCTCCCCTAGTTCGTTATGCGACATTAATTAAAAAACACTTAGGATAAAAAAATGAATAAATTTCATAAAACAAAAAAAATAATCAGCATTGTCTGTATCTCAATTGCATCAGATGCAAGTATTTATAGCACAGAAATTAAAAATATTTTCGAACAGTTAAATTTTAAAGCAGATGATGTATTAAATATTGATGCTGTTACACTGTATGAAAAACATAAAGTAATTAATATTTCAAATATGAAACTAAGTCTGAGCCAAGTAGGCCTTCTTAATAAATTAAAAGACATAAAGGGAATAATTGCATTTAACACTGATTTTTCTGAAACAGGATTAGATTTTCTTAAAAACTATAAATTCTTAACTGCTTTAGATTTAGAATCCTCCAAATTTAATAAGAAAGAGATTAAAATACTTTCAAATATCAATTCTTTAAAAAGTCTTTCATTAAAGAACCTTAACTTAAACGATAGCGAAATCTCTTTTTTAAAAGACTCAAAAATATTAGAAATCTTAATTTTAGATGACAACCCTATTACTGATTCTCTGTTATCAGAATTAAACTCTCCTAGATTAAAAGAATTATATATAAGCAGAACAAAATCCAAATGTTTGTTTTTGGATAAAAATTTAAATTTTAAAAACTTAGAAATTCTCTATTTCAACGAAACTCCTATTGATATAAATAAGGATCTAAATTTCTCCAATTTACAAAAATTGAAATATATTTCTTTCTTCGGAACTAATATAAACGAAATTTCTATCAAATCACTAGATAAAAACAAGAAATTACAATATATAAACTTAGGTAACACTATTGCTACAATTTCGATATTAGAATCTATTTTACAAAAAACAGCACTCAAGGATATTTCATACAATAATACCAAAATTTCGAAATCTGATTTTCAGCTGCTTCAAAAAAAATATAAAGTGAATGAAACTGAAATTTTCCACGACTGTTGTGAATCATTCATTTATGAGAAATTTTTATTATTGAATAATTAACGTCGCATAACAGCACCTTACCGCTTCGCTTCGGCACTTACGGCCTCGCTCGGCCTGCGGCAAATTCCCCTTCTGGCATTCGCCTTGCTTACGCAAGCTACATGCCAGTCCCTAACGTCCCGTTGGGACTCAGGGTCGGGGAACTTCGGTAAGGCTAATTCGTTATACGCAATGGAAAAAATATGAAATGTCGACTATGCCTTAACGAAAAAGAACTTAGAAAAAGCCATATAATTCCAGCATTTGTTATCCGTTGGTTAAAAGATACTTCGGCGACGGGATTTCTACGCTCAGGAACCTCGCCAGATCAACGAATTCAAGATGGCCTAAAGTCTAGGTTATTATGCGCAGAATGTGAACTCCTATTTTCACAGTGGGAAAAACCATTCTCCGAAAAAATATTCACACCTTATGTAACTAAAGAATTAGATATAAACGGAAAAGCACAAAGTATCCATACTTCATTTGAGTATTCCTCTTGGCTTTTGAAATTCATAATCTCAGTACAATGGAGATTACTTATATACGAAACTGAAACTACAACTTTAGAAATTAATCCAAAACTAAAAACAATAGCCTTTGACCACATCAATTTATGGCGAAAATTTTTACTTTCGGAAACATCAAGCACCGGACGAAATGAAACGCATCTCATATTTTTACAAAGTTTTGTTAGCGGGAATGGAACTCTGCCAAAAGAATTAAACGAAAATATTAACTTTTATTTGCTACGTATAATAGACGGCACTACGGTTTATTCAGAAAAGAATCTTGGAGTATATTCTAAATTTGGGCCTATAGCAGCATTCACTATGTTAGAACCTTCGAGTATTCCAACTTCCCGAATGAAAAATACAAAAATTCATATGAAAGGAACAGTATCATCCATTCAAGAAATTGCAGATCCATTCATAACTGACTTTATATTTATAACTCGACCGAATGAAATATTTGATTCAACAATACTAAGCCAAAGGCAAACTGACAAAATCTCTGAAACTATACTTAAAAATATTCCCCGAACACTTGCATCACAATCATTTAGAATTAAGAATCAAGAAAGATTAATGAAGTATTTCAAACGAAAATAATCAATGCATTTTCCACTGCGTATAACAGCGTCTTCCCGCTACGTTTCGGCACAAGGCCTCACTCGGCCTGCGGCAAATTCCCTTCCGTCACGCTTCTCGCTCCGCAAGAAGACGCGCCGACGCTAACGCCTACTTCGTAGGCTCAGCTACAGGGAAATTCGGGAAGACTAGTTCGTTAATTGCAATTAGTTGATCCTTAGAAGAAAACGCGCAAATTTTTTTCATGAGGGTGTTGTCGATTCA
>NZ_JAMQPV010000012.1 GCF_026151395.1 Leptospira limi
CTCTTGACGCAAGAAGATGCGCCGACGCTAACGCCCCAATGGGGCTCAGCTACGGACAACGTTGGTTAGCTTGTTCGTTATGCGTAATAGTTGGAATTCTATATAAAAAACATGGAAACTTACGATAAAATCGGGATTAATTATAATAAAACAAGAAAAGTTGATCAGAGGATTGCTTCTATTATCGAAGAAAACCTACAACCAAAGGGAATTAACCTTAAGTTATTGGATGTTGGTGCTGGAACAGGAAACTATTCGAATTTCTTTTCATCAAAAGGATATAATGTTACTGCACTTGAGCCTTCAGAGATTATGCTTGCTCAAGCATCACATAACAATAACATTAAATGGATAAAAGGTTCCGCCGAAGATATCGACATTCAAGACAATTTTTTTGATGGCGTTTTCTCGGTCTTAGCTTCTCATCATTTTAATAATTTACAATTAGCTATTTCGGAAATAAATCGAACCTTAAAATCAAAACATTTTGCTGTCATTTTTAATGCTGATCCTTCACTAGTTAGCAAAAAATCATGGCTATTTGATTACTTTGAAATTGTTTTCGAAAAAGCTATATCAAAATATATTAATATTGAAAGTTTTAAATCTCTGATTCAATCTACTGCGAATACACATGTTAAAATAATTGATTATCCGCTACCAGATAATCTCACAGATAATTTCTTTGCTTCCGGATGGAAAAAACCATCATTGTATCTTGATCAAACTTTTATATCCGGAATTTCTCCATTAGCTAGCTTAGAAACAAATACATTAAATCTAATCCAGGAAAGATTAGAAAACGATTTAAAGAATGGAACTTGGAATAATAAATACGGACAAATTTTGGAAGAAAACCATTTTGATGACGGATATCGATTCTTGATTTGGCAAAAACCTTAACACCAACTACTACGCATAACAGCGTCTACTCACTGCGCTTCGGCACAAGGCCTCGCTTGGGCTACGCCACATTTCCCTTCTGTCACTCGCTCGCATACGCAAGCTGCGTGCCAGTCCCTAACGTCCCGTCCGGGACTCAGGGTCGGGAAACGTCGAGTAGACTAGTTCGTTATGCGACATCTGAAATAATTTTATGGATTTAAATATGAAAAAAAGAATGATTAAATTTTTAATTATATTTTTGCTTATTCAAACAAACGACATGACTTCTGAACCTATTTACAAAGATAAAAACTTATCAATTTTCCCATTAAATGATATGGAAACGCAACAATTGAATGATTTGCGAGCCATGACTTTAAAATTCTGTAAAGAAAAATTGAATAAAGAGATAAAATTTCCAATTTCATTAGAAGACCTCCAGTTAGCGACAAATCATTTAAATAAGAATACAGATCCTAATATCACTTATGGAATCGGAGTTATTATCGGCGACATTTTAGTTCAGAAACATAACATGAAATGGCTAGCTGTTGAAGATGAATACGGAAGAGATCCTGTTATTTTTGTAGATAGAACTCTATACTACATAGGTACCCTAACATTAATTTCAAAAAGAATTGAAGATGGCGAAAAAATTGATATTAAGTATTTAATTTCACAAATTGAAGACCATATGAAAAAAAATTTTAAGCAATATAAAACTTATTAAATAGTATATATAAAAACAACTGTTATCTTTATTCATTTAAGAATAGATCTGTAAAAATTTTAAATTCGTAAATATATCGAAACAAATAGTAAATGGAATTTAAATTATATTGGTAAATTTTCAGACGCCGCATAACAGCACCTTACCGCTACGCTTCGGGACTAGCCCTCGCTCGGGCTACGCCAAATCCTCCTCCTGGCATTCGCCTTGCTTACGCAAGCTACATGCCAGTCCCTAACGTCCCGCTGGGACTCAGGGACGGAGGACTTCGGTAAGGCTAGTTCGTTAATTGCAATTAGTTGATCTTCAGAAGAAAACGCGCAAATTTTTTTAAGAGGGTGTTGTCGATTAACGCTTTGGAAGAGAACAATTAATGCTTTTCTCTCCATTAAAGTACAGTCAATGATTTTTGCTTTTTAAGATTTAAGAGAAATTTGCGCTGGATTGTAGAACCCTTTCGACTAAACTCTTTTTCTATACTTACTAACTGCAATTAACAGCGCCTTAACGCTCACTCGGGCTCTTTTCCACTGCGCCTTTGATTCCTGATGAAATCAAGGCTTTGTGGGGCCCTCGCTCGGCCTAAAGGCACATTCCGTGTTACGCTAACGCCTCCTCTAGAGGCTCAGCTACACGGAACGTCGTTAAGGCTGATTCGTTATACGACATTTGATAAAAATTCAGGAAAACATGAAAATAAAAATAATCAAACTTACTATATTCTTTTTTTTCTTCACATCGGTCAGTCATTCACAGAATTTGGAATTAACCGATTCAGGCTTTAATCTACCTTCTTTAATTTATCAAAATAGCAGGAACAATAACATCAATTCTGATGTAGATGGTATTGTATCTAAAATCATTAAAAATAAAGATGATAAATATTTAGTTTTTATTAAAACTAAAACTTCATACTTCTATAAAAACAATCTATCCGTTGAAAATTATGATTTAATCTATGGAAATATCGAGAAAGTCTATATAAAAGAAAATGACAAGATTAATTACGGAACCGCTATCGGACTTTGTGAGCCAGAATGTTTTGTTACATCTAGTTTCGAAAAATTGTCTCCTTTCCCTATCAGATTATCTCAAAGAAAAGCAATAAAATTTGACAACTATTACTTTTTTACTCCTGATTGGATTAATAAATATAATACTAACTTTCTATCATTTAGATCTATATCCTCACTACAAAACTTTCTCAATGATTACTTCAATCGGTGGAAAAATGAGAATGATGATCCTAGTGATTTCACCGTATTCCATACAAATTCCATTGATAGAATTCGATTTCAGATTAATTTATCGGAATATCCTAAAGAAATTTTAAGAACGGAAGGTTTATTTCACACTGAACATCAAATTTACTCCACGCCTGATTTATTCTTTACAGAAAGCATAATTACAAAATACAAAATCCAAGGTTACTCACCTGTGATCTTCTGGCAAAAAAATTATGACACTTATTTGAAAGAAGAATACAAACTAAACTCACCGTTATTTGTTTATGCAAGTGTTACAACTATAGATCACATAAACAAAAGAATTTATATTTGTGCACGGGATTTTACACAGATTGACGACGAAAAAGTCGTTAATGATCGATTGAATCAATATCAGAATCCATAAATATCAAACGTCGTATAACAGCACCTTAACGCTTCGCTTCGGCACGAGGCCTCGCTCGGTCTGCGACACATAGGCTTCTGGCACTCCCCTTGCCTGCGCAAGTGTCGTGGCCAGTCCCTAACGTCCCGTAGGGACTCAGGGTCAGCCTACGTCGTTAAGG
>NZ_JAMQPV010000013.1 GCF_026151395.1 Leptospira limi
TGGAGACGACGTTCCCTGACCCTGAGTCCCGAACGGGACGTTAGGGACTGGAACGGAGTTTGCGAATGCAAACGAGTGACAGAAAGGGAATGTGGCGCAGCCCAAGCGAGGCCATAAGTGCCGAAGCGCAGCGTTTCCACGCTGTTATGCGAAGGAGCCTTCTATTGAAAGAAGTTTTCTGGCCATAGAAATTCCGGAAGATATCTTCTGATAAAATTTGCTTCCGAAATTAATCCTCTATCTTCTAGCTCCCTTACAAAATGAGGCCAAGGAGGAATATTGCTTAGATATGTATCTCCTGAAGATGTAGACATACCTCCACCTTGAGAAGTTGATAGGCCGCCATATTGTGATGTAGATAGCCCACCATACTGAGAAGTTGATAGGCCACCGTATTGCGATGTAGATAGTCCGCCATATTGAGAAGTAGATAGCCCACCATATTGTGACGTGGACATTCCTCCATATTGGGAAGTAGATAAACCTCCGTACTGAGAGGTTGAAGCCCCACCGTATTGTGATGTAGACATACCCCCACCTTGAGAAGTTGATAGGCCTCCACCTTGAGATGTACTTAAGTTTCTTGGCCAAGTTTTTAAATTCGGAATTTCGGGTCGTGACATAGAATCTCTCCTGATAATTATTTTATACTTTCTGTTATTATTAAATTAACAAACATTATCTTAGACTATTCGGAAAATATAATGCTGAATGTTACTTGTTGATTTATGTAGTTAAATTTTGAGAATAATAATAAAATATTAAGTATTTTTTAATAATATTTTGAGAAGAAATGTAAAAGCTTGGGCTCTTTCGCATAACGAATTAGCGGAGACGACGTTCCCCGACCCTGAGTCCCGAAGGGACGTTAGGGACTGGTCACGTAGCTTGCGTATGCAAGCGAGTGCCAGGAGGGGAATGTGTCGCAGACCAAGCGAGGCCGTAAGTGCCGAAGCGCAGCGTTTCCGCGCTGTTAGCCGCAGTAACCTTTTTTAATGTAAAAGTTTGTTTATTTCATCTCGGAGAATTTCTTCTGAAATTTCATAGACTCCAGTTTTTTCAATGGTTCCAGCAGTATATAATTTGTAATTAATTTTGATAGGATAAATTTTATCTTCAATACTTGATAAAGTTAAAGTTATTGGTGTTACATCTAATTCATAGTTAGGATGGATTACAATTCCGTCGGTTGCAGCGAAATGAATTTCACCATTATTATTTTGTGGTCGAAGTAATCTTTTGAGACCATGATTGTAACTTCCAAATCCTTGTACATAAATTGAATAAGGCAGCATAGGTTTAAGTTCAAGTAAGACATGCTCTGCAACTCCTTTCCCGGTATTTATAATTTGAATTATTATTTGAATATTAATTTTGCTAGCATCGCCTGATGATTTCATGACTTTATGAGCTAGTGATAAATTTGCTTTTCTACGCCTGCCGAACATATCTTCGAGATCGAAATGTTCCATCGGATAAAAGCTAGCTCCGCTGCGTTTGTAATATCTTCCATCAATGACAGCCATATGGGGAGGAGAAAGGCTTTCTGGTATTAGAGAAACGGCAAAGCCAGTGTCTTGTGCATGATCTAAAATTAAAATTTTATGTTCTACCTTTTCAACTAAAGGTTGTACAAACTCACCTGTTAACTCATTTAGTCTTGAGTAAAACTGTGAGATGTTTTGGATAGGCTCGCATTTTGTTGCGCAATCAATATTGTTATCATTTTTTTTTGCTAAAACACCCCAAATTATTATCCCACCTGCCGAATTAGCAAATCCCGATAATGCTTTTGATAAGTTTTTTTTATCATCTTCAGATCTAAGTGATCCACCTTTTGCTGTTTTGAAGTCAAGGAAAAGATTTTCTTGTTCCTTTTCTTCAACGTAGCGATCAATGGCTGTAATGTCGATACTTTGGAATTGTTGAATTAGTCTCATATATTTTTTGCGTTATTGCGGCTAACGAACTAGGCTTTCCGAAGTTGTCCGACCCTGAGTCCCGTTAACGGGACGTTAGGGACTGGCATGAAGCTTGCGAATGCAAAGCGAATGCCAGGAGGACAATTTGCCGCAGGCCGAGCGAGGCCTTGTGCCGAAGCGAAGCGGAAAGCCGCTGTTATGCGCAGTATTTTTTAGCGAGAGTAGAGAAAAGCAGATAAAGTAGGAATATATTAGTATTTCTTATTATCCTGGAGTTTTTTTAAGGCAGGAAAGTTTCTCATTTCCCACCTTAAATCTCGAAATTTGAATTTATCTAAGGTTTACAGATTACCATTTTTTTTCATCTGAATTACCAAATTTTGATAGGTATTCAAAAATAGTTCGTCTCTATTTGTATTTGGCAAGCCAGTAAAGGGCATAACTACAATCATAGGTAACCATTGAAACATTGTATATGAATCCCTAAGTTCGTAATTATTTTGTTTATTTCCTTTAGTGACTGTTACTTTGATATCAACAGTCATAGTTTGCCAGTATGGCAGAATAGTAAGAGTAGCTGAACTTAAAATCAATGGAATTGTTCTTAAGTAATTAACACGATCATAAGCTGTTCCATCGACCACTATATTGGCATCTTTAGGTCCTTCAACTAGTGAGCAACAGCCGGACTCTAAAATTGCTTTATCGAACCAACTTTTATGTGCAGCTGCCCATAAAACGGCATCGGGAGCAGTACTATTATATGTCCATCGACTAAATACTTTAATCTTTTCCGTTTTTATTGTTTTATAATCGTTTTCTTGGGCAATAGGGAGATTATTCTCCCTAAATGATGCGCAATTATTCAATACGAATAATGTCGAAAATACTATTAATAAAAAATTAATTTTAATCATTTGTTTTCCTTCGCGACGATCTTTTATTTTTAATTAAGTTTAGTCAAGAAAATTGAATTTTTTAAGATTTTCTTAGCTTTAAGATTTAAATTAAGATTTAAAATATTGCGCATAACGAACAAGCTAACCAACGTTGTCCGTAGCTGAGCCCCTTAGGGGCGTTAGCGTCGGCGCAT
>NZ_JAMQPV010000014.1 GCF_026151395.1 Leptospira limi
CGGAGACGACGTTTCCCGACCCTGAGTCCCAACGGGACGTTAGGGACTGGCCACGTAGCTTGCGTATGCAAGCGAGTGCCAGAAGGGGAATGTGCCGCAGGCCAAGCGAGGCCGCAAGTGCCGAAGCGCAGCGTTTCCGTGCTGTTATGCGAAGGGTCAAATTGTGGTTTCAATTTTACTATCATAGGCCATAGTGATTTTACATATATTCCCTTTGGTTAATAAAGGGCTACTTAAGTCTATCGTGTGATAGCCTATTGAAACGTCATCATTCATTCTTTCTGTCATGATTGGGAAATGTTCTATTAAATAATTATTAAAACTATCTGTGTTATTTTCAATTGGAGGAATTATTAAAAAGGCATAATTTTTAATTGTTAAGACACTTAAATACAGGGGAACGTTATGTATTTTTCGAATGGTTTTTCTTTTGAAGACTATCATTTGAGATTTAAAAGGACTTTCTCCAGATACGAATGTTAAAAATAAATCCATAGGTTTTATTTTATAATTAATAGAGGCATGATTTGTCTCTTTTATTCATTTAGTTACATTTTCAAATTTGTTTCTAAAATCATCTTCTTTGATTACACTTAGGAAGAATTTTACAAATGCTTTGAATACAGCAGCGGGTATATGGGGCGTTGTAACATAGTTAATTATCATTGTTTTGTTTAGATTATCAATTTCAACAAAAGGGTTATTTTCTAAGTTATGTATGTTCATCGTTCCATCTTTAAAATCTATTCTGGATTCGTTAGAAGGAGATGTGTAAGTTGGTTTACTATTTTTACCTTTTATTGCGGAAGCATTTTTTAACGGTAATAGAAATTTACCGAGATGATCTTCGATTCCATTTCCGAATATTTTATTACATTCATCACATTCGCTATATGAGAGTAAGCTCTTATTGCCAATACTCTCTGAGATTGCATGTGCATCTTTCGTAAATGTGGCTTCTTTATGGGTTGATCCACAGAAACGACATACGTATTTTTCTGAATCTTCGAGGTATCTTTTAGATCCTTTTAAATCTCCCTGAAAAACAATGTCATAGTTTTCCGAGAAATATAATATTTTTCTAATAGTTTGTTTTGTAGTCCATTTTTTTGACCTTTCGCATAACGAACTAGACTAACCGACGTAGGCTGGCCCTGAGTCCCGGGACGGGACGTTAGGGACTGGAACGACGCTTGCGTAAGCAAGAGGAGTGCCAGAAGCCTATGTGTCGGAGACCGAACGAGGGCGTAAGTCCCGAAGTGAAGCGGTTAGTCGCTGTTATACGCTGGGTCGCATTTAAACTTTAAAAATGTTCTGTAGAAATTTCCCTTTTAAGTTTTTGTAAATGGAGAAGTCCGAATCAATACTAACAATCCGTTCAATTCCCATTTTTTCAGAAATACACATTAAGGAAGCATCAGCTAAATCCATAGGTAAATCTGAATACTTTCTCATTCGATTTTTAATGTATTTAAGATCCTCAATATTTAAATCAAATATTTTGATACTTCCTCTTTCAATCCATTCAAGAAAGTCTGATTGTGCCTCAACAGAGAATGAAAGAAGGTAAACAACTTCAGCAATTACGGGCCACGAAGAAATTAATTCACCATTATATGATTTAAGAAATTTTAAAGTGTGTTTATGAAACTTATCTTTGGAATTGAATAAAGCAATTATTGGACCAGAATCAATGAGAGCTACGTTTTTCATTCTTCTTTCCAATAGCTTTCTGTAGGTAAGCTTTTCTATTTTGAGCTAAGTCGGAATTCTCAGAATAATGTTTTCCAAATAAATCTAAACCTAATTCAAATGGAGTTTTGCTACTTCCTCGATTTTTGATATATTCTAGAATAGAATCTTTAACTATTTCAGTACGACTTTTTCCTTCTGATTTTGCAAAAGAATCTAGTTTTCTTTCTAGTTCTGGAGGTAAGCGTAAACTGATCATAATTTAAAACTGTAATACAAATATGTATTACAGTCAAGTCCTATTTTTCTTATTCGGACTAAATTTTGCGACCTTGCGTATAACGAACTAGCCTTAACGACGTAGGCTGACCCTGAGTCCCGGAACGGGACGTTAGGGACTGGCATGTAGCTTGCGTAAGCAAGGCGAATGCCAGAAAGCCTATGTGTCGCAGACCGAGCGAGGCCGAAAGTGCCGAAGCGAAGCGTTAAGGTGCTGTTATGCGTAGTCGTATATTTATTGAATTAGTATACCATCAATTTCCATAATTTTTAAAAGGGTTTTTTCATGCTCGTCAATCGATTCATCATGAATGTAATATCGATTGTATTCATCTGAAAATTTCCCATGTTTTTTACCTAGATAATTTGCAATCCAGCCATCATTTTTCTGAAAATATTCAGCAAATTTAATTTTAATGGATTTATTTATAGATGGATTGAACAATTCAATTGTGTGAATTTTTAGTTGGATGTTCATTCCTTGTATGAATCCTAGCGAGATAATCATATTGAAATATGATAAGAAAAATGTAGTATCTATAAGCGTTTCCAATAAACCGCTTGGATCTTCAATAGAATATTTCATTATGATCAGATCATAGGATTTAAATTTGTCCGAGCTGTTAATCGTATAAATTTTTAGATTTGCTTTTTCAAAATTTTGTCTTAAAGAGTTCAGATTATTGAATGTAGCTTCATTATTTTCCCTTTCATTTAAATATAAAGCAATTTTAAGTTTTCCATTTATCTTTACATTATTATCTTTTGACTCGTTTCTGTAGTAGGAGTATTTATGAGTATAGAAGCCTGCACAATTAGTGAAAATAAATAGAATTAATATGTATTTTAAATATTTCATTTAGTTTATGATTTTCTTTTAAAGTTTATACGATTACGCATAACGAACAAGCTAACCAACGTTGTCCGTAGCTGAGCCCCATAGGGGCGTTAGCGTCGGCGCAC
>NZ_JAMQPV010000016.1 GCF_026151395.1 Leptospira limi
ACTTACCGAAGTTCCCTGACCCTGAGTCCCGGAACGGGACGTTAGGGACTGGCATGTAGCTTGCGTAAGCAAGGCGAATGCCAGAAAGGGAATTTGCCGCAGGCCGAGCGAGGCCGTAAGTGCCGAAGCGAAGCGGTAAGTCGCTGTTATGCGAAGTAAAACGGATGTTCAATTGGTTTTCTTATAAATACTTAGAAGAGCTTTATATTTATTAGCATTCAAAATCAATATTTCTTCATTGGTTATTAAATCGAAATATTTCTGCTTTGAATAGGGTATTTTATCAAGAAATTCTGAAAAATTTGAATTACATTCTGATTTTTCGCTCCAATTAAGATTTTTAGAGGAAATACAATCATGTCGGGATTTGCAGGCGTTATCTAGAGAATTTTGATCGATAGGACAAATATTGTAGATATTAAAATTCGGTTTAATTCTACAATAACATCCATAATTAATGTTTGAAAAAGTATTATTCCATTCCTCGACAAATTGTAGTCTTAATTGATTATTCTTAATTTCTGATTTTAATTTTTCTAATAGAATATGATATTCATCACAAAATACAGGATCATCGAAACAGATTTTAATAAGATCTTCATTATTATTAATTTTATTTTTACGATTTTCCTCAAATTCTTTTATTTCTATTTCCTGTGATTTCTTTTTTTCAATTGATGACGATAACTTTTGGTGTTCTTTTCTTTCAATTTCTTTAATCTTTACATCTTCTCTAAAGTTAGGATTTACCAGATAAACTATCCAATAGAAAAATTGACCAATTGCTTCTAATACACTTAAAGGATTCATTTTTTTAGTTTAATTTTGTTTTATTTCGCATAACGAACTAGCTAACCGACGTAGGCTGACCCTGAGCCTCGAAGAGGCGTTAGGGACTGGCACGAGGCTTGCTTGAGCAAGAGGAGTGCCAGAAGCCTATGTGCCGAAGGCCAAGCGAGGGCGAAAGTCCCGAAGCGCAGCGGCTAGCGTATGTTAATTGCAGTGTCCATGATATAGAAAGGAGAAACTTAAGAAAGAATCAAGACCAAAAATATTGGTAAGAAGTAATTGAAATTTATTCTTTCTTATAGATCAATTTTCGCTGAAATATCCCAAATAAAGTTTTGTAAAACAGAACTTTGATTAAAATAAATAAAGCAATAGAATATTGAGAAAGACGAAAACTTAAAAGGG
>NZ_JAMQPV010000017.1 GCF_026151395.1 Leptospira limi
GGCCTTGTGCCGAAGCGAAGCGGTAAGTCGCTGTTATGCGAAGTATTTTATTTTATAATGCAATTCCTGCATAAAATGATATAACTGAAAATTCAGAATTTCCCATTTTATATTGGTTTCCAAAATATAAATCCTGTATATATTTTAAAGGAAATCCATTAAAGTATACTGGGTCAAAAGTATAATGATCTTTGATTTTTCCTGAATTTATAATTCCATATTCGAATTCAATTCCCAATATAAAATTTTCAAAGAATTCTCTTCTATAACCAATTCCCATGGTTCCGAAATATCTGTTCGAAAATGTAGTGATTTTTGAATAAGGTTGATACTCAATATTGCGTCCTATATATATCAAATTTTTTTCTTCTTTTGTAAATCCTTTTTCTACACCAGCATTCAAACTACCATAGAAATTATCATAGAAAAAGTATTGAGTTCTGAACACAAAATACTCTCCGTATCGGGAATTAGAAAACTCGCCAATTTGCCGATAATCAATATAAGAACTAGGAGCAGAACTATAATTACTATCCGATTTTTCTCCAATGTTATAGGTAAATCCAACGAAGAATTTATTTGTAATTC
>NZ_JAMQPV010000018.1 GCF_026151395.1 Leptospira limi
CCTAATAAGTTCATCTTTTCGCCGTCAGGCGACAAACTCATCTTGCCTGGGTTGATAGAAGGCGCCTAACAGAATTTAACTCTTTGTCGTTGACGACTATCATCCGTTAAACGGTCATCCGTTCCCCGGAAACACACCTACCAACCTTTGTTTTACCCTCTTATCTTTATGTCCCGCATAATCGAATTATGTCACATTGCGCCAGCATTATGTCTCATTACCGCTCGCCAAAACTCAACCCATTCACAAAAATAATTCCCATGAACTACGAACTTTTTTATAAAACAGTGTTGACCGCTTAGGTTTTGAAATTACTTTGGTTTTTACCGCATGAATCGTTAGCGAATCATGGAACCGGTAGTATGCAGGTGACTGTGTGCGGAGGAAGGGGAAGAACTTCCTTTGCGAAAGCAAAACGAATAACCGACATTTTAATTTTCCACGAGAATACTCCTGGGTGATTAGTCTGC
>NZ_JAMQPV010000019.1 GCF_026151395.1 Leptospira limi
ACAGACTAATCACCCAGGAGTATTCTCGTGGAAAATTAAAATGTCGGTTATTCGTTTTGCTTTCGCAAAGGAAGTTCCTCCCCTTCCTCCGCACACAGTCACCTGCATACTACCGGTTCCATGATTCGCTAACGATTCATGCGGTAAAAACCAAAGTAATTTCAAAACCTAAGCGGTCAACTCTGTTTTATAAAAAAGTTCGTAGTTCATGGGAATAATTTTTGTGAATTGATTGGGTTTGGAGTGCGGTAATGAGACATAATGTTGGCACAATGTGACATAATTCGATTATGCGGGACATAAAGATAAGAGGATAAAACAAAGGTTGGTAGGTGTGTTTCCGGGGAACGGATGACCGTTTAACGGATGATAGTCGTCAACGACAAAGAGTTAAATTCTGTTAGGCGCTTTCTACCAACCCAGGCAAGATGAGTTTGTCGCCTGACGACGAAAAGGTGAACTTGTTGGA
>NZ_JAMQPV010000020.1 GCF_026151395.1 Leptospira limi
TGAGGAATGTATTAGGTGGGGGTCTTCGAGTAAAAAGTGATTGTGCAATAGTTAGGTTTTGTAGGAATAAAGCGAATTAGCGGTAAGGGGAGTAGCCTAACATGAATCACTTGGCGAAATATAAGCAATTATTAATTATCTTAATTTTATTTGGGTATTCGCTAAGGTCGCAGGTGGTGATTCCGGAGCTAGAAGTTCCTGGATACGAGACAAATTTCATGCGAGAGGTGTATGGAAGGTCCTACTTTTTAGGAAGTCTGAGTAGTTGGAATGAGCAGGTTTTGTATTACCAGGACATGCT
>NZ_JAMQPV010000021.1 GCF_026151395.1 Leptospira limi
ACGCGCTTCATGGGAAGACCAAGTAGATGAGGCAATATTTGAATATGTGAATAGTATCACAACGAGTGATGCAATAAATGATGTAAATGCATATAAAGATTATGTGTTCAAGGAGTTGGAATCGCAAAAAGCGGTAGCTTTGACCAGTTGGGAAGACACTGCAAATTTAGATCTGGTTAGCAATCGAGAAGTGTTTTTATCCAGGCTAACGAGTAGCCAATTAGATGAGTCGTACATCAATCGCATGGGAATGACTCAGTATTATAACCAGCTGAAGAGTTACCAAGAAGCG
>NZ_JAMQPV010000022.1 GCF_026151395.1 Leptospira limi
TCGTGCTTCTTGGGAAGACCGAGTGGATGAGGCAATATTTGAATATGTAAATAGTATCACAACGAGTGATGCAATAAATGATGTGAATGCATATAAAGATTATGTGTTCAAGGAGTTGGAATCGCAAAAAGCAGTAGCTTTGACTAGTTGGGAAGAAACAGCAAATTTAGATCTGGTAAGCAATCGGGAAGAATTTTTATCAAGGTTAACGAGTAGCCAATTAGATGAGTCATACATTGCTCGGATGGGAATGACTCAGTATTATAACCAGCTAAAGAGTTACCAGGAAGCC
>NZ_JAMQPV010000023.1 GCF_026151395.1 Leptospira limi
TGTTGTCGATTCAAGCTTTGAAAGAGAACAATTTCAGCTGATTTCTCCACGAAAGTTCTGTTTCTAATTTACGCTTTTAAGATTTAAGAGAAAAATTTGCGCTCGCTTTTGTTGACCTTTCGATAAAAATCTTTTATCATACTAACTAACTGCAATTAACATACGCTAACCACTGCGCTTCGGCACTTTCGGCCTCGCTTGGCCTACGGCACATTATCCTCCGGCACACTTCTTGC
>NZ_JAMQPV010000024.1 GCF_026151395.1 Leptospira limi
ATTGTAATATGGTCAAGCCGATCGAGCGATTAGTATCACTTGGCTGAATCCATTACTGAACTTACACCTGTGACCTATCAACCAGGTCGTCTGCCTGGACTCTTCAGGGAGATCTTATCTTCAGGTGGGCTTCCCACTTATATGCTTTCAGCGGTTATCCCGACCGAACGTAGCTACTCTGCCATGCCACTGGTGTGACAACAGATGCAC